>CAZSXB010000045.1:12769-16690 GCA_964611155.1 uncultured Thermotogaceae bacterium
GTTACTGAAAGCACCACATAAGCAAGCAATGTGCTGAGCGGAAGCCTTGAGAAGTGCTTTGAAGGTTTCAGAAAGACGAACTTTGAAAAGCTAATCGCGGTTCCCGTTGCAGCAAAGAGGAGCAACACCTTCAACCAGGGGAAACCTGCTCCATGAATGATTATCTCTTTGGTGACAGCACCCGAAGTCAATGGGAAGCCGGATATTGCCAGAGAGCCTATCAGGAGGAACAGGTACTCGGTTCGGTCCAGTTTTCTTGACCATTTCTTGTAGTTCTTTGTTTTTAGCCTTACAGAGATATTGCCTACCACCAAGAACAACAGCGATTTGAAGACGGCATGACTAAAAGCATACCAGGCAGATGTCATGTCACAGGCTACGATCATGAATCCAACCTGTGATACAGTGTGATATGCGAGGAGTTTTTTTGCATCGTTTGTACTGATCGCAAAAATGACCCCGAGAATTGCGCTACCGACTCCTATGACAACATAGGCTTCAGTTATCCAGCTGAACGAATCGAATACCGCAAATCTAACTGCAAAATAGACGTTCATTTTTACTATGAGGCCAGAGAGTATTGCAGAAACCTCTACAGGTGCACTCGAGTGAGCATCAGGAAGCCACATCGAGAACATGAAGAGACCTGATTTTACAGCCAGACCTCCGAATATCAGCACAGATGACACTGTCGAGACATGTGCAAGTCCTTCAAGCGCGAACGAACCCGTCTCCATGTAGACAAGAGCAATCCCCAGTAGATAGATGCTCAACCCAAGAGAGGAAATCATCAAGTACTTGAGACTCGCCCACGCCTGTCTCGCTCTCTTCTCGTAGGAGATCATAATATAGGAGATAATCGAAGCAAGCTCTACAGTAACAAAGATATTGAACAGATCTCTGGAAAGAAAGATGGCGTTGAGGGTGCCATAGAGTATCAAGATGAGGGAGTAGAACAAATGACCATAGTTTCTCTTCACAGAGTTGAGAGTCGTGGCCAGTATCACGATGAACACAGAAAGAATGAAAGGAACAGCTAGTGGATCCATTTCCAGCCTGATACCAATATCTCCCCATTCGCCAATGTTTATCTGTGACTCCTGAAAGAGTATGAACGGCAGCAGGGCACCGGTGACAATAACAGTCAAGATCACTACAGACAGAAGAGCCTTTCGCCTCCCCTTTAAGGCCAGACATATGAGGCCACCCAACACAGGAATCAGCGTGATCGCTAGCATGATTCCTCTCTCTCGTAGCTCGTTTCAATAGTATTCACATCCATTGTGTGGTAATGATTCTGGATGATAACAGCAAAGACAAGTGCAAGGCAGAGGAGGGCAAAAGAAATGATGATGCCAGTGATGATAACTGCCTGGGGAATTGGATCAGCATAGGCGGTCAATGAGACGCCGTCACGAATAATTGGAGGGATGATACCGGATCTTGAAGATACCCCAACATAGATAAGGTTTATGGACGTCTCAACTATTCCGAAAGCAAGGATTTTCTTAATGATGTTTCTTGCAAAGATCATGCCCAGAACCCCTGCCAGCATTCCTGCAATAGAAAAGTAAACAACGGGGCTGCCTATCATAGTGTCCCCCTGCGATGTATGAACTCACTGGCCATCTTCCATGCTCCGGCATAAACCTTGATGCCGATAAAGAGGTTCAATAAGGGAATCAGACCACCGCTTATCGTGGCACCAAAACTTCCACGGGCAAGAAGACTACTATGAAACTCGGGAAACAGGATTACCAGAGTAGAAACTGAGAATATCATTATCAGACTGGCGTTCTCGAGAGGCCTCATTCTTAAGATATCATAATGTCTGGTTGCCTTTCTGAAGTCAGATGTTAGTGCATAAGTCACAATACCTGTTGCCAGGATGACCCCGCCAGAGAACCCGCCACCTGGACTCACATGACCGTTGAGGACCACATAGAGGAAGAGTGTTATAGAAATGGCTGCAAGTCCTCCACTGAAAACGGTAACAGTCTGAAAGACCTGTTGAGGTTCGTCCGCTCTGAGGGGCAACGAGCCCAATAGCATTGCAACGCCCATGGCAGTGAGGCTGTATACAATGATCTCGAACACCGTATCAAACAGCCTTGCCTCAAGATATACCGCAGTGACTGCATTTGGAATGTTTGTTCTGTCAACAATCTGTTCAACAGGGGCAGGAATAGTAAGATCAATGTTCATCATCAATATAACGATCGTGAAGAGGACTATTACAGATACCCCGCCCACGATCTTCATAGATAACGCTCCACTATCTCTCTTAGTTTCCCTGAATTTTCCAGCTCAACAATATCTTCTTTCAGATCATCAAGAAGGTCTTTCGAAGTTTTGGATACTATGAAAGCGTAACGGGTCTTTCTGAGAAATACTGGTTTGAGTGTTTCCCTGCTCTTCTGTTTCAGTCGTGCAAAATCAACCTCTTCACCGTCACAGAGAAATATGGATGTCTCAAGATAGGGAATAACACTGGTAGTGGTTGTACCGTCTGCCTCAGTGAAGCCACCACAGAGAAAGTCTACCCTGTGCTCATCAACCGCGCTAATGGCTTCCTTTTTGGTATCAAACAAGGTTGTCTCAATGTGATAACCTTCCTTCTTACCGATTGTCTGGAGGATTTCCCACTCGACCCCGGCAAAACCAGCAGGGGTCAGTTCGATCATGGAATGGGTCTTCACATAACCCAGACGAACCCGACGTTGTCGTCTGAGTGCCATTATGTAAACTGTGAGAACAAGCGCAACTCCCACGGTAAACTGGGTCATGGCAACATCCGGAGCTCCGATAATAAGCATTGCAACAGCCGAAAGTGAACCCATAATACCAAACCATATGACGCCCTGGAAGTTGGTCTTTGAAAGCAAAACGATAATAGCGCTGATGAAGTAGAGAGCGCTGATCGCAGAAACAACTGCTGTCATTACTCGTGTCCTTTCGAGTCTACAAAAGATCTGGCAATGACGTGTGTCACCAGGGGAGCAGTAATCATTATGGCAACGATGAAAGCAATCATCTCCAAAACGGAAAGACAGTTGAAGAAGAAAGCTGCAACGACGACAAGAATCAGTCCCACAGTATCTGCGATTGTCAAAAAATGAAGCGTGCCTATCATGGTGTGGGCGAGAATCGCCCTGAGAGTGCCTAATACAATGAAGACAAGCCCGGTAATCAGGAAGACATATCCCGCAATCCACATCAGGCATTTCCCCCAACGTAGCGCGCTGCAATGATTGTTCCGCATGTGTTCATGAGAAGAAAGAGAAGCGCAACTTCAGAGATGAAATCAACCTGCGTAACGAGTTCGATGAAGACAATGCAGACTATAAGCCTTGTAGAGATGGAAGAATAGGCAACCAGTAGCCTACAGGGATTACTGCCTGCAGCAAACCAGACAAGCATGATGATCGAGGCTATAACCGAAGTCATCGTCACATGAAAGATCAACGTTTCACCTCGTGCACAACAACGTGATCATCTTCCTTAGATATGACAACCTGCTCGGGAGTCATGGTTATGGAGACTATCTTGCCGAACTCTTCAACAAGATTCTGTGGCGATTTCTCTGAGCGTGCAGTGAAAAGCGCCCTGGAAAACAGCAACCTGAATGCCTGAATCACGGCAACTGGGAGTGATAAAGCTATCCTGATTGCTGTTCGAACAGAAGGTCCGTGAGGGACAATTCTGAGAGAAACAAACTGAGCTATTACAGAGACGAGTATTCCGAAAAATACAGAACCGAATGTCACCCTGCCAAAAAAAGTGATCCAGAGAACGAAGGAAACCATAAAGACCATGGCGGTATCTACCACCACCCCTGCATAGAATCTCCCAATCCCTCGAGAAGAGACATGGTATTCGTTTCATCTAATAGATTAGCACACGAGAGAACAGCAAGTCCGA
>CAZSXB010000046.1:0-15546 GCA_964611155.1 uncultured Thermotogaceae bacterium
TCCTCTGTAAACTCCACCTCGGTTTCCATGAGCCAGTGATCGAACAAATACGCTTCTCTGGTCGGTGGTGCAGGGAGTTCCTCGACAGTTTCTCCGCAGATAACTTCCATGATTTGCGGGTCAGCTTCGGTGTGCCCTGTCTCATCATTGTGGTTCTTATCAAACGTCACTGTGCATTTCCCGAGAGTCTTCTCACCTTTCATGTCAGGAAGACACCCGACCAGTAGAGATATCAGAAGTATGACAAGAACTGCATAAAGCACTCTCTTCTTCATAGCCATCACCCCATACTGTAGATTTTCTGAGAGAAATCATTGCTTCGACGAGAATGACAAACTATACAAAGAAACGAATAACCAGTTTGATCAGACTGGATGCTGGTTGACTCTTTGCACGGGCAAGACCAGATTGAGCGAAGCTCAACGAAGGATCGAGAGTGTGAGAACAAGTGCCCGCCACTCCTAGTCAATTGCTTCTGGTAGAATAAGGCGAGCTCTCCTGGTGGACGCAGGGCTGCGGAGAATTATTGCCACGTTTACATCATACCAGTATATTGCTGTTTTCTGATCTGTTAACAGGAGTCTGGTTACGAACTCAGAAAACAGCTGCAGATACCATGAAAGACAAGGATACAGTCATTCGGTACCATCAACAGCGGCCAATCTCCAACATAAAAACAGGGGAGACACATTTCAGCCTTGGCACGCCGATGCTTTCTGACATATGCAGTTTGTCTACTCCAATGGCTTGCCTCTGTTGAGCTTTCTATCTTGGCGGTGAGAAATGTATCACTTTCTCGATCAAGACTTCCTCAAACGATGGTCCAACTCCTGTTGCCGGATTTACATAGGACCTGAAGGCTATCATCAGTTTTCTGTAGGGTGTCATCCTGGCACTTGCGGGCTCTTCTGGAATCACAAGACAATAGTCTTCGTTGTTCGGATTGGATTTGGCTACTTTCCAAACATAGAAGTACTTTGCGTTGGGATCATCAGGCAGAAACCTCTCTGCACTACCAACAAGGCCAAGTTTGCTTTCAGTGTCATGTGCACTGTGGACGCTAGAAAATCCGAAGAGTACGCTTACTTCCTCCGGAAGAAGGTCTTTCACGGGATCTTCAGTATAAACGGTGAAGCTTGAGTATATGGACTTTCCTGTTAGAGAATGGACAGGTCCAAATACTATTGCGAAATCTTCCGGATCGTCTTCTAAAACGAACGAGTCGCTTCTGAAATAGGTAGAGTCTCTACTGTCTCCAAGAACGTCAGTGACGTTCTGAATAGCAATATAGCTCGCTTCTACCCACCTGCGTGTTCGAAGAACATCGGCATGCAGATGAGAGTACTGGTCTAGAATAGCTTGTTCGAGTCGGTCCATGGTCGGTTTCAAGTCAAGCTCAGAGTAATCGCCGGTATCTCTTGGGGTCATGCTGGGCACAGGGAATGGATCGAGTTCGACAGGCGCTGAGGGGGTTACTCGTAATACCCAGCCCCTGAAATTCGCAGAGTAAGGAGGGCCTACCACGATCCTTCCATCGACCGCCACAGGGGGATCCAGGGCGTAGGCCTTATCATCCGGGTTCTTGAACAAAGCAAACCGTGCGCCAAAGATTAACTCGTCGGAATCTGGTTCAATACCTAGTTTTAGTAGAGCAGAAGGTATCGGATTGGTGTTGATTATGTCGCGGCTAAATCCGACTTCTTCAGCTATTGCCCTGATCGTCCTATCGATGTTTCTGTCAGGAGTACTGAGAATGACGGTAGGAGCGTTGAAGATAGTTCCAGCTGTCTTCTCGTAAATTGACTCTCCAGCCTTGATATTCGTTATGTTGATAGTATCACCTACACTCCCGAATATCCTTACTGGAGTGCTCTGCCCTGGCAAGTATCGAAACATGATCAATGTTACATAACCGAAGTAGGTGACTTCTGGGGGAGTCCATCCCAGAAATACTAAGGCTTCGTCTTCCTGAAGCCTGAAGGTAAAGGGAAGAGTATTTTCAAACTCCTGTGAAGGCGCTACAGGCAGGTAATAGACAAGGTAGGGGTTGTCTGCATTATTGCCAGAACAGTCTGGTACCATGTAGTTTGCGAACAGGTCCAGTAGATCGAATCCACCAAACATGCCTTGCTGTACTATGAAGCCGTGTTCTTCCAGTCTTTCGATGAAACTGTTCACGTTTTCGTCTGTGAAATATGTTCCTGATGCCATGAGCGAAAGAGCAACCAGTGTAAACAACAATACCAGAAACTGTTTCATATACCATCCCCCTTTCAAGCACTACCATGGTGTGATGTGTTTCGCAACATTCCTGGTTCACTTCCAATGAAGAGGACTGCTATTACAAGCACAGAGTATCTGGTTATCGCTGATTGACTAATCAATCAAGTTCATCGTTCTACTGGCTGAGTCGTTCGGAGGGAGAAAGGGAGAATAGTGAGTGTCGGCCAGGGAGAATCGCTGTTTTGAAGGTTGCATGTACTGTCCCGACTAACCTTCTGGGGAACGATCAAGTGTCTTACAGACTTCTGAGTAGCGAATCCCTGCAGAGATTATATCACTATTGGAGAAAAGCTCAGCATCTTTTGGGGAGTCGAATCCAATTTAGCTCCGAAAACGCGAGAATGAAAGAGTGGAGCAGTTAAGAGTGATTTGATCTTGCTCGCACAAGAACTCGAGTAGTATATACTTCTCTTGAGGATTTGAAGACAACCAACCTTTTCGATTTGCGAGTGAAGAAAACCTGTTAGGAGGTTAACAGATGCAGTTGTTGCGTGAAGAGAGCATCGAGCCCACCGACGAAGTCCTGGCTTCTGCGCTTGGTGATGTATATGGTATCTACACTGAATTTATCTCTTCAATAACGGCAGAGCCTCTGAATCTTGTTCCAGAATGGAAATACTACAAAGATGTCAGAGCCTGGCTGTGCAAGATAGTCTTTAAAAGAAAAACGGTGTCCTGGATGTCTGTATGGACAGGTGCATTCAAAGTCACAACCTACTTTACTGAGAAACTCTCTGAGGAAGCGTCAAAATTGGCGATAGATAATAAGCTCATTGAGAGGTTTCGAGAGTCAGGCTTAACAAGGAAGAATCCCTATTACTCACTGAATATCTCAAGTACTGTTCAACTTCAGGATCTGTTGAAAATCATGGAATACAAGAAGACAACGTTGAAATCATGAGCAGTAAGAAGAACCGTCTCTGAGATCGCTCAACATATTGGCCGGAGTATCAGTTGTCTTTATCATCTGTGCTGTGTTTCGAGATCTCTTCATCCCAGAATTTGTTGGCGCCAGACATATACTCTTCGTCACTCATGATCTTAATGTGAATCCTGTCCACAGTTTCGGTTGACACTCTACCGTTCTTGACCATTTCACTTCCTGCTTCTCTCAGAGCATTGAAGAACTCGCTGATTCTTGAGTTTGTCTCAGGATCATTGTCCTCAGACAGGTCCAGTGCTTCGCCACAGTTTCGATAGACTTCTAGGACAAAGCCTTGATGGGAGATATACGCTTTGAGGAGGTCGAAGTTGTGATCGCCAGGAAAACCAGAGTTGGCAATAAAGAACTGTCTTGGGAACTGCTTCATCCTGCCGTCGTGATAGAAGGTGCCATCTTTGTTCTTGTGGATGTGTGGTGTGGCAAGTGGTAGAAACCTATCTGTGAAGTTCTTCAGAACTGCAGTCATGAACATGCCATACACTGGCGTAGCCATGCCAACGTAATCAGAGTCAAGATATCGGTCTATCAGCTCTGCCATGTCGTCATCGATGATGCACTTTCCGGGGGTCTTTCCCCAGCAAGCAAAGCATCCGCGGCAGTGTTCAATGTTCTTCTCGATCAGGAAAACCTCTTCGGTCTTTGCACCAGCTTCCCTGGCCCCTTCAAGAAGTGGTTCAACTATCTTGTGAGAATTGCTTGTTCTGCCCCTTGGACTGCCATTAAAGACTGTTACTCTCATCGAACCCCCTCCTAAGAGAGCGAATACTATTGACAGTTACAGTCGACATTATAACACTGACTGAAGCACAAGATAACGAAGAATTGGCACGATCCGAAAGGGTCACAGCTCTTTTACAGTGTGGGCTGATTATCTTGCTGCAACTGGCTTTGGCTCATTATAGAATTCAACGTGTTATGATTGTATCATTCGTTTTCATGATACATATTCTGCAACTCATATCTTCTCTTTAGACATTAACGAATCATGTGTCAACCTGGAGGTGGTGATCGTGCTGAGACGTTTGCTTCTAATCTGCTTTTTCTGCCTTTTGGTGCCCGTGGCTTTTGGGGGATTCCACAGTCTTGAGAGAGCAGCTGGTCGAGAAGCTGTCCTGGAGAGATGGGAAACTGAGATACTGCGACTCAAAGAAGAGTGGATGATACCAGGGATGTCTGTTGGAGTCATCTACGGGAACGAAACGATCTTTCAACAAGCATATGGTGTAAAGGACCTTTCCACTATGGAACCCGTTGATATCTTCACACTCTTTCAGGTCGGCTCGACAACAAAGGCATTCACATCAGCACTGGCTGCAATGTTCGTAGATGAAGGACACTTCGACTGGAACGACCGGGTCGTTGACCTTCATCCTGACTTCAGGCTCAGAGACAGTTTCGCCCAGGAAAACTTTCTTGTCAAGGATCTTATGGCTCAGCGAAGCGGATTGTATCCTTGTGCAGAAGACATCCTGGTGATGTGGGGCTTTGACAGGGAGAAGCTCATTGAATCGCTTCCATTTCATGCAACAAAGTACAGTTTTCGTTCAGAGTTCAGCTATGTCAACAACCTGTTTCTTATTGTGGAAGACCTCCTCACGCAGTTCTCAGGTAATAGCTATGCTGAGCTTCTGCAGGAAAGGATCTTTGATCCACTGGGAATGGCAGATACAACGGGAACGCTAGAAGACTTTCTCAGGGGTGACAACATCGTGACGACCTACATGTACCGTGAAGGGAGGCTACTTGCCATCGATCCCGACGATCCATTCATTACAAGAGTAAACGCAGTGTTTCCAGCTGGAGGGATATGCTCGAATATCCCCGATATGCTGAGGTGGGTAAACTTCCACCTGAACCTGGGTTCTGTGAACGGAACAGAGTTGATATCTCGTGAAGCTCTTCTGTTCACACATACGCCACAGACGATTATGCGAGGGAACTCTGTGGAGCCTGTTGCTGCCTATTGTCAGGGATGGATCCATGAGGAATTCGAAGGGCAGAAGCTGATCTGGCACAATGGAGATTCTGCGGGCTGTCATGTGATGGTTCTGATGATTCCTGAAACCCAGCTTGGCGTCGTTGTTTTCTCAAATGTTGGTGGGCATGGTGTACCCGATGCACTTGCAAAAGCCTTTGTCCAGATCGCGCTTGGAAATCCCCCCACTGTTCTAGAATCACTGCATTTCCCAGATCTCAAGGATGATCCGGTCGATGTGGTCTATTATCCTCCCCTTCCGCTGCAGGAGTATGAAGGTATCTACTACAACGAAATGCTCGAAGAAGTACACATAAGAACTGAGGATTCTGTATTGAAAGGAAAAGTGACTGGAGGAAGAAGAGTCCTGGAGTTTGAACACATTACTCGTGATGTCTTCACTGTGCACATTCCTCCTTACTTGTTTGACATCAGCCTGGTTTCGTTCAAGATAGATGCCCACGGAGGAGTAGAGGGTTTCTTTCTCTGGGAGGAGAATAGCCCGGAAGCATACTGGTTTGAAGCGCAGTAGACGATGGAAGACTTGTAACGGCGAACCGACGTATAATGGAACTATCGGTATTAATTATGCCTTCCGGGAGGAGAATGACTATGAGTAACCTGCGCAGAGTGAAGAAGATAGTCACAGGCAAACATACAGTTGACGGGGCTGGGGTGAAACTGGTCAGAGTACTGAGTAATGAGAACACCGTTGATTTCGATCCATTTCTGTTGCTCGATGCATTCGATTCAGAGAATCCTGAAGACTACACAAAAGGGTTTCCCTGGCATCCACATCGTGGGATTGAGACAATCACATATCTTATTACCGGCGATATCGAACACGGGGACAGTCTTGGTAACAAGGGCAGTATTCTTGATGGAGATTGCCAGTGGATGACTGCTGGTTCGGGGATTATTCACCAGGAAATGCCCCAAACAAGTAAGCGGATGTTTGGAACACAGCTCTGGTTAAACCTTCCTGCAAAGGATAAGATGACCGATCCACAGTATGGGGACATCAGGAGCAAAGACGTTCCCGTCATTGCAGAAGACGGCTGTAGGATTCATATTATCTCGGGCAGCTATGAGGGAAGCAAAGGAGCTTTTGAGGGAAGGTATGTCAAAGCGACTTACCTTGATGTTGAAGTTAACGCTGGAAACGAGTGGTCCTTTGTGAGCGATAGCGATAACACCCTGTTTATCTACATACTACAGGGTGAAGGTATCTTTGATCGGGATTCTCAGGAACGAATTCCACACAGAAGTGCAGTTCTGTTCACAGAAGGAGAAAGATTCTGGGTGAGGGCTGGGGATGAAGGCATCAGGTTTCTGCTGTTGACAGGTAGACCCCTGAAAGAACCGATTGCCTGGGGTGGTCCGATCGTGATGAACACAAAGGAAGAGTTGCAGTTGGCTTTCAAGGAGTTGAACGAAAAGACGTTCGTGAAAAAGGGAGCGATTTATTAGAGCGAGGGTAGAGGGTTCAAGAGCAGGTAGAGGGTGTAGTTAAGATCAAGAGACGACTTGCGAAAGATCCGACGTGCGACGTGCGAAAAAACACAAGAACAAGTGTTGTTGAGAAGGAGCGGGTGTTTGTAGAGCAGCAGATGGCAAATAGCTGATGGTCAAGAGCTAACAGATGAATGTGAAAGACCAAATCACAAAAAACTCTTACAGGAAAAACTAGAGTGCCGCTGTGCGACGTGTGGAACTTACAATTAAAGCAGGGTTTGACGGTGTTAAACCTCTGCGCTACTGTGGATGAAGGTTTCATCACTTTGGGTAGATGTACCAACATTGTTGTGCCCTTCGGATGAAATCCGACAATTTGCTCTTGCAGGGTACCGCTGTGTGAGAAAACCATAGATCTGCGAATGGCATATGGCTTGTGGCGACAAAATCAAGAACGGGAGAGAGTTTTGTGGGAAGATCACTGAGCAGCAACAACTGCTTCTACAAGCATATACCATAAGCTATGTGCTATCTGCTGCTTTTATGGATCCGCGAATGGCCTATAGCGTAGGGCTTGCAGCAACTGCTCCGATCGTTCCCGGTCCTGGTTCTCTGAAGTCAGCTTCTCGTCGCGAAGCGACGATCCGCTTCAGTCTGAACCTGGGCCCCCGCTTCTTGAGCATTCTTCGCTCAATCCGCTTCTGAGAATGCTCTCAGCTGTTCAGCTTCTCATTGCCATGAATACTGCTTTTGTAACTCTGCGTGATGGATGCTGGAAAGAGTGGAGTTTCATCCAAACATAACAATTATAGCTACAGAAAAGCTTTGCTGATGAGCTTGGGTGCAGATCGAACTCCAGCACAGGGTTGATTCTGAATCAAAACCTCACTGTATTGTTCTGGCAATTCGGAATCCTGTGTAACTTCCAGAAGTGGATGGTATCTCCCAAAAGCGTATAGTTACTCTTAAGGCACCAGCGATATTACAGGCGCTCCCACCACGGATAACACGGTAGGAACCACTGCTAATATATGGATTGGTTCTCGATACTTCTGAATAATCGTACCAACGATCGGTGCACCACTCCCATACGTTTCCGCTCATGTCGTGAATACCCAGTCTATTTGGAGTCTTATGACCGACCTGGCGAGTTACTGATCCTGAGTTATCCATATACCAGGCCACTTCGTTGACATCATCGCTACCGGAGTATATGAAAGGCGAATTGTGTTTTCCTCCTCTTGCAGCGTATTCCCATTCTGCTTCTGTCGGTAGCCTGTATCCGACAACCTTCGTTATGTCCGTTGTTATTTCCCCGTCTTTGTCTAGAAGGTGTCCTTCTGCCGCTTCATCCTTCAGCCTGTATGCGACGGGCAAGCCTTCTCTAATGCTTAACCAGTTACAGTAAGCAATTGCGCCCCACCAGTCTACGTTGATTACCGGCTTTTGATCACGTCCCCAGCCTGCATCCCAGGGTTTGAGTCTATCCATATCGTCACAAAAGAGATCGTATTGTTCGAAAGTGACTTCGCACTTACCGATCATGTAGTTATATTTCAGAGTTACCTGGTGGGCAGGGGATTTTCCGGGCCACTCAGCTTCATAGACATCCCCCATTGTAAAAGTTCCACCTTTTACAAACGCAAAGCCTTCTGGTACAGACTTGGACTGGATGAGAGTACAGGAAGCAATGAAGACTAAGACTAGAAAGAGATATATCACAGTCAGAGTAACCCTTACCCCTGGTTTCATGACAGTTTCCCCCTCTGGTTTTAGTCACGATAACCCGCCATACGCTCAGGTCATTGTGACTCATATCAACTCGCTTCATAACAAGATAATACGCCTCAGGAAGAGAAAAGCTGACTCTCGAACAGTCTCCTCTCCAGTTTCGCCAGAAAGCAAGAACACTCACTTCGATAAGACATGACGGTTGCACCTTGAGTCAGACAAAGTTGGTCATCATGACTGACAAGAAAGGAAAACATTACCCCTTCACGATGCAATATTTACATGCATAGATCTCTAGAACCCACAGATATTTCTGTCAGTAGGGAGACTTAAGCGTGACAGATGCTTTTAATCCCGACTCTTTTAGGCTATAATAACTTTATGGGTTATATAGTTTTGTAACTAGACTTATTTTAGGGAGGTATAAACTGTGAAGAGAACGATAGTTTTGACTCTTATGGTTACTCTAATGATTAGCGTTGCACTTTTGGCAAATGAGCTTCCGAGGGTCTTTTCCGTTGATACATTATCTTTGTTCAATGGAAGAGAGGGTAACCCCGGATATGTGGCGTATCAGGGAAGAGTTTATGACGTTTCAAGGACCTGGCCTACTGGATCACATCAGGGATTTCACGCAGGCACTGATATTACCGAACCAATGGCTGAGTCAGCACACGGAGCAAGGGTTTTTGACAGACTAAACGTTGTAGGCTATTTTGCGGCAAGCTTGTGGACTCTCGATGAACTGGCTCCCTTCGATGGACGCGAAGGCCGCCCCGCATATGTCGCTGTCAATGGAATCGTCTATGATGTAAGCGAAACCTGGCCAAGAGGCACACATCAGGGATTTCCAGCGGGTACAGACATAACAGAAGCGATTAAGGGTTCTCCCCACGACTTGTTGGTCCTTGACAAGCTCCCCGTTGTCGGCGCTATAGCACCTTACAGACTTACTCTTGATGAACTGGCAGTCTATAACGGTCGAGATGGCAGAAGCGCTTTCATCGCTGTGAACGGTGTGATCTACGATGTTAGCAAGACCTGGCCAACAGGTTCTCACCGCGGATTCACGGCAGGAAAGGACATCACCGAGGCGATTAAGGGTTCTCCGCATGAAATGGAAGTGCTAGGCAAACTACCGATCGTTGGCTACATTCCAGATATGGATAGTGATTCCTCAGGCATGTAGCAGCTTGACTTCTGTACAGAGATAATCACTTGACAGGATGGCCCCCACAGGTAACTCGGAGGGCCATATTTCTTGTTAGTCACTCTATTCCGATTCTTTAAAGCAATAATTCTTTCAGCATAGTCGTTAAGCTTTCTCAAGACTGATCGTCCTGATTATCGTAGTATCGTTGATTTTTGCTGAAGCTATCGCTTATGATCATAATGACGACAAAACGAAAGGAGCGATCATGAAGACATTCGATGCAATCTATGCAAGAAGAAGTATCAGGAAGTTCAAAAGCCAGGAAATCGACAGGGATACGGTCGAAAAGATCTTGAGGGCAACGATACAGGCTCCTTCTGGGAAAAACAGGCAACCCTGGAAGCTCTTTGTCCTTCAGGCAAAAGCAAAGGACGATCTTTGCGAACTAATGGAGAAATCGATTAGCAAGTTGAAGGATTCTGGCATCAATACGGGCAGTAGCGAGTATACTGTCAGGTCGATGAAGCAAGCTCCTGTTCTTATCCTTGTGTTTAACACAGAGACCAGGTCGACTCATCGTGCGAAAGCCGGTCGATACATGAATCTCGTTGACGTCCAGTCGATTGGTGGTGCAATTCAGACAATGCTTCTGGCCGCCGAAGATATGGGACTCGGGACACTGTGGATCTGTGATGTTTTCTATGCGGACAAGGAGATATGTGACCACTTCAAAACCGATAGACAGTTGATTGCCGCGGTCTCAATAGGTTACAAAGACGAGTCACCTGAACCAAGACCGAGGAAGTCACTGAATGAAGTTGTTGAATGGCGAGAGTAGTGTGAGTACTTCTTGAATCACGTCACGGGGAGAACCTAGAAAGAAGAGAAGGTTTTCATAATGGTTTCCTCGCACGAACACACATGAAACAAGGGCTTCTGAGGAGCCTTTCGTAAGTCTCAGGAGACTTCTCCCTGAACTCTTCAGTAGGTTTTGGTTCCAGTATTCTTTCAAGCACAAAACCGGCATTTATCAACGGATTTATCACTGAGCCGAGCGGACGACTGTAGTACGGAACAGCAACCGGAGACCCAAATCCTTTCCAAACATACTCCAACTGCTCAGTTTCGAAATAGTCAAAACCCTCTGGATGGGTCCTGTACTTCACAAACGGGTGATCTGACGAGAACACAAGGCAGCCGCCACGTTTAAGAACCCGGAAGAACTCTGTGAATATTGGGTTCCAGTCCTTCACGTAATCAAGCACTAGAGGAGCAAGGACAATATCAAACGATTCGTCAGAAGCAAAGGAAAGAGGCTCTTCAAGAAGAGCCAGTTCGACTCTGGCCCTTTCCCCTAGTCGTTTCTTTGCAATGCTGAACATCTTCTCGTTAGCATCGAAAGCTACTACTTCTGCTCCTCTTTCGATGAGCCATTCCGCATAGAAGCCCGGCCCGCATCCCACATCAAGAACTCGTTTTCCGTTCACGTCGAGCAGTAGTGAAAGCGTCGCGGGTCTTTCATAATAAGCGTTGTGAGGTTTTTCGTCGACAATGGCAGCATACGATTCAGCTAGCTCATCGTAGGCATCCTGAGCCAAAGGTCGGGTCTTCTTCTTGAAGGGATCTTTCACGCTATTACCTCCGAATCTTGTCTGTCCAAGTGTTACTGGCAGTGGTTTTTACCTGGCGTCTTTCACAGAGTATTTGACAGTATCAGAGTTTTTGATCAGGATACTTATGATCGATGCGCGCTGAAATTTCAGTTCGTTTCTTCCCGGGAGCTGCGGGAGACCAATATGGAGCCAGTGTAGCACAGCTGATTCCGTCACTGTACCCTCTGAGGATTCATGGAACTAGATAGATCTCGTCCTCCATCTGAAGAATAGTACACCGAGCAAGTAGAAGAGAAGCGCGTATGCGATTACCATGTACAGGGAGTTCATGACTTCGCTCAATGGATTTCCGGCAAGTATAGATCTGATGCCATCAACAGCGTGCGAGAACGGAAGAACAAGCGCAATCGTCCGGATAATCCCACCTATCATCTTGAAGTCTGCAAAAGCTCCGCTAAAAAAAGCTATGATGACTATTGTGATCGTTCCTGGCGCAGGCAAGGCACTCTCTGAAAACAAAGATCCCAGAATCATTCCTATCCCAATACAGATCATTGCAGTAGGTAACAAGAACAGAAGTGAAGTGATGTAACCTATTCCCGCAGGAGCCCCAAAGAGCGTTCCTGTTAAGAACATAACGGCAGTCTGCAGCAGAGCGATCAGGAAATAGGGCAAGGAGTAAGCCAAAATGAACTCTGAGGGTTTCAGTGGTGTTGTAAGTAGCCTGACGAGAAATGCTTTCTCTCGGTCTCTTGCCAGCATTGAAGCAGAGAACATGGTGAGAAACGCAAAGCTGAAGACAGTGATACCCGGCATGATGTTGATAGGCTCGAATATGTCAACAGGTACATGCCCTTCGATCAGCACGAAGATAACCATCAGCATAGCCGGATAGATTATGCCCAGAGTTATTCCGGCTCTGTCACGATAGACTTCCTTGAAGACCCTTCCTGCAAGAGCAACTGTCCTCATTCTGTACCCTCCTTCTCCACGAGACTCGAGAATACATCATCGAGAGAGGGTTGCTTCATCGTAAGCCACTCTATCTTCACACCGTGAGAACGAACTGAATCAACGATATCGTCAAAAACAAGGCGCTCACCCCTTATTTCAAGGCCTTCTTC
This sequence comes from uncultured Thermotogaceae bacterium, assembly GCA_964611155.1. Classification (GTDB taxonomy): domain Bacteria; phylum Thermotogota; class Thermotogae; order Petrotogales; family Kosmotogaceae; genus UBA9910. Next base: position 12,278 of record CAZSXB010000046.1, read on the forward strand.
CGTCTCCTTCACAGAAGGATATTTCGTTTTCAGTTCATCAACACATATTTCAGGAATACGCTGAGCCCTGATAACCATTATCTGCATTGCAGCAGTGTCGCGCTTGAGTTCATGAGGTGTTCCGTAAGCGACAATCTTCCCGTCCTTGATAACTGCAACATGATCCGATAACGCATCAGCTTCTTCGAGATAGTGAGTTGTCAACAGGATTGTCTTCTTACCCTTGAAAGCTTCTATCTGTTTCCATATTGATCTTCTTGCATGTGGATCAAGGCCAAGTGTAGGTTCATCCAGAAAGAGAAGATCTGGATCGGAGATCAGAGCCATTGCCAGGCTCAGTCTCCGCTTCATTCCACCAGAGAGTTTTTTTACCTTGTCATTGCTTCTTTCCGAAAGCTCTGTCATATCTAGAAGTGTTTTGACGCGATCCCTTGCATCTTCTTTTCTGAAGCCGAATATTCTGGCCATTAAGTCCAGATTCTCTCTTGTCGTAAGCTTTTCTGCTACAGCTGTCTCCTGTGGAGAAACCCCAATGATCCGCTTGATCTTCTCAGAGTCTTTGGTGATATCATAACCAAGAATTACGGCTGATCCTGAAGTTGGTTTCAAGAGACAGCAGAGCATCTTGATTGTGGTGGTCTTTCCGGCTCCATTAGGCCCCAGGAGAGAAAACACTTCTCCCCTTTTGATTGAGAGATTTACGTTATTCACTGCTGTCAGCTTTCCGAATTTCCTTGTGATGCCTTTCATCTGAATGGCTAAAGTTTCAGACATTCGCCCATCCTCCACTGAGTCACCCGTCGCTTTGCCCAGTCTCGTCTTTGGTGTCTTTACCTCTTATCATGTTGGTAGCTTCTTCCACAATCCTATCAATAATTTCGGGAGTGGCAATCCACAATCCTCTTTCAGTATCTGCGAAGACCAGCAATTTGTCACCTGGTTTGATTTTGAAGTCCTTTCTACCTTCAATCGGTATTACTATCTGCCCCCGCTCACCCACAGTAACGGAACCATAGAACTTCTTCCCTTCAGCCGGTTTCACTATCTCCCTCCTGTGGTTCATGTAAATCATACTAATACATCCAACCATATCACATAATATAACTGATCGAGATAGTTGAGAATATCAAGGGCAGGTTGAAGTGCAGTATACGTATGAGAATCAAGTGCGGTTGAGGAAGACGGTTGTATTGACCGGGTTGAATGGAGCGAATGTGCGCGATAGGAGGAGCATATGGCAATTAGCAGATGAGAAAGACCTTCTACAGGAAGAACGAAAGTCCCGTTTACGAAAACCCAGTCGTGTAAGGTGCAAGCGAGGAGGAGATCATCGATGCAAACGGCATCAGAGACCTGCTGAAGGTCAACGATAGAGCGTAGAGCAGGTCGTTAGCCTTTGATGCCGGTTCGTGCTATACCAGACACGAATTACCGCTGGAAGATCATGAAGAAGACAATTGTGGGAATTGTCATGAGCACGACCCCGGCCATAGATCGAGTTATGGAGGCAGTGTAAGCCGTGTTGGTTATCTGATATATACCGACAGGCAATGTGTACATCTCAGGGCGCGTAACAAGGATGCTAGGAAACATGAAACTGTTCCAGTTCCAAACAAACACAAATATGGCCTGAGATATTAAAGCTGGCGTTGACAAGGGGAATGCGATCCTGAAAAAAGTGCCTATTCTCGAAAGTCCGTCTATCTTTGCAGCATCTTCTAGCTCGCTGGGGAAATCGACGAAGTACTGTCTCATCAGAAAAGCGCCGAAAGGATTGACCATGAAAGGAACAATCAAGGCAAGATAAGTGTTGATCCATCCGAAATTAGCCATCATGATAAATATAGGTATCAGTAAGATCTGTACGGGTACCATCATAATTCCCAACGTGAGTATGAAGAAAGACTGGCGTCCAGGGAAGTTAATTCTTGCTAGAGAGTATCCCGCCATTGTGTTCAGCAGAAGATTGCTGACTGTTATACACAAAGTGACAATAACACTGTTTCTGTACCAGTATCCAAGATTCTCTCGGGTCAGTATGAACGTGAAATTCTCAATGCCGTATTTGTCGAAGCTTATGGGGTATTTCGGAACATCTAGGTCATCCTTGACAAGAGACGCATAGAGTGTCCAGAAAAAAGGCAGGATCATTGCCATCGCTACTGCCAGAAGAACCATGTAGAATATGAACTTCTTCACTTAGACCCCACCTCCTACCTACTTGTTTCTAAAGAACGCGAACTGTATCAAAGTCATGGTGAATATTATGGCGAATATTATGAAAGCTGCCGCAGATGCATAACCCATCTCATAGTATCTGAAAGCTAACGTATAGAGATACATCACCATGGTCAATGTGCTGTCACCCGGACTCCCTGGCAGTGCTCCTCCAGTTGTAGATACCACAAATGGCTGCTCAAAAATCTGAAGCGTAGCAAGAATGCCCATTACGAGAACCAGAAAAGACGTTGGTTTTAATAATGGTATAGTTACCCGCGTGAGTATCTGAAACTTGTTTGCACCATCTATTGCTGCAGCTTCGTAAATGTCGCGAGAAATACTTTGAAGGCCACCGAGATAGATAACTGTATAGAAACCAATTTGGGTCCACACTATGATGAACACAACAAGCCAGAAAGCGTAATCGCCGCTTGAGTGCCAGGAAACGTTGGGGAATCCAAATGTGTTGAGTATGCTTGTGACAGGGCCGTCTCGACGAAAGAGGTTCACCATGACTGCGCCGACGGCGATCGGAGATGTGACATAAGGCAAGAAATAAAGAGTTCGAAAGAAGCCTTTCATTCTGAGCTTTGGGGAATTCAATACGTTTGCAAGCAAAAGAGCAATGAGTGTCTGGCAAGGCACAACAATGAGTACAAGCAATGAAGTGTTTTTCATGGCTGTGAGGAATCTTTCGTCTTTAAGCAGACTAGTGTAATTCGATAACCCAACCCAACTGGCACCAGCAGGGTCAAGAAAACTGAATTCCCTGAAGCTAATTGTCAAAGAATAGAGAATGGGATACAGAATAAACATTCCTGCGATAATAAGAAAAGGTGCAAGGAGAATATAACCTGTTGCTATCTCTCTTCTTCTACTTCTCTTTAGAGAAGATATTGATGGCTTCTTAGGACTCAAGGCAGACAAAACTAGTCCTCCGTAATGAGGGAGCCTATGTAGTCTGCAATAAAAAGTATTCCACGCACATGATGAACGCTCTGATCTCCCGAAAGCGAAGGACCCCCTGGAAGTCCCAAAGTCCGGGATAT
>CAZSXB010000047.1:0-2471 GCA_964611155.1 uncultured Thermotogaceae bacterium
GTAACAGGGCCAGGGGATTGTCTGAAATGGCGGAAGATGAAAAGACAGATGCGACTGACAGCAGACACTACTCTGTGCTTCACCAGCCTCTTAGAAGATCACTTGCCATGTGGTGTGCTATTCTTATAATACTTGGTACAGGCTTTGCTGAGGGTGTCCTGAGAACAGGGACGTTTTCTCTTCCAGGAAGGACCCTGTCAGACTCTGCCAGAACACGTGTAAGCGTTGTTCAGAATCGCATGACTATCACCAGTATTGATGTGACTGATCTAAGACAAGGCCGTTCGGCAACTCTTAGTTATTCCTACTCCGTTTACAGTTCGGAAGCAGATATGTCAGTAGCAGTAGTCGACCCGAACGGCAGAGTGGTTGATTCAACTACCTGGAAAGGCACACCAGTTAATGACAGCAGCGTGCTGAACGAGGTGACGATGACCCAGCCAGGTATATGGAATGCAGTTGTTATAGGGTTCGCAAGGGATCTGGATATTATCTTTGAGTGGTCAGTTGTCTACAGGTGATCTAGCTGATGTGTCTCTTTCTGCCTCTGAAGGTTAATCCTTCCTTATGATTCACTTTCTCTTACCGTGCTATAATCCATAGCAAAACCCCGGAGGTAGCTGCATGAAAGAGCTTGACAAGACATACGATCCGAAGAAGTTTGAAAGCAAGTGGTACAAACGATGGGAAGAGAACGGTTGTTTTGAGTCGAAGGGCGAGGGAGAACCTTTTTCCATTGTTATCCCCCCTCCGAATATTACCGCTGCTCTCCATGTTGGGCATGCTCTGAACCTGGTTCTCCAGGATATCTGCACACGCTTCAAGAGGATGCAAGGTCGTAAAGTGCTTTGGGTCCCGGGAGAAGACCATGCAGGAATAGCAACTCAAAATGCCGTTGAGAGAGATCTCCTGAATGGCGGAACTTCGAAAGAGAGCCTGGGCAGGAAAGCCTTTCTCGATCGGGCCTGGGAATGGTCCGAGGAGTATCGCCAGATGATCTCCAGCCAGATCAGGGCGATTGGCTGTTCCTGTGACTGGTCAAAGGAGAGATTCACCCTCGATGAAGAACTGAATGTTGCGGTAAGAAAAGCCTTTGTTCTGCTATACGAGGAAGGACTTATATACAGGGGAAAATACATTGTGAACTGGTGCTCACGTTGCGGGACTGTTCTTTCTGACGAAGAAGTTGAGTATACGGAGACCAGAGGAAAGCTGTACTACATAAGGTATCCTCTCAAAAACAGCGAAGGCTCGCTAGTGATAGCCACAACACGTCCTGAGACTATGCTGGCAGACACTGCCGTCGCCGTACATCCTTCTGACGAACGTTACAAAGAGCTCATTGGAAAGACCACAGTTTTACCACTCATGGATAGAGAGCTTCCCATCATTGCTGATCACTATGTTGACCCATCATTCGGCACAGGCGCTCTGAAAGTAACTCCTGCTCACGATACCAATGATTTCCTGATTGGGCTCAGGCACAAGCTCCCTGTCATTGAAGTCATAGATAGAACGGCTTGCATCAACGGAAACGGGGGTGCCTATGCATCTCTGACACGGGAAGAAGCTAGAAAGCGTGTTGTCGAAGACCTGAACGAAAAGGGCTTGCTTATGAAGATCGAGGATTATGATCATTCAGTGGGAACATGCTACAGGTGTTCATCAGTTGTAGAACCACTCCTTTCGGACCAGTGGTTTGTCAAGACGCGACCGATTGCCGAAAAGGCGATTGCTGCTGTTAAAGATGGTGAAATCGTATTCTTCCCTGAGAGATGGAAGAAGGTCTATCTCAACTGGATGAATGATATAAGGGACTGGTGCATTTCCAGGCAGCTTTGGTGGGGGCACAGAATTCCAGTGTGGTATTGTGACGACTGCGAAGAGGTGATAGTCTCAGAAGACAATCCTTCAGAGTGCCCTGCTTGCTCTTCCAGAAATCTCCGACAAGATGAAGATGTTCTCGATACCTGGTTCAGTTCACAACTCTGGCCGTTTTCTGTGTTTGGATGGCCCAAAGAGACCGTTGAACTCAAGGAGTACTATCCCACTTCCGTGTTGATAACAGCATTTGATATCATTTTCTTCTGGGTCGCAAGGATGATTATGGCTGGTTACCACTTCACGGGGAAAAAGCCTTTCACCGATGTATATATCCACCAGCTGGTAAGAGATTCTCAGGGAAGAAAGATGTCAAAGTCCCTTGGCAACGGAATCGATCCTTTCGATGTGATTGATGAGTACGGATGTGACGCGATGCGCTTCACTCTTGCCATGCTTGCCGCCCAGGGACGAGATATAAACCTTGATCCTCGTCTTTTTGACACATACAGAAGGTTTGCCAACAAGATCTGGAATGCTGCAAGGTTTGCACTGCTGAACCTGGATGATGATACTCCAGGTGGTCATGATGAAGAACTATTAACGCTGGAGGATCGATGGATACTGTCCAGGGTTTCCAGGACAACCAG
>CAZSXB010000047.1:2481-15501 GCA_964611155.1 uncultured Thermotogaceae bacterium
AGTATCATCTCTTATCTGGAAATCTACGAGTTCAACCTGGCTGCAAAGGAACTCTACGGTTTCTTCTGGAACGAGTTTTGCGACTGGTACATAGAATCCGTAAAGACCAGGCTGAAAGACGATTCAACGAGAGTTCATGCCCAGCGGGTATTGCTATCGGTGATTGATCATTCATTGAAATTACTGCATCCATTCATGCCGTTCATAACTGAAGAGATATGGGAGAAACTACCGGGCGCACGTGGATTCCTGATAGATCAAGGATGGAGCCGTAATGACGTGCTTCTCGTTGATGATGATGCAGAAAGGGAATTCGAGAAAGTTGTCAGCATAGTGAAGGGCATCAGGAACGTGAAGTCCGAAATGAACATTCCACCCTCAACCAGAGTAGCAGCAGTGTATGTCGGAAACCAATTGGATGAAAACACGAAAAGACTCATTACAGAGTTGTCCGGAGCTTCAGACTTCATGTATGCTGAAAGAAAACCAGAGCAAAGTGTGACAGCATATGCTGATGAGATCCTTCTGGTATATGTGAAGCTCCCGGATATCGATCTTGAAACCGAAGTGCTGAGACTCGAACAAAAGTCTAAGAAACTGGCTGAAGATGTTTCTCATTTTGAGAAGAAGCTTACCAATACGTCTTTTCTGGAAAGAGCTCCAGAAAACGTTGTGTCTGAGACCAGGGACAAGCTTTCTTCTGCGGCGCAGAATCTGGACAGGATAAGCGCACTGATCGAGGACCTGAAACGAAATGGATGATTACCGGACCGCTCTGGATTATCTCTACAAGTCGCGTCCGTACGGCAAAATCAAGTACGGTCTATATCGTATTGAAGAACTACTCGATCGCCTTGGAAATCCACAGGAACAGTATCCTGTTGTCCATATCGCAGGGACCAATGGAAAGGGAAGCATAGCTTCCCTGTTGAAATCCATGGCACAGTCACATGGAATGAAGACAGGTATGAATATCTCCCCGCATGTTATTTCGTTCAGGGAGCGCATACAAGTAGATAGAGAGTTTATCAGCGAAGAAGATGTCTGTTCAACATTGGGTGAGATTATTCCTCATCTTGAGAAGATGGACCGCAAAGGCGAAGAATATGCTCCAAGCTTCTTTGAGGTAGTAACTGCCATGACATTTCTCTTCTTCCAGAGGCAGCACGTTGATCTGGCGGTTGTCGAAGCAGGCCTCGGTGGAAGGCTTGATGCCAGCAATGTCCTCAAGAACCCTGTGGCAACTGTTATAACGAGTGTAGCCCTGGACCACATGAACATACTGGGCAGTATTGAAGAACAGATCGCAGCTGAGAAATGCGGTATCATCAAGCCATTTGTTCCCGTTGTCTCGGGAGTTACAAGGCCATGTATTCGCAGACAGGTCAAAGAGAGGGCTCAAACGTTGGCCTCACCTGTTTCGTTTATCGATAGGGACTTCGGCATTTCTAATGCTGTTTTGAGGCTTAACGCTAATCGTTTCGATTACTGGGGAGAAGAAGGTATTACATCGCTCGAAACATCATTCAACGGGATTCACCAGCTCAGGAACTGCGCAATAGCAATCAACACTTTTCAGAAGTCAATGACGAAAACCAGAGGAAATGTTCAGAAAGACCTTGTTAACAGAGCCTTGAAAGATATACACTGGCCAGGCAGGTTCGAGATACTGGAGTATTCTTCTCGCAAGATCATCCTGGATGGAGGGCACAATCCAGACGCGGCCAGAAATCTTCGAATGACCCTGGAGACTTATTTTCCTGGACAGAGTTTTGACTTCATCTTTGGTATTCTCGATGATAAAGACTTTGTCGGTGCGATAGACGTGATGGCGCCAATTGCCAGAAATGTCTATGTCTCAAAGATTGACAACCATCGCTGTACAAACCCTCAGAGAAGCTACGATTACTGGATGAAACTGGGAAAGAGCGTGAGGATGTTTGATGATTCACATAAAGCACTTCTGGCAGCACTTCAAGACCCGGAAGAGCTTCCTCTAGTGTGCTGGGGATCGCTCTACCTGGTAAGCGAGCTCAGGGCTATTATGACAGGCAGGTATGAATATGCTGGAAGGCATTGAAGGAACTGTTGTGGACCTGAAGGACTCTTCTCTTGTTATTAGTGTGGGGGGGTTCCGGTTCAGGGTGTACTGCACCCCTTCCTCCATTGAACATTCCGCCCCAGGTTCAGTAGTCTTCATGCATACTTACCTGCATTTCTCTCAGGACAGAGCTCCGGAGCTCTACGGCTTTTCAAACGAAGACGAGTTCAGCTTGTTCTCGTCTCTGCTGAAAGTCAGTAAGATTGGTCCGAAAATGGCATTGAAGATCCTTTCATCTGCACCAGTTCCAAGGCTTCGCTCGCTTATCGCAGACAGGAGCGTTGCAGAGTTATCCCGGATACCGGGCATGGGAAGAAAGACAGCAGAAAGATTGGTTGCAGAGATCTCTGATCTAGTCGAAGCTGGTACAGAGACTCTTTCTTCGCAGAACCTTGATGAAAGCGAAGAAGCAGTCAGAGCTCTTGTTTCTCTGGGCTTTGAAGCTTCTTCCGCCAGGCAAATGGTAAGAGCAATTGTTAAGGAGAGGAAAGACCTGTCCACCCAGGAACTGATTCGAGAAGCTCTGAAATCATCGAAACGGGAAAAGAAGTAAGGTGGTTACAACTGCCTCAAAGTAGTTTTCACAACAACAGGGACAATAGAACTGTTCACTCACCGAATTATATATTCGTAGAAGATAATGTGTCCAACAGAATCGAAACTGTGCTGGGTGATGTGAGCGCCAACGTAGCTGTACTGACACAAAAGGCTGTTATGGAGAAGATCCCGCATGTCTTCAGAAGATTGGAGGAGATTGCAGGATCTGTTTTCAGTTATGAATTGCCTCCTGTACCTGTTGCCAGAAGGCTTATGGACTTGTCTCTCAGCGTGTCCAGACAGCACCCGGATGTTATCGCCGGGATTGGCGGGGGTACAGTACTCGATTCTGCAAAGTACATCAGTTATCTACTGAACTTACCTTTGATACTTGTACCCACCCTTGCTTCCAATGATGGAATATGCTCTCCGGTTGCTTCACTCTTCCTTGAAGAGGATCAGAGATCAAGTATCCGAACGAAAATGCCTTATGCAGTACTCGCAGACAAAGATATCATCTTGAATTCGCCTGATCGCTACACAATGGCAGGTGTTGGAGATATTGTATCCAAAGCCTGTGCACTGGAAGACTGGAGGCTCTCAAACGAGACTGTTGGTGAGGAGATAGACTACTTCGCGTGGACGCTCAGCAAAATGGCTTATCAGAGCGTCCTTCATTTCAGAGACCCCTCACTCAAGAACAAGGACTTCATTGATACACTCCTTGAAAGCCTTGTTTCCAGCGGCATAGCCATTGAGTACGCGGGGAGCTCAAGACCTGCAAGTGGTGCGGAGCATCTGCTGTCTCACGCAACAGACAGGCTGCTCGGCTACTCTGGTGTGCATGGTCTACAGACAGGGTTCTACGCATGTACCGTACTCAAGGCACAAAACTCAACCAATTATGAAGTAGTTATTGAATTCCTTGAGAGTCTCGGATTCTTTAATCACATACCGCGTCAGCTATTCAACAGTGACCTCTTTGAACGAGCCCTTGAACTGGCTCCACAGGTACGCAGGCGATTCACATGTCTAGATGTCATAAGCCCTCGGATTCTTAAGTTAGCATTTGAAGAGACATGTGAACACATCAACTGTTTTCTATCGGGAGATTCTTCGAGAAAATAATGCATGATATAATCCGCGAGGGGGTGGTCATATAACTGCGATTATCCTTGCAGCCGGGCAGAGCAAGCGCATGAAGTCCACAACACCCAAAGTAGCGCACAAAATACTGGGAAAAGAGATGATCCTCTGGATACTTGACGCAGTAAGAGCTGTTGGCGTGAACCGCATAGTCGTTGTCACCGGACATGGCGCAGAAGTAGTTGAACCTCTCGTAGATGATGCAGCCACTGTGAGGCAGAAAGAGCAGTTGGGCACGGGCCATGCAGTGATGATGGCCTCTGATTATATCGACGACGAAGTTCTGGTTCTCCCTGGTGATGTACCACTGATTAGAAGTTCGACGCTGACTGAATTGATTGAGAAGAGAAAGGCTGACGATTCAGACGTAACGGTGCTCGCATTCGTTCCCAGAGATCCTTCTGGATACGGCCGGATCGTAAGAGAAGGCGATCGGATAAGGATAATTGAAGATGCAGACCTGACTGAATCCTTGAGAGAGGTTTCTGAGGTGAATAGCAGCATATATGCTTTCAGGGGGAGTTTCTTGAGTGAAGCCCTTGAGCGACTAACAAACAACAACGCACAAAAGGAGTACTATCTGACTGATGTCGTGGGTTATGCAAGCAGGGCTACAACCCTGGTATGTGATGACCATGAAGAAGTCCAGGGGATAAATGATCGATCGCAGCTAGCTCACGTTCAGAAAAAGGCTCAGGAATGGATCAATTACATGCACATGGAAAACGGAGTGACCATTCAGGACCCTGATACAACGTACATCTCTCCAGGGGTGCTGATAGGAAGGGACACTGTTATTGAGCCGGGTGTTTTTTTATCCGGACATACAGTGATTGGAGAGTCGTGTATCCTGGGACCAATGACTTGTGTAAGCAACTCTGAAGTAGGTAATCACTCTGTAGTTTTACGATCTGAAATTGACAGTGCGCTGATAAAGGATAATGTCACTGTAGGCCCTTTCGCCAGGATACGGCCGGGGTCTGTGCTTGAAAGTGACTCAAGGATAGGAAACTACGTTGAGATAAAGAATTCATTGATAGGTAGACGTACAAAGGTTCAGCACCTATCGTATATTGGAGATGCGCATCTGGGAAAGGATGTAAACATCGGTGCGGGGACAATCACCTGCAACTATGATGGAAAGAAGAAACACAGAACTGTAATCGAAGATCGGGTCTTCGTAGGTAGCAATACTGCCCTGGTTGCCCCCTTGAAGATTGGTGAAGGTGCCGTGATTGCTGCAGGATCGACTGTGACTGAAGATGTTGCTCCTTACTCTTTGGCAATTGCTCGAGCCAGGCAGATTGAGAAGTCAGATAAATACAGACCGGGTACTCCTGGAAAGGAGAGTGGGGAATGAATTTCGAACGGAATGAAATGAAGCTCTTCTCGGGCTCTGCAAACGTTCCGCTTGCGGAGGAAATTGCGGAATATCTGGGCATGTCGCTTGGCCACTGTGATCCCTTCAGGTTTTCTGATGGAGAGGTCAACATAAAGATCGACGAGACTGTAAGAGGTCACGATGTCTTCATCATACAGCCAACAAGCCCGCCTGTTAACGAGAACCTGATGGAGCTGCTGGTGATGATTGATGCGTTCAGGAGAGCTTCAGCGCGAACGATTGCTGCAGTTATTCCATACTTCGGCTACGCACGACAGGACAGGAAAGCCCGTGGGCGCGATCCGATCACGGCCAAACTCGTGGCAAACCTCATTACGGTCGCTGGAATAACCAGGATCATCACCCTGGATCTCCACGCAGAACAGATTCAGGGTTTCTTTGACATTCCTGTGGATAACCTTCTAAGTGTTCCTGTATTTGCCAGTCACTTTCAGAAAAACGGTATCTATCATACTGAAGAGCTGGTTGTTGTTTCACCTGATATCGGAGGCGTCAAACGGGCTAGTCGATTTGCCGAGAAACTGGGGTTGCCTCTTGCCATCATGGACAAGCGGAGACCCAAAGACAATATCGCCGAAGTAGTGCGGCTGATCGGGGATGTAGCCGACAAGACAGCTCTTGTCTTTGATGATATAATTGACACCGGTCGTTCGCTGGCAGAAGCTGCAAAGCTCATTAGAGAGAAGGGTGCGAAGAGAATAATAGCGTGCTCTACTCACGGTGTCTTTTCTGGAGATGCAGTTGAACTGATACAGAACACTCCGGAGATAGAGGCAGTAATGGCTACAAACAGCATTCAGCAGAAGACATTGCCTGAGAAATTCCAGATCATTTCTGTCGCGAAGCTTCTTGGAGAAGCGATTATGAGAGTTCGGAAGAATCTTTCCGTAAGTATTTTGTTCAGATAGAGGAGGACAAATAATGCAACAGATCAGTTTTGAGACTGAGCTAAGAGACTCACGAACAAAGGCGAAACACCTGCTTGAACAGGGGAAAATCCCCGCGATCGTTTATGGACCGGCAATAGAACCCCTTACCGTCATGCTGAACAGGTCTGAGATAATGAAGTTTGTTAATACGCTTGGCGGCACGTCCATGGTTACCCTGAACCTTGAAGACGGTAAGGCAAGAAGGCAGATAAAGAGTTTTGTGAAAGCAATTCAGCGCCATCGAGTCACAGATGCCATAGTCCATATCGACTTCTATGTGCCAGAATCCGGGCATGTTATGGATGTTGAAGTTCCAATTAACCTGGTGGGAAAGCCCATTGGAGTTGAACAGGGTGGAGTTCTTGAGAAGATCATAACTTATCTGCCTGTGAGTGTTCTTCCTCAAGACGTCGTAGAGAGAATCGATGTGAATATCGAACACCTGGAAATTGGCGACGTTCTTAGGGTAAGTGATCTGGAGATCCCGGCATCAATGAAGATTCATGTTGATTCAGATCAGGTAATCGCCGTGGTTGAAGCGCCAAGAGCAATCACTGCTGAAGAAGAGGCTGAAGAAGCTGAAGAGGAAGAAGAAGGAGTAGAACCTGAAGTAATAGAAAAGGGTAAGAAAGAAGAAGCTGAAGAAGAGTAAGCCAGATGCTTTTTCTTGCTGGACTAGGAAACCCCGGCCCGCGTTATGCAAAAACAAGACATAACGTGGGTTTTCTCTTTCTCGACGAGCTACTGTCAAGAGCTACGAACTCAAAACTAATGAAGAAGAAGCGATATCACGCCTATCGTGTAGATCATTGCGGTTCAGTGCTGCTTCTCAAACCTTTGCTATTCATGAATCTCAGTGGCATCGCTGTCAAGGAGGCACTGAAAGACCTCAGTTTCAGTGATCAGGATCGATTAGTTGTAGTGTATGATGACGTATGGATTCCGCTTGGTCGAATCAGAATTCGTAATGGTGGAAGTGATGGAGGTCATAAAGGTATTCGCTCAATAATAAGAGAACTGGGAAGGAGCGATTTCACGAGGATGAGAATCGGAATCGGTCCGGCAGCTCCAGAAAGAGAATTGACGGATTTTGTTCTTGAAGACTTTTCGAGACAGGAACAGAACACGATCGATGAGGTAATCAAGATAGCTGCGGACGCTGCAATAGAGCTTTGCAATTCTGACCTGAACAAAGTGATGAGCAGGTACAACTCGATGGAAGTGAACAGTGAAAACGAGTAAGTTTGAGCTTGTTCCTCCGTACAGTCCGCGTGGGGATCAGCCAGAAGCAATCCGAACGCTTGCCGAGGGGCTCAGCAGGGGGGACAGGTTCCAGACACTTCTTGGTGTTACGGGGTCAGGGAAGACCTTTACGATGGCAAGCGTGATCCAGGACGTTCAAAGACCCGCTCTCGTGATTTCTCCTAATAAAGCACTTGTTGCTCAGTTATTCAGAGAGTTTCGTTCCTTCTTCCCGGAAAACAAGGTGGAGCTCTTTATCAGTTATTATGATTATTATCAGCCAGAAGCTTATATTCCAGCGAAAGACCTGTACATAGAGAAGGACGTACAGATAAACGAGATCCTCGAGCGCATGAGAATATCTGCACTGAAGTCAGCCATGACCAGAAAAGACGTTGTCATAGTTGCCACTGTATCGGCGATATACGCAAGTGGCGATCCTCGAGATTTTCAGTCGCTTAACATCAACCTGGAAGTAGGGCAAAGCGTAGCTCGCAACAAGCTTGCTTATCAGCTCGCCACCATTCAGTATTCACGTTCAGAAGATGTCTCGTCGGGTGGGGTCTTCCACATGAAAGGAGATGTGATGGAGATCTTTCCACCTTATGAAGACTTTGGTATCAGGTTGTACTTCTTCGATAATGTAGTTGAGAGAATCGCTTCGATTGACCCGGTGAGCAAGAAGATCATTGATGACCTTGACAAAGTGATCATCTACCCTGCCAAGGAATTCGTGACGACTGAAGAGAAGATTCAAGGAGCTGTCAAGGATATCGAGAACGAACTGGAAGACAGAGTAAGAGAACTGGAAGGCCAGGGGAAGTACCTTGAAGCACAGCGACTGAGGCAGAGAACTGCCTACGATCTCGAGATGCTCACAACCGTAGGGCACTGCCAGGGGATAGAGAATTACTCAAGATACTTTGACAGGCGAACCCCAGGCGAACCACCTTACACCCTGCTCGATTACTTCGACAGAGGGGAGTTCATTACGTTCATTGATGAGTCTCATATTGCTGTTCCACAGATCAGAGCCATGTACAATGGCGATCACTCCCGCAAGAGGAGCCTCGTGGAATACGGGTTCAGGCTACCAGCAGCATTTGACAACAGGCCGCTCAGATACGAGGAGTTTCTTGAGACTGTTGGACAGGTTGTTTTTGTTTCCGCCACACCAGGATCTTATGAAACAGAGCATTCTTCTTATGTTGCAGAGCAGGTGATACGACCAACAGGACTGGTTGATCCTGAGGTTATAGTGAAACCCGTGGAGAACCAGGTTGACGATTTCCTTGGCCGTATGAGGGAAGCAAAGGAACGAGGAGAAAGGGGACTCGTGACAGTACTCACGAAGAAGTCTGCAGAAATGCTGAGTGATTACCTTAATGAACTCGGCATTCGTGCGGAATATCTTCATTCAGAGCTTTCCACAATAGAGAGAGTAGAAGTACTCAGAAAGCTCAGGGAAGGCTCGATTGACGTGGTTACTGGAGTAAACCTGCTCAGGGAAGGACTTGACCTGCCCGAAGTATCACTTGTAGCGATAATGGATGCCGACAGGGAAGGATTCCTGAGATCTGAAACGACACTGATTCAGACGATGGGACGGGCTGCACGGAATATCAACGGAAAGGTTATCCTCTACGCGGATCGTATTACTAATTCTATGAAAAGAGCCATCTCCGAAACAAACAGGAGACGAATCAAGCAGCTATTGTATAATAAAGAGCATGCTGTTGAACCCGAGAGCATAATAAGGCCCCTCTACGATAACATCTTCGCCCAGTTTGAACAGGAGACCGAAAATGAGGAGAAAGCCAGGGCCAACTATGTGAAGGGGATTCTTCAGCTCAAGGAAGAGCTATCGATTGAGGAATACATGTCTCTGCTCGAAGAAGAGATGCTTCGCTCAGCCAGTGATCTCCGTTATGAGGATGCTGCTGAACTCAGAGACGAGATTTACAGAATAAAGAGTACACCGGGTCCCTCCAAAGAGCAGTCAGAATCCCCAAGGAAGAAGAGGAAGCGTGGCAATAGATGAAAGAGCAGGTGTTGTTCCAGAGATGAAACTAATCGCCCAAAATAGAAAGGCTCGTTTTCAGTTCCATCTTCTTCAGAAGATGGAAGCAGGTATCGAATTGAGAGGCACAGAAGTAAAGGCATTACGCAATGGCTCTGTTTCATTAACAGAAGCATACTGCAAGATTGACGGCGGTGAGATCTATCTCCATAACGCGAATATCAGTCAGTATAGCCATGGTAATGTATGGAATCATGATCCCGTGCGTCCCAGAAAGCTGCTTCTTCACAAGAATGAGATTCTTCGATTGGACCAAAAAATCAAGGAACGAGGTTTGACTCTTGTTCCAACGAGACTGTACTTCAACGAGAGAGGCAAAGCGAAGGTAGAGATTGCCCTGGCGAAAGGTAAGAAGCTTTATGACAAAAGGGAAGACATAGCAAAGAGAGACCTGGAAAGGAGATTGCGCTCTCGAACAGACAGGTAGTCTATCTGCTGTTGCGATCGTTCTCCTCTGCCTGTTGCTCCATCTTCTGATCCCTGTCCTTCGTTCTTGAAAGGATCTCTTTAACGTGTTTACGATGCCTGTACTCAAGAATACCGAAGGCGGCTGCCGCTACAGCAAAAGGGATGAAGAAGAACAGGATCCTGTAAGTCAACAAGACAGCGACAAGATATGCCCTCTCGATTCTCTCTGAAAGAATCACGACGAAGAGGGCTTCGAAGACTCCTATTCCGCCTGGTACCTGACTTGTTAGTCCGGCAAACTGTGCAACCAGGAAAATACCAAGAGTTTCGTAGAAACTCATAATGTCGTGACCGGAAAAGACGGAAAACAGCACCCCTGCGGTAATGAGCCAGTCCGCGGAGGAAACGAGAATCTGCCACATTGTGAACCTGGCATTTGGAAGCTGCAGCGGCACTGTTCCGACTTTCAGGGGTCTTTTGATCCTTTTTATTAGCAGGAAGTAACCCCCAATAAGCAGAAGAAGCAAAACACCAAAGACCCTGAAAGTCCCGGTGAGAACTCCGAGTTCTCTCACAAAGGCAGGGGGCCGTACGGTAAAAGCCATCCCCGCTACAAAGAACAGTCCAAGCCAGAACGAAATGTAATTGAGGATTATTATCCTGGTTATGCTTCCGAAATCCTGACCCCATTCTCTATAGAGCCTCAGCCTGACTGCACCACCGGAAAGCACCGAAAAACCGATATTCTTACTGAAACAGTATGCCACGAAAGACACAAGACCGATTCTCTTGTAGCCAAGATTACTCGATACCCTTATGTTTGAAAGCGATTCTACGAAAGTGAGGTTGATATACGCAAGCACTGTAAGACCGCCAGCGAAAAACAATGCAGGAACAGACATCGTTCCCATCGTGTGAAACACAAGCTGAAAGTCCAAACCCCTTAACTGCCTGTACAGGACAAGAACACTAACAAGGAACACGGCTGGGCCGATCATTGGTATGACCTTTTTAAGTTTTCGACTTGCTGTTCTCAACGTCTCCCTTGATAGAAGTCTGATGGACATCAATGCTTCTTCCTCGAGAAACGGCCAGAAATGCCCTGAGGATCAGGTTGCACACTAACTCTTCTGTCTTTCAGCTTTTTGGGACAACTTATGCAGTTCTCTGAGCCTGTCCTGAACCATCCGATTAAGAGAACCACTGGGGAATTCTTGTTTGTCATCAAGGTTACCCGGCTCAATCCCCATCATCAGCTCCAGGGCTTCGTCAACATGTTCAACTGTCCAGATGTAGAATCTGTCTCGCTTCACCGCATTGACAACTTCATCTTCAAGAACAAGGTTTCTGTAATTGCTTGCAGGAATAATCACACCCTGGTCTCCTGTGAGCCCCTTCATCTGACATAACCTGAAGAAACCTTCGATCTTCTCCGGAACTCCTCCGACAGGCTGGACAATTCCACTCTGGTTGGCGGAGCCGGTAACTGCGATTCCCTGTTTTATCGGAACACCGGAGATGGAGGACAGGAGCGCTGCTATTTCTGCCAAAGAGGCACTATCTCCTTCAATGATGTTGTAAACTTGCTCGAAATTGACGAAGGCAGTAACACTTATTGGAAAGTCTTTTGCGTATCTGGAATTGAGGAATCCCTGGATTACGAGTGAAGCCTTGTTGTGAATCTTCCCGCTCAATTCAGCTTCTCTGTGAATGTCAGTGATACCTTTGTTTCCTGGCACGACTTTGGCAGTCAGTTTAACCGGAACACCAAAGGAGATATCTTCAAGCGTTATAACGGTTAGCGCATTCACTTCTCCCGTTTTCTCACCTTCAGTATCAACGATTATAGATGCCTCTTCAAACATTTCCTCCACTTTGTCCCTGTACAGCGACACCCTTCTCTTATTCGCTTCCCATGCCTTTTTCACGTGACTGGAACTGACTCGCTTCTTCTCCTCACCAGTAGCAATAGTTGAACTCTCTATGAGAAGGTCCCGGAGTCTGCCGAATCTCGTGGAGAGCTTTCCCCTGTGACCAGAAAGCTTGACAGCCTTCTGTATGACTGTCCTCAAAGCAGACCTGTCAAAGTGTAGCAGTGAATCCTCCTGTACAGCCGTGCACACATATCTGCAAAGACTATCAACGGACTCAGGGTTCTTTCTGGTTTCCCAGTCGAATTCTGCCTTGATCTTGAAGAGTTTTTTGAAATCAGGTTCAAGAGAAGAAAGAAGACTGTAGATCCACGGTTCCCCAATCAGGATTATCTTCACATCTATCGGAATCGGAGCTGGCTTTAGGCTGACGGTCGAAAGGAAGCCTGCCCTGTGTTCAAAGTTCTCTATTGCAAGACTTCCTGAAAAGAGAACCTGCTTTAGCGTGAACCACACGTATGGTTCGCTGAGAACTGTTCTGGCGTCAAGGATCAGGAAACCTCCGTTTGCTTTCACGAGAGAACCTGCCCGAATCATTGTATGATCGGTATCGAGTGTTCCCATCTTTGCAATGTACTCAATTCTGCCAAAGAGGTTGCTGTAGGTCGAGTTCATTTCCTCTACCACGGGTCTCCCTTCAGTCTCGGAATTGTCCACAAAGAGATTCACTGAATACCTTCTCTTGAAGATCGCTGCTTCATCATGCTCTTTGCTGAAGAAATAATTGAGATTGTCGAGAATGTCCGTTTTCATTCGATCGAGAAAATCCAGGATATCCTTGCTCTGTTCGAACTTCTTACGCAGCTCTTCCAGATGACCTTCTATAGCAAAACTGGCGACGTACTTGTTGAGTTCCTTCATCTTCTCTATGTATTCCTTGTCAATCTTTCTCATTTGAAACACATATTCATTAACCAGTTCCCTGACCTCTTCCCCTCGCTTATTTATCTTCTCTTTTTCTTCATCTGACAGTTCATCATAAACCTCGCGGGAAAGGGGTTTCCCATTCCAATTCGGAATGGTCGCCACTCCTGTCTGGTTAATCTGCACAGTATAGTCTTTCTCTTTCGACTTTTCGACCAGCTCCTCCAGAATTATCTTCTTCGTGCTGTTCTGTTCATTCTGGAGACCGGACAGTTTCTTCTGATACTCGTCACTCTGAAAGGCTTCACTGACAGCGGAAACAATGAGTTCTACTGCAGAACTCATCTCTTTCTTGAACGTCTTTCCAAGACCGGCTTCCA
>CAZSXB010000048.1:0-15485 GCA_964611155.1 uncultured Thermotogaceae bacterium
GTTCTTCAGCGAAAGACAGTCTCCGAGAATACTGGGTCAGATATACAGAACGCTATTCGGCGAAACCAGTCGGTACTTGAACACGTTGATTCAGAGAAGAGAGCAGATTGCCCAACATGTTGATGGACTTGATGAACTGGTAGTAGTTCTAGATTCTTTGAGAACGGAAAGCAGGATAAGATCCCTCTATTGGTACGATCTTGGAACCACATGGTTACCGGCCACCTGGAACAGGTATTCAGATTGGGAGAACATCTATTATGAACACATGGTGGCTGCAAATTCCATGACACCTGGAGCAGAGGAATCTGCAGAGTTGTTGCTGCAAATAGCGCGGAAACATGTTTTTGCTTGTGTAGGTATGTCTGCACAATCATATGGTATTCCTGACGATACACTTCTTTATCTCTTCCAATTTGCCCGGGACAACCTGGAAGGCGAGAAACTGAAACTCTTTATCAGAGATGTTGCTGAGATCTATGAAGAGATAGTTGAGATCAACCGTGCTCGCCTGGAGACTGGTCCGGCCTTTTCTCAAGCTTTACATGAGCGGGTAGAGAGATTACTCAGCATTTACGAAGTAATAAACCAGGAGAACTTCTGACAAACGAAATTGTAGTATAATGGTATACATAAATGGACAGCTCTGTTCTTGTGAGCTTTTGGGGGGTGCTGCGTGAAGTCCACGTACTACGTAACCACACCGATTTACTACCTTAATGCCGATCCTCATATTGGTTCTGCCTACACTACAATCATTGCTGACATAGTCGCTCGATACAAACGCGCACTTGGTCACGATGTGTTCTTTCTGACCGGCACGGATGAGCACGGCCAGTCTGTTCTCAATGCGGCAAAAGTCAAGAGTGTTGAAGTCCAGAAGTATTGTGACGAGATGGCAGGTCGTTTTCAGAAGCTCTGGAAAGAGCTGGATATAACAAACAACGGATTCGTTCGAACAACAGACGAGCGCCATATGAAGACCGTGCAGTATTTCGTAGAGAAGATGCTTCATAACGGTGACGTGTACAAGGGTAAGTACGAGGGATGGTACTGTGTTCCCTGTGAGAGTTTCTGGCCTGCAGATGATCTGGCAGAAGACAAGACGTGCCCATCCTGCAAGAGACCTGTCAAATGGATATCAGAAGACAACTACTTCTTCAGGTTATCAAAGTATAATGGTCCACTCCTGAAACTCTTCGAAGATAAACCTGAGTTCATGCAGCCTGATTTCAGGAGAAACGAGATGCTCAGCATTCTGAAAGATGGTCTGAAAGACCTCAGCATAACAAGGACATCTTTCACCTGGGGTGTTCCTTTGAACTCAGATCCCGAACACGTGGTATATGTGTGGATAGATGCACTGATAAACTATATAAGTGCAATCGGTTATCCTGAAGACGAAGCAACGTTTGAACGTTGGTGGCCAGCTGATCTTCACCTGATTGGCAAAGAGATTAACAGATTTCACTCTCTTATTTGGCCTGCCATGCTGATGTCTGTGGAGCTTCCGCTTCCCAAGCAGATTTATGCACATGGATGGTTAACGGTAAATGGGCAGAAGATATCTAAGTCTCTTGGTAACGCGATAGATCCCCGCGAGTTTGTGAGAGTCTACTCAAATGATGCCGTGAGGTATTACCTGGTACGTGACATTCAGTTCGGTAGAGATGGAGATTTCTCCGAGGAGAATCTCATAGGCAGGATCAACTCAGATCTGGCAAATGATCTCGGTAATCTTCTTCATCGTACCGTCGTGATGATAAAGAAGTTCGCTTCTGGAAAGATTCCAGCACGTGCAGAAGCTACTTCTTCTGATGAGCAGCTGTATGCTATTGCGGGGCAGACCATCAGTGACTATAAAGAGAATATGGACTCTCTTCGTTTTACTCGTGCGATGGAGTCTGTCTGGGATTATGTGCGTTTTGGTAATAAATACATCGACTTGACTGAACCCTGGATTCTTGGAAAGCACGACAACGGCAGCCCCCAGTTGCAGACTGTTCTGTACAATCTTGCGGACACCTTGAGAAACGTTGCAATGCTGATTTCACCGGTTATGCCATCTACTGCATCAGAGATACTCAGGCGTCTTGGGGTCGACGAAGCATTCGACATTGACAGGGCTGGTCCTGGCAAACTCAAGAGTGGGACGACTGTTATTCATGGTGAACCTATCTTTCCACGGATTGATACGGACAAACATAGAAAGGTTATTGGCACCAGCTCGATTCCTTCCGAAAAGGAAAACCTTTCAAGGATAAGCATTGAGGATTTCACGAGAATTGATCTCAGAATCGGAAGAATTGAGAGAGCGGAAAAAGTCAAGAAGTCTAATAAGCTGCTAAAACTAATAGTAGATATTGGAGATCTGGGGAAACGCCAGATAGTGGCGGGCATAGGAAGGGCTTATGCGCCGGAAGGTCTCCTTGGGAAAACAGTAGTGGTAGTAGTGAATCTTGCGTCGGCGAAATTGATGGGGATAGAGTCCCAGGGGATGGTGCTGGCCGCATCAGATTCTGATGATCTGACACTACTCACTGCTGACGAAAACGCAAAGCCTGGAACCAGGATCTCTTGAAAGGAGACAGAGTAGAATTGTCAGAAGTCATTAACCCAAAACCGATAGACGATGAACTGATAGACTCTTACATGCTCTATTCGATGAGTGTCATTGTCGGAAGAGCGATTCCTGATGTTCGCGACGGTCTGAAGCCTGTTCAGCGAAGAATACTGTATGCAATGTCCGAGTTGGGATTAAGGCATAATCAGCCATATAAGAAGTCCGCGAGGATTATTGGAGAAGTTATGGGAAAGTTCCATCCACATGGTGAAAGTGCAATATATGATGCCCTTGTCCGGATGGCTCAGCCATTCGTGGTCCGTTACACACTGGTTCAGGGTCAGGGTAACTTTGGTTCTGTTGATCGCGACCCTCCAGCAGCGATGCGTTATACCGAGGCAAGACTGACCGCGCTATCAGAAGAACTGTTACAGGATATTGATCGCAATACCGTAAGGATGATTTCAAACTTTGATGGATCATTGCTTGAGCCAGATGTTCTCCCGGCGAAGGCCCCCCAGCTCCTAATGAATGGCTCCTCAGGTATTGCAGTTGGAATGATGACAAGCATACCCCCACACAATCTCTCTGAACTTGTTGGAGCCCTTACCATGCTTATTGATGATCCCGAAGTCTCAGTGCAGCATCTTATGAAACACCTTAAGGGACCTGATTTTCCCACCGGTGGCGTGATTATGGGAACCGAGGAGCTTAAAGAGATTTATGAAGAGGGAAAGGGCCGTGTTGTCGTTCGAGGTGTTGCCGAGATTGAAGAAATCAAGGGTCAACCATGTATAGTGATCAGTCAGATTCCCTACAACGTTGCCAAGGCTGACCTTGTGGAGCAGATTGCCAATCTCACTCAGACGATCAAGGACCTACAGATAAGAAATATCCGCGATGAATCAGACAGAAGGGGAATGAGGGTTGTAATTGAACTCAAGCGTGGCGCAGATCCGAATGTCATTCTGAACCTGCTTTACAAGCACTCAAATCTTCAGAACACTTTCAGTGTGAACATGCTGGCCATAGACCACCGCAAACAACCCCGTCTTATGAACCTCAAGGAATTGCTCGAAGCTTTCGTAAGACACAGGCAAGAAGTCATCAAGTTGCGAACGGAGTTTGAGCTTGAAAAGGCTCTAAAGCGCGCTCACATAGTGGAAGGACTTACAAAGGCGTGCAGATCCATAGATACTGTAGTAGACATCATTCGCAATTCAAGGACCACTGATGAGGCATGCAAGAACTTGATGGAGGCCCTTGAGATCACAAAAGATCAGGCAGACGCCATCCTTGATCTCAGGCTCGGAAGACTTACCTCTCTTGAAATCGAGAAACTTGGCGCTGAGTACAGGGAATTGGTCAAGAGAGTCAGCGAGTACAGGATTCTCCTTTCTGATGAGAAGAACATAAACAAGGTGATCATCAGCGAACTGCAAGAGTTAGAGGCGCAGTATGGAGATGAGCGGAGAACAAAGCTCAGCAACGACGGCGAACTCGACTTATCTGTTCAGGACATGATTCATGATGACGATATACTCGTCCTGGTTACAAATAGAGGTTATGTCAAGTCTACAACTCTTGACAGCTATCATAAGCAGAGAAGAGGCGGGATGGGGGTCAAAGGCTTGCGGACAAGCAATGAAGACTTCGTGTCAAGCATTCTGGCGACTTCCAGGCTTAGCAAGACCGTAATCATAACCTCAAAGGGCAAGGCTTATGTTCTTGATAACCATCTCCTGGAGAGCACATCAAGAGACTCAAAAGGGAAGCTTCTTGCGAACTACATAAGGATTGATCCGGATGAGTCGGTTCAGGCTGTTCTGTCTATCCGAAAGGAAAACGTAGCCGGGAAATTCCTCGTAGTCACCACGCGCCAGGGAAAGATTAAGAGGACTGCATTTGAGGCTTTCCTTAATACAAGAGTCTCCGGAGTTAGGGCGATAACTCTTTCTGAAGAAGACAGGGTTGTAGATGCCAGTATCTCCTCTTCTGAAGATGATTCAGTGGTTATTTCCACGAGTCAGGGGATGGTTATAAGATTCGATGTGGACCAGGTTCGTCCAATGGGAAGGACTGCCGCAGGAGTTATCGGAATACGACTGAAGGAAGATGATTTTGTAGTTGCAGCCGACGTGGTGGGTTCAGATGACACCAGATCGTTGCTTTCGGCAACTGAAATGGGATTTGGGAAACGAACACCGCTCAGAGAATACCGGCTTCAGAGGCGTGGGGGAATGGGACTTAAGAACATTTACGGTATTCACTCAATTGGTAAAGTCGTCTCAGTTCTGGTGGTCAACCAGGAGGATGAGGTTCTTCTTGCAACACGGTCGGGAATGTCGATAAGGATCCCTGCAAACCAGGTTCGAGAGACAAAGAGGATTACAAAGGGCGTGCGTATAGTCAACCTCAAGAGCGATGATGTTGTCGCTAGCCTGGCAGCAATCGCCGAGCACTCGGAATCGCAGGAATAATAGGGGGTGGTGGACTTGCAGCTCACCGAGAGACAGAAGGAGGTACTCCGATATATAGAGAGCTTCACGAAATTGAACGGATATCCTCCCAGTATACGCGAGATGTGCATCGATCTCAACATCTCTTCACCCAGAGGCGTAGCCAAGCACCTTGAGTCAATGGAGAGGAAGGGTTTCATCGAGCGAACAGGAGTATCAAGGGGGATTCGCATCCTTAAGAGAGCAGACGGTGGGGAGCGCTCTGTCGAGGAAGACATGGTGAAGGTACCGCTTATTGGTATTATCGCAGCTGGCGAAGCCGTGCAGGCAATAGAGAATCGCGAGGAGCATATCCCTGTTCCGCTCTGGATGGTGCAGAAGGGTTTTGATTATTTCATACTGCGTGTTACAGGAAATAGCATGATAGATGCGCATATTTTGAATGGAGATCTTGTTGTCATCCGAAAACAGGAATGGGCAGACAACGGAGATATTGTGGTAGCGCTTATTGATAATGAGTATGCAACACTAAAACGATTTGAGAGCCAAGGGCAAAGAGTTCGGCTAAGTCCATCAAATGTTGAGATGATGCCAATGGTTCTTGATGCCCACAGGGTGAAAGTACAGGGAAAGCTTGTGGGAGTTCTACGACTTTTCCAGTGAGAAGAAAGGAGTTTGACGGTGAGAGTTGCAATAGCTTCAGACCATGCGGGACTCGATTTAAAAAACCAACTGTATGAATACCTGTTGTCTGAAGGTCATGATGTTGCTGACCTTGGGACAGGATCGCATGAGTCTGTGGATTATCCGGACTATGCTGCAAGCCTGAGCACTGGCATACAGAAAGGGCAGTACGAGTTGGGCATTCTTGTGTGTGGAACAGGGATAGGAATGTCAATAGTTGCCAACAGATTTGAAGGCGTTCGTGCAGCATTGTGCAATCACGTCACACTTGCAAGGCTTGCGCGCCAGCACAATAATGCAAACGTCCTTGCTCTTGGAGGAAGAATGACCGGTATAGACCTGGCGAAGGAAATCGTCAAGATTTTTCTTGAAACTGATTTTCTTGGTGGCAGGCATTCAGGCAGGGTTCTTAAAGCCGATGCGCTTTCTGACAAGACAAACGATTGCAACAGGTGATGCCTGTACTTCTGTTTAATGACTACGAACCTCGCAGAGAGTACTGAACGATAGGATGCTCTCAGTAATATTGAATAACTAACGTGATCATGAATAGAGGAACCCACTGAAGAACTAAGAATCGCGAACGACGAAATGCCGCAAAACTGTTAAGCCAAGTGAGTACATAGTCCTTTGCTTGCATTTGGCCACACAGTTTGGTTATCATTGTGTCGTAGATATGCAGTATCTATTAATAAATTCATGTGGTGAGGGGGGAACAAGATGAACGGACTCTCTTTGATGAAATTCTTGCTCGCAATTGTCTTTCTGGTTGTTCTATTTGTCTTTCAGTCTTTTCTGATTTCTGATTGGAGTTTCACGATCGTGGTTCAGGCTCTTATTATCAATGTACTGATGCTCACTGGTATCTTTTGCTTCGGGGGTTTTGATACTCTAACGTCTTCCTCGATTAATTTCGCCTATGTGACACATTTTGTCGGGGCGCTTTTGGGTGGTGCACTATCTGTTGTTCCAGTGCTTCTGATGTTTACGGGGCAACGAATAGGACGTGTTCCGTTCATTTTGAGCTTCCTTCTGGTTGTGCTGGTCTTTCCGCTGGTTTCTTTCATAGTAGCTCGAATTGCACTTAGAAGGTCATATTCAAGGAAATTCGCTGTTCTCGCCAGCAATGATCGCTGCAAGGATCTCCTTTCCGGCATTGAAGCCACAACAAATGGCCGGGTCTCCTTCCTGGAATCTTTCGGATCTTCAAAGGATCTTCTGACAAAGCTTTCAAGTCAGGAGCGTGAGTTTGACACTGTCCTGGTTGCTGACGAAGGTATGCTGACAGAGGCTGAAGAGCTTCTCGCTCACTGTGAAGAAACAGGTATTCCCATAGTCTTCTTGCCAAGGCTTGTTGAGACGGTTCTGAAGAAGATCCCTCAACCAGCTGCTGAGAGTTTCAGGGGTTACTACTCAAACGCTGTAGTCTCAGGGTGTGAGAATAGACTCCTAAGGGTACTTGATATTATCCTGTCCTCAGTATTTATCGTTGCTACTTCTCCATTTATGATCTTCTCCTGGTTGTTCATATACTTCAAGGACAAAGGACCTGTTCTTGAGAAGCAGGAGAGGGTGGGATTGAATGGCAGGTCATTCAACATGATGAGATTCAGAACGACGAAGAAGAACGTATTGGAGAACGGCGAAGAATCCATTGAGGTCACCAGCAGCGGAAGAATAGTATCGATGTTTAGATTCAGTGAATTACCCAGGCTGTTTAACGTGTTTCTTGGAGATATGAGCATAGTCGGTCCCAAACCTGATACCACTGAAGACATAACGACAAATAACGAGAACACTCTTCTGTATTGCTATAGAAGATGTGTAAAACCTGGTCTGGCAGGTTATTCTCAGGTTTTCAGACTTGAATCGCTTTACTCTGAAACAGAAATACCAGTAGTCAGGCACGAATTTGATCTCTTCTATGTGAAGAACCAGTCAGTTGTGTACTACCTCTACACCATTCTCAGGGCATTTGAGTCGATCTTCGTGTTTTCCAGGGGATCAAAGGCTGTTGAAGAAGAGACCTCAAATCTCGGTGAATAGTCGTATCAGGCAGGTCAAATACGGGGCGTTTTCTCGCTCTGAAAACATGAGAGAGGAAGCGCCCTTTAATTCTGCTTCATCACTTTCGTCCGGACGGGAGCGATCCATGTGAGAGGATTCAGCCTTCTCAAAACGTTACTTGGCATCGCATACATTGCTGTGCTGTTCATAGTCCAGGATACTGTCCTGAGGGACTGGACAGTTGGAGTGTTGCTGCAAGCTGTCATTCTGAATGGTGCCATAATCATTGGAATCTATGCCTTCAGGGGTTTCGAGACGCGTACTGCCTTCTCTCTTAATTCTTCGTTCATTGCAACCGCGGTGGGCGGATTGAGTGGTGCACTTGTTGCGTTAATCCCGATTCTGTTCTTCATAGAAAGGAGAATAGGTCGTTTTGCCTACATCTGGTCACTTGTGCTTGTAGTGCTTGTATTTCCGCTTGTGACACATGTTGTTATGCGGATCGTTGTAAGGAGGACATCTCCAAGGCGTTTTCTTGTTGTCGGAGATTGTCAGAATATCTCTGAAGTGCTTGATGAACTCGTTGAAAAGTCTCTGAAAAAAATAGAAATCGTCGGTCGAACTTCTGAAGTTGATGGAATTGGAAAGGCCCTGAACAATGATTCCAGCGAGTTCGATGCCCTGCTTGTTGTGGATCAGGACATTATGAGACCTGTTCGCGAACAGGCCGAACAGGCGCATACAAAAGGAGTCACCATTCAGTTCTTGCCTGAACTGGTAGAAGAGAATCTTTCGAGGATTCCCACAGAAGTTGTGCGACGATTTTCTGATTATTACTCAGTACTGTTCAGTTACTCAAGGTACTCTCAGTCTCTACGGATTCTGGATATCCTTTTCTCGTCGCTTGCTATTCTTGTGCTTTCCCCGTTTATCCTTTTTTCAGCGATCTACCTTCTTGTGAAGGATGGGCGACCCGTCATGTATTCTCAGACAAGACATGGTTTGAATGGGAAGAAATTCAGACTGTACAAATTTCGTACCATGACAGATGTCGAAGGCCAGGAAAAACCAGTGATTACCAGGAGCGGGAGACTTCTGCGTGCCTTGAGGTTCAATGAGTTTCCTCAGTTTTTTAATGTCATAAAGGGTGATATGAGTATTGTTGGACCGAGGCCAGACATTCCTCCAACATACGATTTCTGCACCAGTGAGCTTCCCTTCTATCACTACAGAACTAAGATAATGCCAGGGTTAACAGGTCATGCGCAAGTGCAGTTCCTTCATGTTGCTGAACTCGACAAAGATGCTTTTGCAGAAAGACTGTCTTATGACTTATACTACGTGAAGAACTACACAATAACACTGTACCTTTCTACAATACTGAAGACACTTGAGACAATGGTCTTCGGAAGGGGGCGAGCAGGATGAGAAGCACCCTTGCCGCACATGTTGATGAATGGATGATTCCTCACATCCAGAAGAAGGTACCGGTTGGCTACTCCAGGAGGCTTGAAACACTTGACTTCCTGAGACTGAATGAAGATGGAGCACTTGTTCTGGGTTTTGAATACTGCGCAGATTTATCAGTTCTTGCAAGAACCATGGATCTACTGCGTCTCGCAGCCCATTCAGGCAGGCTTGGGAAGGTGGTCTTTCTGTCATCATACACGGTGTATTCTCCCAGGAGTTCCCCTTATACTGAAGAGGACCCGGTCTGTCCGTGCAACTACGCCGGGGTAAGGGCAGCATTTGTTGAAAATGTGCTAAGGTACCTCTATTCAAGTTTTGAGATAGACGTGACTATTCTTCGGTTGTTCAATCCATACGGACCTTACATGAGTTCGCCTTATCTTGTTGCTTCTGTTCTTGAGTCGCTTGCATCACGTGACAAGCTCAGAATAGGTGATCTTCAGAAGACCCGTGATTTTCTATATATCTCAGACCTCGTTGCGCTCATTTCCCGGGCTCTCGAAAATGGCCAGGAAGGATTTCACGTCTTTAATGCCGGATCGGGAATCAGAACAACGATAGGTGAACTGATTGATCACTCTCGCAGAGTTACCGGAGAAGACTGTGAAGTCATTTTTGATGCGGAGAAGATCAGACCCGAGTGTGACTATGATTTTGTTGTTGCTGACAATTCTCACGCCAAAGAACAACTCGGTTGGGAACCTTCAGTCGACCTGCTTGATGGTCTTTCTCTCACTTATCAGTGGATACTGGGCAGGCGAAGACCAGGTGTTTGAGACCGCTCTAATAGTTGCTGGAGGTCAGGGAAGGCGATTGAGACCTCTAACAAGTGCAATCCCGAAGCCACTTCTTCCTGTAGGCGAAAAACCCATAGTCCAGATTATCCTGGAGCACCTTGCTTCTTACGACATAAGTGAGGTTTTCATCTCTGTGAATTACAAGAAGGAGCTAATCAAGAATTATCTCAGGGATGGCTCGCGTTTTGGTGTTCGCATTACCTATATTGAGGAAGACAGTGCCACCGGTACCGCTGGTTCCCTATCATTACTGCCAGAGAGTGTTACAACGCCCATTCTTGTCTCAAACGCGGACATCATATGTGATCTTGATCTTGATAAGCTCTACAGGGTTTCAACAGAATTTGACATGGTTCTTACTGCCGTTGAAAAACGGATTCCTGTTCCATTTGGGGTTATTGTGTCTGACGATACAGGCAGACTTGTTGACTGGACAGAAAAACCGGAGATATCCATCACAGTGAACGCTGGAATCTATTGTATCGGAGATCGAGCCATTAACCTTACTCGAAGTAGCTTTGATCGTGGCGCAAGACTGGACATGCCTGATCTGTGGCGTGCACTCATTGGTGGATCCCTGAATGTTGGGGTTTTTTTGCACGAGGGAAAGTGGTCTGATCTTGGACGGATGGAAGACTACATGGCGCTGAGTAACATGGAGGAGAATGAAGAATGAAAGCCCTTATCACAGGAGCATCCGGGTTCATTGGGTCGCACCTTACTGAACTCCTGATACAAGAGGGATTTGATGTAAGAGCTTTCGTGCACTACAATTCAAGAGGAGATCTGGGCTGGCTTGAAGATATCACAGGAAGGGATTCTGTTGAGATCATTCGTGGCGATATCAGAGATTATGACATGGTTAGCACTGCTGTCAAAGGAGTTGATGTCGTATTCCATCTGGCCGCTCTGGTAGGTATTCCTTTTTCATACCGTTCCCCAGATGCTTATCTAGAAACAAATCTCAGAGGATCAATGAATGTTCTACAGGCAGCCAGACAAAGCAAAACACGGCGAGTGATTCATACTTCTACAAGTGAAATCTATGGTACTGCTCAGTACGTTCCCATAGACGAAAAACACCCTGTAAACCCGCAGTCACCCTATGCTGCAAGCAAGGCGTCAGCAGATCATTTCGCCCTTGCTTTTCACAGGTCATTTGGACTCCCCGTCACAGTAGTAAGACCTTTCAACACCTACGGACCAAGGCAGTCGCCGCGTGCCGTGATCCCTACGATTATCTCTCAGCTCTTTCAGAAAAGCATTGAAGAGATCAAACTCGGAAGTCTTCATCCGACCCGGGACTTGATGTATGTAAAAGACACTACACGTGGATTCCTTGCGGCTTCCATCACTGATGAAGCTGTCGGGGAAGTATTGAATCTCGGAACAGGAAGGGAGATTTCAATTGGCGAACTTGCTGAAAAACTCTTCGTGATCATGGATAGGCACATCTCAATAGGAGTTGATGAGAACAGGGTCAGGCCTGAGAAGAGTGAAGTAGACAGACTCCTATGTGATGCAACGAAAGCAGAAGAAATGCTTGGTTGGAAAGCGACGGTAAACCTTTCTGAGGGTCTTGAAGAAACTATACACTGGTTTAGAAATAGAGTAACAGATTGGAGGAAAGACGAATATCACATATAGGAGATCCCGGTGAGACTGCATCTTGATGCACCTAATCTAGGATGGAAGGAATCCCGTGCACTGAAAGCGTGTATTGATTCAGGATATGTGTCAACCGCAGGTCCTTTCGTGCCTCAATTTGAGAAGGAGTTCGCAGGCTACGTTGGTACCTTTCGGGCCGTATCTACTCAGAGTGGAACGGCAGCGATCCATCTTGTCCTTCATGAAATGGGAATTGGTGAAGGGGATGAAGTAATAGTCCCCGTAACCACTTTCATTGCATCAGTTAACCCGGTGATATATCTCAAAGCCACACCTGTATTTGTAGACATTGATCCATACAGCTGGTGTGCTGACCTCGATCAGATCCGTAACGCCATCACAAGGAGGACGAGAGCAATTCTTCCGGTACATCTATATGGTAATCCGTGCCATATGGATGAGCTCATGAGAATAAGCCGGGAGTATGGGATTCCGGTGGTTGAAGATGCTACTGAGAGCCTAGGTGCGACATTTGATGGACGGCACACTGGATCCTTCGGTAGTTTTGGATGCTTCAGCTTCAACGGAAACAAAGTGATCACAACAGGCGGTGGTGGAATGATCGTCACCGACAACCACGATGCTGCGAATCACATGAAGTTTCTTGCGAATCAGGCCAGAGTTGAAAGCAAAGGTTACTTCCATTCAGAAATCGGTTTCAATTACAGGATGACCAACCTCGAGGCTGCTCTTGGAATAGCTCAGATGTCAAGACTTTCAGAGTTTCTGGCCAAGAAGCGCCTCTTCAGGTCGATATACGAGGATGTCTTCAAGAGGAGTTCTAAGATTAAACTTCAGCAATCACACGAACTGGCCAGTAGCTCATGGTGGTTAACAGCTATTGCAGTCCAAGAGGACAATATTGACATTGACACATTGAAGAAACATCTGAGTTCGATGGGAGTTCCAACAAGACGTCTTTTCTGTCCCATTGTAGATATGCCTCCTTACAGGTCGTTTTCTCAACATGATTATCCTGTAGCGAGAGACATCTACAGTCGTTGTCTTTGTCTTCCGAGCTCAACAGTTAACGATCCCACGGAGGTAAGGGCTGCAGCCCAGGTTCTTCTTGAAATTATAGAGTCATGATTTAAGCTTTAATTATAGCGGAATGTAGCTGCGATAGGTCTTTCTGAGAAATCATCTGTCCGAGCAGGGGGTACATTATGAGTTCAGTGAACATATCAATTGTGGGTGCAGGCAGTGCAGTCTTTTCAATGAGACTGGTAAGCGATTTGTGTAAGACTCCGGCTCTCTCCGGAAGCAGGGTCACTCTGATGGACAAGGACGAGGAAAGGCTCAGGACGGTCCACGTGCTAGCCAGGAAGCTGGCCTCTGAGCTGGATTACACGATTGACTTTGTCGCAACCAAAAATCTTGAGCAGGCAGTAGAGGGAGCCGATTTTGTAATCAACACGGCGCTAGTTGGTGGTCATGCATTTCTTTCTGAGATTAGGGAGATTGGGGAAAGACACGGCTATTTTCGTGGCATCGATTCACAAGAATTCAATATGGTTTCTGATTACTACACACTTACAAACTGGAACCAGCTTGAGTTTATGTTGAGACTTGCAAAACTTGTGGAAACACGTGCACCAGATGCCTGGCTACTTCTTGCATCCAACCCGGTATTTGAGGGGACCACACTTCTCAATCGCCATACGCAGGCAAATATTGTTGGTTTCTGTCACGGTTATCTGATTATTGAAGAAATCTGCAGGAAACTGGGTATAGAATTCTCTGAAACTGACTGGCAAGTGGCTGGCGTCAATCACGGAATCTGGTTGAACCGGTTTCAGTATAAAGGAGATGAAGCATACAGAAGAATAAGAGATGAGTTCTCACATAGTAAGAAATGGGCACCTTCCAACCCGTTTGACGATAGCTTTTCGCCAGCAGCAAGGGTTATGCTTGACTTCTATGGGCTCATGCCGATTGGAGATACTGTGAGAAACTCTTCATGGGCTTTCCACTACGATAATGAAACGAAAGAGAGATGGTATGGAGAACCATGGGGTGGGGTTGACTCAGCTAAGGGATGGCAATGGTATACTGATCTCCTTGGTTTCGTCGTGAAGATGCTCAGGGAGTTATCAATGATCCTGGAGAACGAACCAGATAAGTCACTCAAGGAACTCCTATCGAACGTCTCATCAGCCCTTCCAGAAGACCTGGCAGGTGAAGTGAGTACCTTCTTCAACCCCGATTTAATGAGTGGTGAGCAACATATACCCTTTATCAACGCAATTGTCAACGATGAGAAGGCTCGCCTTGTAGTCAACGTGCTGAACAAAGGTACAATCCACGGTCTTCCGGACGACATTGCGATCGAATCCCCGGCTATCGTGAGCTCTGCAGGGATAAAGATGGAGGAAATCTATCCTCATCTGCCACAGAGGATTATCAAGTGGTACTTGCTTCCGAGGATTCTCAGGATGGAATGGGCTCTCGAAGCCTTCCTGAATAAGGATACCAGTTTGATTACCGAAGTTCTCTTCAGGGATCCCCGCACGAAGTCACGAGAACAAGCAGAGAGAGCCGTTTCAGAGGTCTTCGAAGCAGCCGAGAAGTATCACTGATCAAACCTGATCGCTTCGTCATCGTGAAATAAAGACAATGCACACTTTGACCCCTTGCCCAGAGCGATCCCAAGCTTCTTCTGCTCTTAGAGGATATACTGAGCAAGTTGAATACGCTCTTGATATTGTGATAAGCTGCATTTTCGTGAGCCTTAAGGAGTTATGGGCGATTATTCAATGTGCTTTGCTGTAATTGAGAGCTCATAGGAACTATCTGCACTTGATCTTACCTCTCCATTAAGAAGATAATTCAAATGTGGAACCGGTTGCATATTGTGCGAGGTGTAACTGTGAAACTAACCATTACAAAGATTGCAGAAATGGCAGGAGTATCAAAGACCACTGTTTCCAGAGTTCTGAATAATAGTGGCTATGTTTCATCGGCAAACCGTACCAGAATCAGGACGATTATTGAGGAGCACGGTTATGTTCCGGACTCCAGGGCTATCTCATTGAGCAGGACCAGGACTGAAATCATCGGGCTGATAATTCCCGAAACATCAGGGCCGTTCTACGGCGAATTGCTTAGCGGAGTAGAGGAATCGTTGCGTGATAAAGAACATTTCACTCTTATAATGACGTTCGGAAACGATACCCCTTTGCGAGTAAGGGAGCGCTACATATCAATAATGAGACAGAAACGCGTCGACGGAATGATAATCTTCGACCCAGAAGTTGATCAAAGCACCGTTCAAGAAGTCTCCCGGTTGAGCATTCCGGTTGTCCTTCTTAATCGCGAATTCCCGGATCTTCCGGTACACAGTATCTGTGTTGATAATTTCCGCGGAGCTGTCCTGATGATGCGACACCTTATTGAGCATCACAAGTATCGAAGAATAGCTTTTATCTCTGGACCTGCAGATAGTCAGGATAGTCATGACCGCTTGAGAGGTTACAGAGACTCTATAGAGAAATCAGGATTGTCCTTTGACGAATCACTCGTATTCAAGGGAGACTTCACTCGGCAAAGAGCGAGCAAACTCTTTGATCGGATAGTGAGTAAGAATGTAGACGCTATCTTCGCATCGAATGACGAAGGGGCACTGGGTGTTCTTGAGGCTGCACGAAGAGACTCGTTGAATGGACGATTTCTTCCAGTTGTTGGTTTTGACGATGCCGTGTGGGCTCAGTTCATTCAGCCACCACTCACAACTGTCAGGCAGCCAATGTATCAGCTGGGAAGGCTTGCAGGCCACACGATTACGGAAAGCCTATCACAGAAGGTGCGCGAGCATGTGAGACTAACGCTAAACACGAA
>CAZSXB010000049.1:0-14718 GCA_964611155.1 uncultured Thermotogaceae bacterium
GCTATGTGAGTTAAGGTCTCGGTTGTGACTCAGGTTCGATCTTCTCGTGTCAAAACCTTTTCGGGCAATTCTCTTAGGGCTTCTGGCCCTTTTTTATGAGATTTTGTGCCGGAGGCATTCTACGAACGTATTGTCTGTAGACATGATTTCGCTACGCTAAAAGCTGCCTGTCTAATGTAACGACAACTATTTGGACCTGTTGCCTTCTGATCGGGATTATCAAGACTTGTCCAATATCACAGAAAAAAGATATGATATAGTTAATCGATTTACTTGCGGAGGTATTCTCTTGATCAGAATGAAGGATGTTGCGAAAGCTGCTGGAGTATCGGTTGCAACAGTATCGAATACTCTCTCTGGAAAGAAGTATGTCAGCCCAGAGCTGCGTGAGAGGGTGCTCAAGACCATAGAAAATATGGGATACAAACCCAGCAAGATTGCAAGAAACCTGAAGATCAAGAGAACTTTCGTTATTGGATTGATCATCCCAGATGTTACTAATCCATACTTTGCGGAGATAGCACGGGGCGTTGAAGATATTTTGCTGAAACACGATTATCAGATGTTCCTGTGTAATACTGATGGGAATAAGCGACGAGAAAGAGTGGTAATCGATTCACTGTTAAGTCAACACGTTGAGGGGATTATTAACGTCGCTCCCAGAAGTACTGACAGAGACCTGGTGGAGTATGTCGGAAATACTCCAATGGTAGTGATGGATAGAGATGTGAACGAAATCAGTCCCTACTTCGACAGCGTCTATACAGACAACTACGAAGCTTCATCAAGACTCGCAGAGCATTTCCTTCGTCTTGGGCACAGATCGTTCGCCTGTCTGGCAGGCCCTGACGACGTGCCTATTGCGCGAAGAAGACTTCGGGGGTTCATCGACAAGCTTGAGCAGGAGAGAGTCGATGGAAAGAACACAACTGTCTTAAAGGGCACATTTCAGTTTGAGAGCGGTTATGAGCTTATGAAGCACTTGCTGAGAAAAAAACCGTATCCTTCAGCGGTATTCGCTGCGAATGATTTGATGGCATGGGGAGCAGTCGAGGCAGCAAAGGAGAAAGGCATCAGAATACCTAACGACATTGCCATAGCAGGCTTCGACAATATATACTTCTCTGAGTTCATTATTCCTGCTCTGACTACAATACATCAACCGAAATTCGAGGCTGGTCAGATAGCCATGAGAAAGCTAATGGAGAAGATAGAGAAGAAGAATAAGAAATCGCCACTGGAAGCAAGAAGCGTGATACTCGAAGGTCGGCTAGTTATTAGAGAGTCTACCCAGAGTTTTTGAGACCATTCTAAGGAGGAGAATGAATGAAGACCAAAGGTGTTTTGCACAACGATTTAGCCAGGGCTATAGCAAGGTTGGGGCATGGGGATATGCTCGTTATTACAGACAGAGGATTCCCTTTCCCCAGACATGCCTACACAGAGTGCATTGATGTCTCGGTGGGCAGAGATCTTCCGCGCTTCGTCGATACAGTAAAAGTCGTCCTTGAAGAACTGGAGATCGAGAAGGTGCTGATTGCCGAGGAAACAAGGACAGTGAGTCCTGAGATCTACGATGAGCTGAAGGAAATCCTTTCAGGCATCAAGAACAAGGGAAACGACATTGAAGAGGAGATCATCCCGCATGTTGAATTCAAGGACCTCGTTCTAAACGGTGGCCTGGAAAGGAAAGAAGTGAAAGTCTTCGTCAAGACCGGGGAGTTTACGCCATATGCAAACATAATACTGATCTCCGGGGTTGATTTCTAATCTCATTTTTTTCGCCATTTAGTTAATCGATTTACCCTGAGTTCATCCAGTCGACAGAAACCTTGAATGTAGGTGCTAGCAATAATGAAGCAGGTGATTTGATGATCAACGAACAGTGCGCAGTTCTAAATGAAATCTTCAGTAAACCGAAACCGATAATAGGCATGGTTCATCTAAGACCACTCCCAGGGTCTCCAGCGTATGATCCCACAAGGATGAGTTTTGAGCGTGTCACAGAAATCGCTGTTGAAGAAGCTCTTATTCTTGAAAGCGGCGGTGTAGATGGAGTTCAGATTGAGAACATCTGGGACTACCCTTACCTGAAGGGAGAGGAAATAGGTCCTGAAACTGCTGCTGCTCTTGCAGTTGCGGCGGAACGAGTGAGAAAAGCAGTGGGTATTCCTGTGGGGATAAACTGTCACCTTAACGGGGGATTCGCTGCGCTAGCTGCTGCTGCAAGCGCAGGTGCCAAGTGGATAAGAGTTTTCGAATGGGTGAATGCTTACGTATCTCATGCAGGATTAATCGAAGGTATAGGTGGAAAGCTCGCCAGGTACCGGGCAAATCTCAGAGCTGAACAGGTTAAGTTCTTCTGCGATGTGAATGTCAAGCATGGAAGCCACTTCATCATTTCGGATAGGAGTATTTCTGAGCAAGCACATGATGCAGAAGCGGAGGGAGCTGAAGTCCTTATAGTAACAGGCTTTGAAACAGGAAAAGCCCCTTCTGCAGATAGGGTAAGGGAATTCAAGAAGAGTGTAGGACTGCCTGTAGTTCTGGGAAGTGGCACAACAGCTGAAAATGCTGAACAACTCCTTCAGGTTGCAGACGGCGCAATAGTCGGCAGTTACTTCAAACATGACAATGACTGGCGACAGGAAGTTGAAAAAGAGAGAGTCATGAGATTGATGTCTGCTGTTGGCAGGGTAAGGAGTCTACTCACATGAGAAGCTTTACACCTAACGGAGAAATCCTCTGCATGGGAAGTGTCAATATCGATCTGGTAATGGTAATGCACAAACTCCCTGTTGAGGGTGAAACGATTGTAACAGACAATTTCTGTACTTACCCGGGTGGGAAAGGCGGTAATCAGGCTGTTGCGGCGGCCCTCATGGGAGCAAGAACAAAGATGTTTACGAAATTAGGAACTGATGAATTCAGCCGTACACTAACAAGCGAACTCGGCAACAAAGGTGTGAAAACGGATAGCATTATCACTGAAGAAGGCACTGCCGGCATAGCAATGATAAGGGTCGATCTTGCAGGAAGAAACTCCATTTCCTTCACACCTGGTAACAATGCGCTTCTGACTCCCGAAGATGTTGAAGCTCACAGGGATTTATTCAGACCAAACAGGATTTTGCTCATAACCATGGAGATCTCCACCCCCACAGTCTACAGGGCAATCAGATTAGCCCATCAAAGTGGGATGTTCGTGATCCTGGATCCTTCCCCGGTCCCCAAAGAACGGTTCCCTGAAGATATCCCGAACTGCGTCGATATCGTAAAACCTAATCAGAACGAGGCTTCCTGGATCTCTGATCGACTCATAAAGAGCAAAGAGGATGCAGAAGAGGCTGCGGTATATATGAAGAACATGGGGTTTGGATGCCCGGTGATTACCTTGGGAGAACATGGAATAGTCTCAGCCGAAGGAGCTTCTACGGTCTTCACATCTTCTCATGCCACAAAAGCTGTTGATACAACCGCAGCAGGTGATGTATTTTCAGGAGCACTTGCGGCAGCAATTGCCAAATCCGAGTCTCTTGACAAAGCCATTGCCTTTGCTAATGCCGCCGCAGCGATCAGCATAACCAGAAAAGGAGCTCAGACCTCAATTCCTTCCCTGAAAGAAGTTATGGATTTCCTGAAGGATGTGACATAGCGAAATGAGTTCACTTGCCCTCGAAATGAAAAATATCTGCAAGAGCTTTGGCGGTATTCGTGCTTTGAATGATGTTGACTTTGCTCTGAAAAAGGGTGAGATACACGCTCTTATCGGAGAAAACGGTGCCGGCAAGTCAACTCTAGTTAAGATTCTTACTGGTGTTCATCAAATGGATAGTGGCGAAGTCGTTCTGGACAATGAACCTGTTACTATCCATAACCCTATTGATGCAAGAAAGAAGGGGATTGCTGCAATATACCAGGAAATGAGTCTTATTGATAGTTTGACCGTTGCAGAAAACATCTATCTGGGGCATGAGCCTGCTAGCAAGTACATTTCCTGGGTGGACCGCGGAGAAATGTTCAGAAGAGCGGAAGAAGAGCTCTCGTCATTCAACATCGAGATAAACCCTCGTATGAAAGTCGGTGAACTGGGTCTTGGAAAGAAGAAGATCGTGGAAATAGTGAAGGCCCTAACTATAGGAGCTCAGCTATTATTACTGGATGAACCAACAACGGGAATGAGTGGAGCAGAGATCGATACCTTTTTCGAGATAGTCGCAGAACTGAAGTCAAACCAGGTTACGATGATCTACATCTCGCATCATCTTGAAGAAGTATTCAGAATCTGTGACAGGGTCTCAGTTCTAAGGGACGGGGAAAATGCGGGCACATTTGAGGTCGCTAACGTTGACCTGAAGACACTAATACAGTCAATGATTGGCAAAGATCTGGAAGGTATCGAAAGGCAGAGAACAACAGCTCCTTTTGATGAAGTACTGCTGAGTGTCAGGGGCTTTCTTGCTGAAGGCATGAAGGAGCCGATCAGTTTTGATTTGCACAAGAACGAGATACTCGGACTGACCGGGATTATCGGGGCTGGTAAGAGCGAACTCGGTCTGGGCCTGTTTGGATATTCAAAGAAGCTTTCGGGTGAAGTAGTCTTCTCAGGACATCCAGTCTCCATAAGAAACCCCTGTTCAGCTTTCAGAAGTTCTTTCGCATTCGTTCCAGAAGATAGGAAGTCGCAAGGACTATTCCTACAACTGCCTGTGGAACACAATATCATGGTTTCAAACATTTCCAAAGCGCTTATAGGTCCTTTCCTTTCATCGAATAACAGGAAAAGACTTGCGCTTGATACTGCCAGACGATTGAAGATAGTTCCTCTAGATCTGAAGATGCTTGCACAGAACCTTTCGGGTGGAAATCAGCAGAAGGCTGTCATAGGTAAGTGGCTGGTTGGCAGTCCAAGAATACTGATACTCGATGAACCAACACGAGGAATCGATGTGGGAGCAAAAGCAGAGATATTCAATCTGATTCAAAACCTTGCTGATGAGGGAGTAGGTATTATCTTGCTTTCGTCGGAGTTCAAAGAAGTGGCCACCATTTGTGATCGAGCAATTGTTCTGAGAAAAGGGATCATCAAGAGCGAACTCAGGCGTGAGGATATTTCAACAGAGAGACTGCTCACCCTTGCTTTAGGAGGAGAAGCATGAAAGAGATCTTGACCACCAGATCATCATCACAGAGTTATAGAAAATGGGATATCAAGAAGTTATTGAAAAGCGAACTAGGGCTACTCCTTGTCCTTATCGCACTAATCATAGTATTCAGCATCCTCTCGCCGTTTTTTCTTGGTTCCAGAAATCTATTGAACATCACCAGGCAGTTTTCGGTGACCCTGGTTGTTGCAATAGGTATGACTTTTGTGATCCTTACGGGTGAGATCGATCTATCGGTCGGTTCAATCGCTGCACTGGTGGGCGTGGGAACGGCGATCGTGATCAGTGCTACAGGCTTCATTGTCCTTGGTATAGCTGCGGGACTGGGAATAGGTTTGCTGGTCGGTCTCATAAATGGAATAACTACTGTCTTTGGAAGGATCCAGTCCTTTATCGTTACTCTTGCCATGCTTGGAATTGCCAGGGGAGTTGCTCTTGTTTGGACGGGAGGAAGACCAGTATCCAGGCTACCTGAATCATTTGGAACTCTTGGAGCCGGGTATCTTGGTCCGTTTCCTGTTTCCACTCTGGTTGCAGCTGGTGTGTTCGTTGTTGCCTATGTGATCTTGAACAAGACAAAACACGGAACGTATTTTCAGTCAATCGGCGCTAATAGAGAGGCCGCAAAACTATCAGCAATTCCAGTTAGCAGGTACCGCATTATGGCTTTTGCTGCATCGGGTTTGATGAGTGCACTTGGTGGGATCCTGATTGCTTCAAGGCTTCTTTCCGGGCAGCCGACCGCTGCCCAGGGTATGGAACTCAATGTCATAGCTGCTGTAATACTTGGCGGTGCGTCACTTTCTGGAGGAATAGGCACCGTAGTAGGCACCCTTCTGGGAACTGCCGTCATAGGTGTAATAGACAACGGCATGAACCTCATGGGGGTCTCTTCATTCTTCCAGCAAATTGTAAAAGGTGTGATCATTTTGCTCGCGGTCCTGGCAAGACGCAGTGACTGACGTCGGGAAGACCCCGAAAAGAGAAAAGGAGGAGATTAAAGTGAGGAAACTGTTTGTACTGATACTGGTTGTTGCAATGATAGCAACTGCTGCGATCAGTCAGAAGACAATTGGAGTTGCTATTTCTACTCTCGAGAACCCTTTCTTTGTGACTATGAAAGAAGGAGGAGAAGCCAAGGCTTCTGAATTAGGCCTGAACATAATCGTCCTTGACGCACACGACTCACCTGAAAGACAATCATCACAGGTGGAAGACCTTATTGCCAGAAGAGTCGATGTGCTCATTATTAACCCGGTTGACTCGGACGCGATAGTGCCAGCTGTACTTGAAGCAAATAGAGCAGGCGTCCCCGTAATCACAGTCACGAGACCTTCGAACGGCGGAGAAGTCAGACAACACCTGGATATTGACAATGCCATGGCAGGCCAGATGATAGCTGAGGCACTGGCTGAAGCTCTTGGTGGTTCTGGACGTGTGGCTATCCTTGAGGGAATCCCGGGTGCACCGTCAGCAAGAGATCGCCAGAGAGGTTTTATCGAAGAAATCAACAACTATCCAGGTATCCAGGTTGTCTCTACACTCACTGCCAATTACTCGAGAGAGCAGGGTTCAAGCGTAATGGAAGACGTGCTTACCGCAAATCCTGTTCTCGACGCCGTCTATGCACATAACGATCAGATGGCCCTGGGCGCAGTGCGAACTATCATTGCTGCTGGAAGAATTGACGAGATCAAGGTATTCGGTGTCGACGCAATAGATGACGCACTTGATGCCATAAGGGCTGGGCATATGGTTGCTACAGTGAAGCAGCAACCTGCGCTTCAGATGGCTATGGCAGTAGTAGCTGCACAAAGAATAATCAATGGCGCGTCTGTTGAGCCGCTTGTTATAGTTCCTCTGAAACTGATTACCGCAGAAAACGTAGACGAATAAAGGCTTTTCTGACCCTCCAGATTGGCGAAACCCGGGGTTACCCGGGTTTCGTTCCTTATGTCCCCGATTGTCTTCTGAGGATCTTCTCGAAAAAGAAAACGATCAAGAACTGCACAAAAAGCATAAGCACTATTGTTGGTCCTGGCGGGATATCCAGCCAATATGAAGTAACCATACCTGTCGTGGTTGCAATAAGACCGAAAATCACCGAGAGTAAGACCATTGATTTGAACCTGCCTGCAACAAGCTTGGATGTAACAGCCGGGGTAACAAGAAAAGCCGTAACCAGTATGACCCCGGCGATTTTCACCGATGCAACAACACTCATGCTTACCCCAATGAGGACTGCATAGTGCACAAGAGTCGTGGGCACGCCATAATGCCTTGCCATTCGTTCATCAAAAGCGTAGTATTGAAGCTCTCTGAAGAAGAGGGCGAAGAATGCAACAGCTCCAATGTTCATGAACACCAGCATCCATATGTCGTCTCTTGTGACCAGCAAGATGTTTCCGAATAGAAACCCGGTGATGTCCGGCGTGAATCCCCTTATGAATGAAAGCATTATGATACCAAGTGCCATCGAAAGGGGTAGTAGCATCCCGATGACACTACTCTCGCTCATCTTGCGCTTTCTGGTGAAGTAGCCAATAGACACTGCAAAGACCCCCGCCGTTATCAACGCAGTTAACTGGTAACTGACACCGAATAACAGCGCAAATGCTATACCACCAAATGCCGCGTGAGCCGCGCCGTCACCAATAAACTCAACCTTTCGCAATACCACAACATTTGAGAACATCCCTGTCAAGGTGCTTACCATTACTGCTGCAAGCAATGCGTTTCTCAGAAACTCATACCTGAAAAGATCAGCTATGAACTCAGTCATTGGGAATGCTCTCTTTCGAAATGGTCCTTGCTGCGTATCAGGTAATCAAAATCAGTCGAGAAGATCTTCTTCAGATCTTCAGGTGAAACCGATCTGACTTCTTTGTGGCAGTGAAGAGTCTTGTTCAGACATATGATCCTGTCGCAGGCATCAAATACCATTCCTATATCATGGCTTATCATCAGAACAGCCATGTTTCTGCTTTTCTTGAGATGATCAACAAGTCTGTAGAAGGAAGCCTTACCCATCTCGTCGATCCCCGCTTCAGGCTCATCGAGTATGAGAAGATCCGGTTCTGCGGCCAGCGCTCTCACCAGCATGAGTCTCTGATACTCACCGCCTGAAAGGGTCCCAACTCTTCTTTCACTGAGCTCGAATATCCCAACCTGTTTCATCAGTTCATCAAGTCTTTTCTGATCTTCAGTGGTGAGTCTCCGAAGGAACCCTTTGCTCTTGTATATGCCCATAGCAGCTACTTGTCTCGTGGTGATTGGAAAATCTCTGCTGAACTCTGAGTACTGCGGAAGATAGCCGATTCTTCCGTTGACCTGGATTTCACCCTCGTATTCTTCAAGCTCTCCAATAATCGCTTTAACGAGCGTGGTCTTTCCTGCACCGTTGGGGCCGATAAGACCTGCGAATTCTCCTCTTTCAATCTCAAAGGAGATCCCTTCAAGTATTCTGTGAGAATTCACCCTGTAGGTCAGACCATTAATCCCGAGGACCCTTCTTCTGTTATTCTCTTTCATGGAGTACTCTCAGTATCTCCTTTAGATTCCATTCAAAGAGCTCGAGCATACTGGTTCTGCCGAAGCCAAGTCCGTCCAGTTCTCCGTGCTTGAGCCCGGTTTCTCGGACAAGAATATCTATCGGTCTCTTGCTTTGTTGATACTCTGCAAAGATTCCAATAACTTCGTTCGCTCTCACGAAATCAATGAGTTTTCTCATTTCGGCAATTGTAGGTTCGTCACCTGCACCTTCGAAAACAGGCTCGAGTGTTATGTTATGTCGAGCAAAGAAGTACGAGAAACTCGGGTGGGCCACAATTACTATTCCCCCCCGGAAAGGTCTCAAGGCTTCTGAAGCATTATGCTGGAAGTCGCTGAGCCTGACAGCCAGAGATTCTGCATTAGACCTGTAGTAGTCAGCGTTCTCTGGATCAGCTTCAGCCAGCTTTTCTCCAAGAAATGGAACAACATGATCGGCAAGAAAAACCGGGTCAAGCCAGACATGGGGATTGGCAGAATCATGATCATGGAGGCTATCTTTGTGATGATTGGCATCCTCTTGATGCTCGTGGTGATGACTTCCGTTTTCGTGAGCATCGTTGTGATCATCATGGTCATGATGATGATCATATATCAGAAGCGAGCCTGGAAAAAGTTCTCCGACATATATCACTTGCTTGCTTTTTGTCTCTAGATCTCCAAGCGTCCGCATCAGAGGAACTTCAAGCCCGATACCGTTTGCTACAATCAGGTCTGCATCATTCAACTTTCTTATATCCGAAACTGAAGGAGAGTATATGTGAGGATTCTGACCGGGTCTTATCAGAAGGTTGACCTCAAGTTTGTTGCCCGCAATTTCGTGAAGGAT
This sequence comes from uncultured Thermotogaceae bacterium, assembly GCA_964611155.1. Classification (GTDB taxonomy): domain Bacteria; phylum Thermotogota; class Thermotogae; order Petrotogales; family Kosmotogaceae; genus UBA9910. The sequence continues at coordinate 9,544 of CAZSXB010000049.1, forward strand.
CAGGTAATAGGGATTGATGGTAGCAATAACACTAAATGCGAACAGGTTACTTACTGAAAAAAGAAATATGAGCATTAGAAATAGGAACACTCTATTCATGAACTCCCTCCTTTGTCTTCAGCCAGAGCTCCCGAATTACGACAATCACTACACAGGCCGAGGAAATAGAAGACGTGATCAGTGATCTTGAAGTCGTGTTCTTGCTCCAGCGCGTCTTCGATTTGATCGGCGAAACATTTGTTGAAAGTCTGGGTGCGATGGCATTTCATGCAATGAAGAAAATGTACTGGATGATCCTCAGCAAGATGGTAGAACCTGGTGCTGCAGTCAAAGACAACAGACTTCAGGTAACCTTTCTTCTCCAGAAAACCAAGTGCACGGTAGATAGTTGAGAGATCAGGTTGCTCGGGTCTTACGCTTTCCAGCACCTCTTCTGCCGTTATAGCGCTCTCGGAAGCTCTGATTCTCTCCAGGATTTTTCTCCTGAGTTCAGTGAATCCTTTCAGCAATGCACACACGTCCTTTCCACATGCAAATCGTTTGCGCAAATCATTTGCGTGTATATTATGACACTGTTCATGAAACCAGTCAAGAGGTTTCTAGCTCTGCGAATGTAACAAAGATCATCAATACTCAGTGCTCGTGTATAATCCATCAGAAAGATACTGATTGGTGCTCCATGCTTCTCATGTCGGAGGTGCTCTTATGGCGATAGAGTTTCCTGAAGCTCTCAAGATTGCAGATCAGATGAGAAAAGTCCTCTTAGGAAGGACGATTGAGAAGGTTGTCATCGGCGATCCTGGTGCGTCTGTTTTCAAGTGGGGCTTTGTGAATCTCCACAGGATCGACATCTCTGGTCAGAAGATCGAAGAAGTAACTCAGTATGGCGATTACATTTACCTGCACATGAGCGAACTGAACCTCATGTTTGGTGACATGATCGGGAAGATCCTCTATCATGAACAGAACGAAAAAACACCAAAGAAAGCCAGGGTGGCCTTCTTCCTGGATGATGGCGCAGCCTTTTCTTACAACCCTTCTCTATATGGCTACTGTGCTGCAATAACAAACGAACAAATGAGCGAATCCAAGGCTTCAAGAGGCAAGTCTCCTCTCGATCCGTCGCTTAATGCTGACTACATGGTCAAGCTGTTTGATGAAGACAAGAGAAGGATCGCCAAGCAGATGAATGTGTATGGCACCAAATACAGGGTAGCTGGTGTAGGAAATGCCTACTGGCACGACATACTCTATCTCTCTGGAGTGCATCCTCAGAGAAAAACCACAGAAATAACGTGGCAAGACGCTGAGACGCTGTTAGAAAACACTGTAGAGGTTATAAAGAAGGCTGTTGACGAAGGCGGACGAACAGAAGAGAGTGACTTCTTCGGTCAGACAGGCAACTACAAAAGGCTTCTCAGCAAAGGCAACAAGGAAAAGCCCTGTCCGAAGTGTGGTACGGAGATCCAGGTAAAAAACCTGCTTGGATCTTCTTCGTATTTCTGTAACGGCTGTCAGAAATAACTGGGGGATTGAATTGCTTATTCCTGCAAACCTCTGAGATGGCAACTATCGTTGATATACCAGGTGACTACGTCGTCGGAATCATTGATATTGAACCTGGAAATGGACGTATCTGCAAATCTGAACGAATGGCTCGAACCCGGAAACCTGGGTTTGGCTATTGGAAGATTGTAGATGAGCCTGACAATGGCGTTCATAGTTCCACCATGTGAGACAACGCAGATCTTCTTGTCCATGCTTTTGTCCAGTATTTCCATGAAGAAGTTTGCTACCCTGCTGGTTTGATCCAGTATCGATTCCCCGCCGGGCATTGGTTCATAAGACCTGCGACCTCCCTCGGGTCGAGGATATAGTCTCTCAGCTTCTTCGAATGCAATTCCAGTAAGCTCACCACAATCAATCTCTTTGAGCCTTTCATCAGGAATCAATTCAGCTCCCGTGGCTTCCCTAACCCCTTCTGCAACCTGCATGGCCCTTTTCTGTGGACTGGCAAAAATGATATCGAAGGTCCACTCTTCAGCAATCAGTCTCTCTTTGAGAAGCTCCAGCTGCTTTGTGCCTCTGTCACTCAGGGCGTCTTCCATTCTGCCGCCTTTAACAACCTTTTCAACATCTCCCTGCGAATGCGCATGCCTGATTAGCGTGAGATCCATTATGGCCACCCCTGAAGATAATTCTACAGTGACTCTGTACATGCTTCAAGACAGTAGTGTTGCTCATTTTTTTGCATCAATGGAATGCTCACCATTCATTCTATTACATCATGCTATACACTGGCGAGGTATCAGGAGAAGGCATCAAGTCTGATACAATAAGTCTACAATGACGTCATTGATGCATCAAGTTGCAGCTCAAACAGTCATTTAGCGTATTTTCATGTTGTTTTTTTGCGACTGTTCGTTCATCACGGGAGACAGATTATGGCGATCAGACCGAATAATGGAACAGGTAGCAGAAGAATGCTCCTCTATTTCCTGCTTCTGGTGCTGCTGCTAGAAGCGTTGTTCACATGGTGGGTCACATCAAATATCGTTAATGAGGCGGAATCTGAGTTCTTACTCCACGCAGAACTAACTGCAAGAACCATTAACCCGCAGCTAATTGCAAGACTCCAGGGTTCACTATCCGATTCAACCTTGCCTGAATACCAGCGTCTGAAAGAGCAGTTAGTTGCAACACGGGAAATATCTTCCAGTTTCTTGCATGTCTATCTGGCAGGTATTCGTGAAGACGGCCATGTCTTCTATTATGTCGACTCTTCAAATACCAGCTCAGATCAGGGAAAAACACCTGGCGAGAGTGCAGAGGTATCTGAAGATATTATCCGGAGCGTCTTTAGTTCTGGCGATTCAGTTATGGAAAAACAGGTCCGTGATAATGGCGAAGAATTCATTGGTGTATTTGTCCCCATAATGAACCCCAGAACAGGATCCCCCATTGCGATTCTCGGGGTCTATTTGAGTGCTCGCAATTGGAGAAATGATCTCTTGGGAAAGCTTCTTCTTCCTATCGGTTCAACAGTTTTACTGGTGCTTGTCATTCTTGGAGGGTTTACTTTTTTGATCCGGCGCGATAAGAGGAATGGCGTTCTCTCAGGAAACTGGTGGTCAAGGCATGCTGAAGGATTAGTTACTGCTGTTGCGGGTGCCATAATTGTTTTCAGCGCTGCTTTCGCGTTTCATACAAGTGAATCTCATGCCAGGCGCCTGACCTTTTCACAGATGGCTTCCTCGGAAGCTGCTTTGACGGTTGATGCGATTAGAGACATTTGCGATTACCAGCTTGGTGGTTTGACGCAGTTTTACAGGTCAAGCGAACACGTAGAAAGAGAGGAGTTCAAGCAGTATACGAGCTATCTTGTTGATGATCCCGTTGTTCAGGCAATGGCGTGGGTTCCCCGGGTAGGCTTCTCATCTGATGGTTACCTTGAAGAGAGACCACACTCCGAAGGACTGAAAGACCTTACGATAAGAGACTGGTACTCAGGAGAAGTGGTTACCTTTTTTGCAGAGCAAACAGAACACTATCCGATTCTTTACATTGAGCCTTTTTCCGAGAACAGTACTTTACTGGGGATGGACCTGTTCACCAGCAACACGTTATCATCCGCAATGCATCGTTCTATTTCAGCCGGTGGTAGCAGTGTCGCATCTGATCTCGTAGAATTACCGCAAGGAACGACTGCCGGTAGTGTCATCTTTGTTTTCAGAACCATATTCGAGAACAGCTACAATGATGCCCTTTCAGGATTCGTTGCAGTCATGATTCGTGCCGAGAGCTTACTGCTGAATTCTTCCCATAGAGGCGGAATACACAGTGCTGTTGAAATGGGGTTATACGAGACTGACGGAACAGATAACTATAGAATCATCGCATCAACCTCGCCTGAATGTTCTGAGATGCAGGAAGCACAGTCTGAACTCATGCATGTCGAAGATTCACCAGTCCTTGTTCTTCCGATACTGGCGTTCGGAAGGCTTTACGTGATTGTGGCACATCCAAGTGTCGAGTTCTCCTCTCTCTACCCTGTCAGAAGTGGCGTTTATGCGCTCTTTCTGGGTTCTATAGTGGTCTTCTCTCTCAGCTTGTTTGTTGACTCGTTTAGTAACCGAAGAAAATATCTCGAACAGCTGGTTTACGAGCGAACTTCCAAGCTTCAGGATAGTGAAGCGAGATGGAAGTTTGCGCTGGAGGGCGCTGGAGACGGTGTTTGGGATTGGGACCTGAGAACCAATGCTATGTTCTTCTCACAGAAGTGGAAGGAAATGTTGGGATATCAAGATGAAGAAATAGGAGATGATCACCAGGAGTGGATAAGTCGTATACACCCCAAAGACCAGGAACGGTGTCTGCTCGATGTTCAGAGAGTTGTGATGGCAGAGACTCCCGTATATCAGAACGAACACAGAATGCTCTGCAAAGACGGTGGCTACAAATGGATACTGGCAAGAGGCAAGGTCGTCGAGCAGTCTGATGATGGTAAACCGCTTCGGATAATCGGAACACATACTGACATAACAGAACGCAAGAGGTCTGAAGAAGCTCTCAATGAAAGCATGGAGAAGCTAACTAATATAACGCAGAGCGCTATAACAGCTTTGGCCGCAGCGGTAGACCTTCGCGATCCCTACACCGCGGGGCATCAGCGAAGAGTTGCTCAGCTTGCAGTAGAGATCGCACTTGATTTGAATATGGATTCAGAGAGAATATCAACTCTGAAACTGGCCGCACTTGTTCACGATGTGGGCAAGATTCAGGTTCCTGCAGAGATACTGAATAGACCTGGTAAACTTGGTGATCTTGAGATGAGACTCATCCGCAAACACCCCGAAGCAGGTAAGGAACTCTTCAAGAATGTCGAGTTCGCCTGGCCGATGGCAGATATGATCTATCAGCATCATGAAAGACTCGATGGAAGTGGTTATCCACAAGGGCTTACTGACGACGAAATCCTTTTCGAAGCCAAGATCCTGGCGGTAGCAGATGTGGTGGAAGCCATGTCTTCTCACCGCCCATACAGACAGGCACTCGGTATCGAAGCTGCCCTTCAGGAGATCGAACAGAATGCAGTTGTTCTCTATGACAAGCAGGTCGTTGAAGTCTGCCTGAAGCTCTTCAAGGAAGATGGATTTGGATTTGAGGACTAGAAGA
>CAZSXB010000050.1:0-14124 GCA_964611155.1 uncultured Thermotogaceae bacterium
AATCTTACCAGAGAAAACGCAGTGTGTTCGATGGGTGAAGTCAAAGTAATTCAGGTGCCTGAGCGTTCTAGCAGCTAGAACGCGTATCTCAGGGCTACATATATCGTTCCTCCAATGAGAGCGATTAATGCAGGAGGTAGAGAGAATTTGAGAAACTCGAAGTAAGTGACTCTTGTTTTCATGTACTTTTCCATCATTCCAAGCCCGACCATGTTGGTCGCATCTCCGGTTATTGTAATACTGCCTCCGAAGCATGCGCCGATAGAAATAGCCCACCAGATATCCAGGGGAGTACCATAATCCATCGTTATGGTTCTTATGATGGGGATAAGTACGGCAACAGTTGGAACTGCTCCGAATATGGCAGCCAGAATGGCTGTGATCCATAGAAGGAAGATATGAAAGAAGCCATCGTGCAAAGCCAGAGCAGAAAGATTCGTAGAAAGGATATCGGCAATTCCGACAACATTCAGCGCTGAGGATAGCAGGAACAGCCCTATGAAAAACAACAAGGTGTCCCATTCTATCTCAGTAGCGAGTTCGGAAAAACTCTTTCGTGTAAGCAGCAAGACTGCAGCCGCTCCTCCAAGCGCGATTACCGAAGGTTCGTATCCCAGGATCTCGTGAAAGGAGAACCCGATTAAAACCCCCGCAAAAACCGAAAGACAGATCTTCAGATCTCGTTTCGACCGGATCGCCCTTGAAGGGTCCTTCCCGGGGAGCTCTTTCAGCTCAGCTTTTATATCTGCGAGCTTCCCGAAAATCTTCCTGTCAGAATAGACAGCAAACAACAGCAGCATCACTCCCGCAATCGGACCCGTGGCCGTTATGAAGTCAACGAACCCAAGATGAGATGCTGAACCAATCAATACGTTGGAAGGAGCGCCAATTAGCGTCGCTGTACCTCCGATATTCGCAGCCATGATCGATGCAAATACTATCGGAATCGGACTCTTTCCAAGAGAATCAGCGATCAGGAAAAGAATGGGAGCAAAGAGAATGATAGTTGTTACTTTATCCAGAAGTGCTGAGAATACGCCAACCATGAGAAGCAGGAAAAATAGTAACAACCTGGTTCTGCCTTTGGAAAGCTTTATGACACTGATTGATAGATACTGAAAAAACCCCGTCCCTCCAATAACACTAGCAATTATCATCATACCGATAAGTAATCCAAGAGTATTGAAATCAATCAGCTCTCCGATTTGCTCAAACTCATATTCTGAAAATATCTTGGCAAACACAAGAAGCATTCCTGCAGAGAAAGCGATGGTCGATCGATTGAGTTTACCGATGATTATCATGACGTAGGCGGTGACAAACACTGTGACTACAAAGCCCACATACATCGACTCACCTCATTCCAAAGTATAGCATCAAACAAACTGAAGTAGCCAAATGTGACAGCGGACGAATCTTTCAGAAGCGCTAGACAAACCCGTCTTAGTGTATGGTGTATCTGAATGAGTAGAAGTTTGATAATTCAATCACAAACCATCGGATATTAGAGTGAGCAGAAGAAAGATGCCTCTAAACACGTTTCATTGCCTCCATTCTCAGAGGAGCGGAAGACTTGCCTTTTGACTGATTATTGAGAAGCGTTTATTATTTAGAGTGAAACGTTTCACTATTTAAACGTTTCATATCAATGTAGGAGGTTCTCAGATGGGCAAACTAAGGTTGGCAATTCTTGGTCTTGGAAACTGTGCGAGTTCTTTGATTCAGGGGATTTACTACTACAGAGACAATAGGACCGACCTCGGGCTCTTGTACCCAGAAATCGGTGGTTACCGCCCGCAGGACATAGAAGTAGTAGCAGCTTTTGATGTGAATGCTCAGAAAGTGGGGAAAGATCTCTCTGAGGCGATTTGGGAAGAACCAAACAACACGGAGAAACTGTGGGATGTCCCAAAGACTGGAGTAGAAGTACTGATGGGTCCAGTTATGGACGGAGTCCCAGAACATCTTGCCCGAATGATGGAAGTGGCAGATGAAAAGCCAGTCAATGTAGCCGAGGTGCTGAAAGCGGAGAAGGTGGATGTTGTGATGAATATCATCCCGACTGGTTCACAAGAGGCTACCCGCCATTATGCAGAACAGACCATAAAGTCAGGCGTTGCTTTTGTTAATGGTATTCCCGAACTCATCGTCAGCGGAAGCCAGGAGTTCGAAGAAATGTCAAGAGTATATGGAGTCCCTCTTGTGGGAGATGATTTCAAGAGCCAGCTCGGAGCTACGATTCTGAACAGGGAAATAATCAACCTGTTTCTTGCAAGAGGCGTGAGACTCGACAATGCCTATCAGCTGAACTACGCGGGTAATACTGACTTTGTAAACCTGGTCTTCAGAGGCGAAAGCAAACATGTAACCAAGACATCAGCATTGAAGTCCCTCCTTCCTTACGAGGCTGAGATATCCACCGGATTCACCTATATTCCTGTTCAGAAGGACAGAAAGATCGCTCGCATCGAACTGAATGGAAGGAAGTGGGGTGGAGCCCCTGTAAGAGTTTCTGCCGAACTGAGTGTTAACGATAGTGCTGATGCTGGCGGAGTCATGGTTGACATGATTCGCTGCGCCAAGTTTGCTCTTGATCGCGGTCTTTCAGGAAGACTCGAATCCGTCTCAGCCTACTATGCGAAGCATCCACCAGTTCAGTATCCCGATCATATTGCAAAACAGATGCTTGATGACTTCATTGCAGGGAAGAGGGATTCGTGAGTCATGCTTAATGGTTTCATTCCCGATGTGGTCGTTGTGGGTCACATAATCATTGAGACGATTATATTCCCAAACGGTGAAGCTATAACTCCGGTTCTGGGGAGCCCAGCGGCCTACAGCTCGGTGGCAATGAGTAAACTTGGCACGAGAGTACTCCTTTGTACGAAAATCGGCTCTGACATGCCTCCAAAACTAATGGAGCCTTTCAAGAAGACAGGTGTGGGCATCTCCAGAGTGAAGACAGAAGGAAAGCATTCAACTTCAAACAAGCTATTCTACACCCATTTTGAGAAGAAGCGGATTGAGTACATGCACCGTGCGCCAACGATACTGGCAGATGACCTCGGAGAAGCTGCAATGAGAGCCAGGATTGTTTATGTGTGCCCTATGGATTTCGAGTTCCCGATTAATGAAGTTTGTAAGTTGGGAACCGGGCACGGGAAAGTCATTGTCGATATGGGTGGATACGGTGGAGCTACTTCGAGCAGTCATCAACATGGGGATTCTGAGAAGCTGCAGGAGCTCAGATCTCTTCTTGAGGTTTCTTCTATCGTTAAAACCAGTCTTGAAGATGCAAGCCTGATATTCGATGCAGATAACAGCCCTATTGCAGCAGATTCCCCTGAACGTTTATACGCGGAGAGATACATGGAACTCGGTGCGAAGAGACTGGTTATTACGCTTGGTAGTCGTGGGGCTTATTACTGTGATCAGAACGGCGAGGAGTATTTTGCTCCTTTCAAGTGTGAGTCCAGAGATACCACAGGAGCAGGAGATACTTTTGCTGCAGGTTTTGTTCACGAATACCTGAAGACGGGAAGCGTTTCTAAAGCCATAAGATTCGGAAATGCTGTCGCGTGTATAGTGGTTCAGAAAACAGGAGGAGTTGTCCCCAGCCGAATGCCTGATGAGAAAAAGGTTATAGATTTTGTTGCCACTTATTCCAATTCATCCAGAAGCAAGAAGGAGGACAGACTATGCGAACAGTAGGAATCGGAGTTCTTGGAACTGGCAGTATATCGGAAATCGCTCATTTTCCATCGATTGCTGAGATACCTGAAGCCAGGCTTGCGGCAGTTTGTGACATTGATGAAGCTTTGGCGAAAAAGGCTGCCGAAAAGTGGAAAGCAGAGAAGTGTTACAAGACGTACGAAGAGATGTTGGCCGATCCAGCTGTGGATCTTGTAGTTATTGCCACACCCAACAGCGGTCACTACGAACAGGGTATCAAAGCAGCAGAAGCAGGAAAACATGCGATTGTAGAGAAACCTCTTGCTTGTACAAACAAGGAAGCCTGGGATCTCGTCAACATCTTCAAAGAAAAAGGGCTTCTTCTAATGGTAGGAACTAACCAGCGTTTCTGGTTGCAGCATGAATATGCCAAGGAACTGATAAGTACAGGCGTCATCGGAAAGGTTCACTTTGGCAGAACATCTCTACATGAAGGCTGGAGTCTCTACCACGAAAAAATCTCATACACCAGATTCCGCCAGACACCGGAATTGGCAGGTGCGGGTGCCGTTTTTGATCTTGGAGCACATCGAATTGATCTTCTGATCTGGCTCATGGGAAGCAAACCCAAAAGAGTATGCGGGTTTGCCAAGAGAGTTGCAACTCCCGAGCAATACACAAAGCTTGATGACCTGTACCTTGCAGTAATCGAGTTCGAAAGTGGAGACTATGGAATCGTTACAGGAGACAGATATTCACCTGCTGTGTCAAATATCGGTGAATTCTACGGTGAAGAGGGAACTATTTTCGTCGGTTCAGAAGCCCAGAACCCTTTCCAGACAGCACCTCTTGCGATATTTACGAACAAAGACTACGACTGGGAAACCATGCCCGATATTATCAAGCAGTACAGGCATCCGCAGTTGTTCTGGGCTGAGGATATCCTTAATAAGCCTGCACCAAAGCGGTGGGTCACAATAACTCCTCCAAGAGAGTGGGCTTATAAGAGGATGATTGCTCATTTCATTGATTGTATTCAAAACGACAAAGTACCAATGATCCGCCCCGAAGATGGAGCAATTGCCACGGAAGTAATGTGTGCACTCTTCAAGTCCATGGAAGTAAATGGTTGGGTGGACCTTCCTCTAGAAGAAGAGGTGATTCCACCTTTCTACAAACCCAGTTACAGGAAGTAACTGTTATCAAAACGGAGGCACAATTAATTCAGCCGTTCCGAAATTGGACCATAAATGACTGGATTTCGTAAGTAACGAAGAGATCTTACAATTTAGAATTGTTCAAAGGAGAAGATAACATGGACGGAGACAAGGCGACACCGCTTCTTTCTGTCAGGAATATCGACAAGAGATTCGGAGGGATTACCGCACTAGACAACGTTTCTATGGACTTCTTTGCTGGCGAGACACACTGTGTTATCGGTGAAAATGGAGCGGGGAAGTCGACCCTGATGAAGATAATCAGTGGTATCTACTCGAAAGACTCAGGAGAGATTACTTTTGAAGGCAGGAACGTTGAACCGAAAAATGTGTGGCACATGTTCCAAAACGGTATCGCCATTGTCTTACAGGAACCAGGTGTTGTTGGCACTCTTACTGTAGCTGAAAACCTGTTTCTCAACAACGAAAAGCAATTCTCTCGGGCAGGTGTGTTATCTCTTTGGAAGCGTAAGAAGGCTGCTGAGAAGGCGCTGAAGAACATCGGAGTCGATTATATCGATGTCACTAAGAGAGTCTCAAGTCTTCCCTATGAACAGTGGAAACTCATCGAGCTTGCACGAGCAAAGACAAACCCCGGTCTTCGCGTACTCATCATCGACGAAACTACAGCTGCGCTAACCATAGATGGTCAGAAGATTCTGTTTGATCAATTGAATGAAATGAAAGGCGAAGGTGTAGCTGTCCTCTTCGTCTCCCATAGGTTAAAGGAAGTCTTCCAAATTGCAGACAGAATAACTGTTATGAAAGATGCTAAACATGTGAAGACGATGACTCCAGATCAAACCAGACTCGATGACCTGCCTTCTCTGATGGTCGGCAGAGAGTTGAAGCATTATTACAGAGATGACTGGCAAGCTTCTCATGATGGCGAACTCCTTATATCGGTTCGCAACCTTAGTGTTAGCGATTTTATAAGAGATGTCAGTTTCGATCTTCACAAGGGAGAAATTCTCGGAATCGGAGGACTTGTCGGTTCGGGCATGCACGTTCTTGGCAGGACGCTGTTTGGGCTTCAGCACTACACCGGGGAGATCTCTGTAAACGGTCAGCTCGTTCAGCTCAGCGGTCCAGGAGTTGCCATGAAGCACGGGATAGGCTTCATACCGCGTGAAAGGGACAAAGAAGGTCTCATTCCAATGCACGTGATCAAAGACAATATCTCTCTTCCGAACATGGATCTTGTAGCTTCAAGGGGTATGAAGCAGCTTGTCAACCTTCATAAGAAACGCCAGCTTGCCAGAGATTACATGGAAAAGCTGAGTATCAAGGCTCCAAATGTGAACACATTGTGTATAAACCTTAGCGGCGGTAACAGGCAAAAGGTGGTTGTTTCAAAATGGCTCGCCAGAAACACGGACATCTTTATCATGGCTTGTCCGACGAGAGGTGTGGACGTTGGAGTGAAGGCACAAATATACAGGTTGATGGAATCTCTCAAGGAACAGGGAAAGGGAATCATCATGATCACTGAAGAGCTTCCAGAGCTAATTGGTATGAGTGACAGAATACTTGTGTTCAAGGAAGGAGTAATATCCAGGGAGTTCGAAAGATCGAAAGAACTGAATGAGGAACAAGTTGTTGTTGGAATGATCTAGGGGAGTCCCAGCATAGCGTAATCACAACTCCTCAGGTCAGTCAACATAAAATCCACCGGGAGGTGTAAGAATGAAGAAAGCTGTTTTGTTAGTTCTTGTGGTGTTATTAGCACTGTCAGCTGTAACCCTTGCTCAGAGGCTGGTAGTTGGGGTATCCGTTCCAACCCTTGCAAATCCTTTCTGGCAGAACTACGTTGGCTTTGTCAACAATGTGGCTGCGCAACTCGGAATTGAAGTAAGGATCGTCGACTGTGAGAACAACGAAGGAAAGCAGATCATGGATATCGAGAATCTTCTTGCTGCGGGAGTTGATGGACTTATCGTCACACCGCAGACTGCGCAGGTTGGTCCTGCCATTATCAGAAGAGCTGAACTGGCTGGTGTTCCCATAGCGATTACTGACAGATGGCCAGGGATCGACCCGACTGAATATGCTTGGGATGGTTTTGTTGGTTTCATAGGTCCTGACGATGTCGACACTGGATTCAAAATAGCAGAAACACTCATCAAGGAACTCGGCATGACCAATATCGTCGGAATCAACGGCGTTCAGGGAGCTTCGGTCGCAGAGGGGCGCCACGCTGGACTCGCCCAAGCAGTTGAAGCTTTTCCTGAAGCGAACCTCTTGGCAGTCGAATGGATAGGAGAGACCCCTGACCTTGGGATTCAGGTAACCGAGAACTTCCTTGCTGCATATGGTGGAAGCTTTTCCGGCATATGGTGCTATAACGACGCCCTGGCAGTTGGCGCAGTTAGAGCACTTAGAGACGCAGGACTGGGTGAAGCCCTTCAGAACAGGGAGATCGCCGTAGTCGGCATGGACCTTAACCCTGATGCAGTTGAGAGAATCGAAGAGGGTTGGTACTACGCATCCTTTGGAGGGCACTGGTTGCAAGGTGGTTTCGGACTCATAATGCTCTATGACTACATGAATGGCAAACCTCCACTGCCTGAGTACAGGGTAGCCAGACTGCAGCTCATGAAGGTAACCCAGGAAAACGTTGCAGACTTCAAGGAGCAGTTCATATTCAATCCACCAGAAATTGACGCGACAGAACTCAGCAGAGCCCTTAACCCTGAAGCAACCGGAAGATACTTCTTCGAGATCGCAATTCAGTAGTCACACTCCCGGAGGCCCTGGCCTCCGGGTTTTCCGCTTTTACATGTGTAGGTCAGGAGGTAGAAATGTCACAGCATAAACTCAGAGCAAATCTCAGGATCATTGTCCCTTTTCTGTCACTGATAGCGGTTATGGTGTTTTTCGCGGTTCTGGATCCAGGCAGATTTGCCAACCTAAGAAACTTCAGATTAATTCTGCAGCAGAGCGCGATCACGATGACTGTGGGATTCGGTGTAACCTTCGTCATTGTCTCTGGAAGTATTGATTTATCAGTTGGGTCAGTGCTTGCTCTGGCTGGAATGGTTGGCGGAACAGTTGCATCGTCTAATCCTTTACTCGGAGTTCTTGCGGCGCTTGGAGTTGGTGCTCTGTGTGGACTCATAAACGGGAGTGCCTTCTCTCTGCTCAGAGTTCCTTCATTCATTGTGACGCTTGGCATGCTTCAAGCAGCTCGAGGATTGACCACCATCTATTCGGGTGGGTTTCCAGTAATGATGTCCGATAATACCGTCTGGTTGGGGAGCTGGCCAGGAATCTTCTTGATTGCAATGGGAATCTTCGTGATAGCAATGTTTCTCTACTATTTCACAAGATTCGGTGAGTATGTCAGAGCAATTGGAGGAGACGAGACAGTTTCGAAAATGTCTGGGGTACCCATCCGCCTGTATAAGATACTTCCCTTTTTGCTTTCAGGAGGATTGGCTGGACTTGGCGGCTTCATGCTGGGGGTAGCCAGTCCAACCATCGGTGTTGGTTATGAACTTGATGTAATAGCTTCAGTAGTTCTTGGCGGGACACCTCTCACTGGCGGCATAGGGAATATCTACGGAACGATAATAGGTGCTGTGATAATGGCAAGTATCGGAAACGGTCTTGTAATCATGGGTGTTCCATCTCCCTGGCAGCTTGTCATAAAGGGAATCATCCTTGTAATGGCGGTATTCATATCGCTTGAAAGATCTAAGATAGGTAACATCAAGTAATTCCGGCAGAAGACAAGATTGACTCCAGGGAGTGTATTGATTGTGAAATTTTCGGATAGCAGTGTTCTTGAATATGTAAGAGAGGTATTGAAGAAAGAATCGGATGCGCTGCGGATTCTTGTGGACAGTCTCGACGATGATTTTGTCAGAGCAGTGGACCTGATTGTTAACTCCAAAGGACGTATAATCGTGACCGGTGTAGGAAAGTCAGGGCATGTTGGAAACAAGATTAGCGCGACTCTAGCAAGCCTGGGAACACCGAGTCATTTCGTTCATAGCGATGAGTCTTTGCATGGAGACCTTGGAATGGTAGCTCCTGAAGATGTTGTCATAGCAATTTCCCATAGTGGTAGGACAACGGAGCTTATGGCGATGCTACCAAGAGTCAAAGTGCGAGGAAACAAGATAATCGCCATCTGTCGTGATAGAGACAATACTCTAGCACGGATAGCCGATGTCGTATTGTGCACGAGAGTTGAGCATGAAGCAGATTATATGGATACAGCACCCACGGCAAGCTCAACAGTAACCCTGGCAATTGGTGATGCACTGGCTGTTGCTGCAGCAAGGGTGAAAGGCTTCTCACAAGACGATTTCCTGAGATTCCATCCAGGAGGATCACTAGGAGAAGATCTTAGCAAGGTGCTCGGAAGTTGATATTGAGGAGGAAGTCATGAGGAGTTACGGTAAGAAGCCACTCGATAACAGCGGAACTCGGCTACTGGAGGATATGGCCAGGAGATGCCGCGGAGACATTTTGACGATGACCACACTCTCAGGCTCAGGACATCCAGGAGGTTCGATGTCTTCGATTGAGATATTCCTATCTGTATACTCTTTCGCAGATATCTCGCCTGAAGATCCTTTTGATCGTCAGCGAGACAGAGTTGTAGTGAGCCACGGACATACATCTCCTGGTGTTTACGCAGCTCTTGGTAGACTCGGGTTCATTGACATTGAGGAAGCGATAGCAGGTTTCAGACATCCCGGGACAGTGTTTGAAGGCCACATAACCAGGGGAATTCCCGGAATCGAGTGGACAACAGGCAATCTTGGCCAGGGTCTTTCTGCTGGAGTAGGGATGGCCCTCGGCTCAAGACTTCTCGGCAACGGAAGTCATGTCTACGTTGTCATGGGAGATGCAGAGCAGGCAAAAGGGCAGGTAGCTGAGGCCAGAAGGACTGCTATCAAACTGAAACTGAAAAACATCACGGCGATAATTGACTACAATGATGCTCAGATATCTGGGAAAGCATCGCAGATCATGCCTGTAAATATCGAAAGAGAATATGAAGCTTCGGGATGGAGAGTTAGAAATGTTGATGGTCATAGTATTGTGGCTCTCTGGGAAGCCTTGCTTGAGGCAGAAGAGGGTCCACCGACTGTGATCATTGCGCGAACAAAGATCGGAAAAGGTGTTTCATTCATGGAAGATGAAATTGGCTATCATGGGGTTACATTGTCAGAAAAGCAGTACATCGATGCGATGAGTGAACTCTCGCTTGAACCGACTCTCGAAGAACATAGAAAGAGTCGAAGAGAACTGCAACAAAGTCACGTTCGTCCTGATATTGACAATTATGTTCCAGATATCTCAATGGGAGTTCCTCGGGGCTACTCTGAGAAGACGGATAACCGTTCTGCGGTCGGAAAAGCAATACTCGATCTGGTGAAAGCAAATCCGGATGTTCCAATGTTCGCAGTAGACTGTGATCTTCTGGGTTCAGTGAAACTGGATTTTCTTGCAAAGGAGCATCCTGAGAGAATCGTCGAACTTGGTGTTCAGGAACATAATGCAGCAACACTATCTGGTTCTCTTTCGACCTGTGGAATAGTACCCTTCTTCGCAGATTTTGGAATGTTCGGAATCGATGAAGTCTACAATCAGCAGAGATTGAATGCAATCAACAAGACAAACTTGAAACTGATTTGTACGCATGTCGGAATAGATGTAGGAGAAGATGGTAAGACTCATCACTGTATTGATTATGTTGGAGCAATGAACAATCTCTTTGGCTGGGAGCTGATTGTTCCCGGAGACCCAAACCAGACTGACAGAGCAGTGCGGTATTCAGCTTCGATGAATGGCAACGTCCTGATTGCTGTTGGAAGATCAAAAATCCCGATCGTGACTGACGAGCACGGGGAAGCTTTCTATGATGCTGACTATGTTTTCGAGTATGGCAAGATTGATCAGATAAGAACCGGTGCTGATTTCTTTATTCTGTCCTATGGGCAGCTTCTTCATCGTGCCGTCAAGGTTTCAGACGAACTCAGGAAGGAAGGCATCTTCATAGGAGTTGTCAATATTCCGTGCCCGTCTGAACCGGATGTAGAAGCTATCCTGTCAGTGATTGAAGACAATAACGTGATTGTCTATGAAGATCACAACTGGAAGACCGGGTTATTTGCTGTCTTGTCGAGGATATGTACTGAGCATGGACGGTTTCCAGCAAGAATGATCTCTCTGGGTATTGATGACTACGCCCTTTCTGGACCTGCTGAGATGATTCTTGAAACCAGCAAGATCTCTGAAAACGATCTTAGAAGAAAGATAATCGAAATGAGAAGTCAGTAATTGAATACTCGGTAAAACGCGGGAAACACTCCGTTCAGGCGTTCAGAAATCCGCCTTTTGAAGGACCTCATCACAAGAGCAGTACCTTGCGCAAGCGCCAGTAGATGAAAATCCTCCTTATTAGAGTGTTGAGGTCCTCTTTCTCTCTGAAATAGATACCACAGAAGGTTTGCTCAGACCGTCTTCATTAATAACGTAAAGTCATCGTCACTTCTGTGTTAGAATCAAAGAAGACACGTACGTTTAAGCAAAGCACTTTCTGGTAAACGTTGTGGGGGGTTGCATGAAAGACAGAGAGGTTCCGTCAATAAGAGACGTTGCTGACAGTGCTGGTGTCTCGATAGCAACTGTATCCTATGTTCTTTCGGGAAAGAAACGAGTTCGTGAAGAAACTGCGGAGAAAGTCTACAAAGCAGTAGAAGAACTGGGATACGTTCCGAACATAATGGCACAAAACCTGAAGAAACGTGTAACAGGCATAATCGGGATTCTTGTGCCTGACATCAGAAACCCTTACTTCCCCGATATCGTTGAAGCCGTCTCAAGAGTACTCCCAGAGAAGGGTTACGAAATCCTTGCGGCCAGTTCTGGAGAAGACCCTGATCGTCAGAGAAACATCCTGGAGTCTTTTCTTCAGTACAGAATCGCCGGGGTTATTGCTATGCCTGCAGGAGCACCAAGAGTAGTCCTTCCTGAGTTCTCGCGTGTTCTGAAGGCTCTGCCTCTTGTTCTGCTGGATAGGGACATTCCGGAATTGAAGTGTGGAAAGGTTCTTCTGGACAACGTGGATGGATCGAGAAGGCTGGTCTCATATCTAGTGAATAAAGGACACAAACGTATAGGCATAATCACACCACCCCTCTTCCTTTCGATAGGTTGCGAACGTTTGGAAGGATACAAGAAGGCTTTGGGAGAAGCAGGACTCAGGATGAGTAATTCGCTTGTCTTTGAAGGTAACCTCTTTGCTGATTCTGGCGAAGAGGCCTGTCAGCATTTCATGAAACTTAGTAGATCAAGAAGACCTACTGCTGTAGTTTCCTGCGGTGATATGATGACTTTGGGAGTACTCAGGACAGTGAGAAAACTGGGCATCAAGATCCCTGAAGACCTTTCTCTTGTGAGCTTTGACAGAAATGAGTATTTCGAAGTCTTTGAACCAAGAATCACTTATCTCTCACAAGACACGGAACAATTTGGAAGATATGCATCTGAGCTTCTGACTCAGGTCATAACGACGTCTAAGCAAATAGGCAAAGAAGTCAGGATAACAGGAGAGCTGGTATTGGGTGAATCTGTCAAACCTTTGAATACAAAGACCAGTCGTATGGCAAGGCATAATTAACAGTGGCGAGAATCTGGATCTTTGAGTATTGCAGGTGAGAAAGAGCTTGAAAGCAAGCCACGTTATTGAACAGCACGAGTTGTTACCTGTCTTGGAAAGGCTTATGAGTTCAGATGAAGCTTCGGTTCGGTACAAGACACTTACCTGGCTTCTTGATGAAGAGCCTTCTGAAAATGCAGTTGAGCAAGAGAAGGTTCGAACTGCCAGATCGCAAAGGGTGAAAACGCTCCTTTCAGAAAGAAACAGTTTGGGTGAGATCCCTGTCCATCCCTACAAAAAGTGGTACGGAGCTCACTGGGTGCTCGCCATGCTTGCTGAACTGGAATACCCTGCCGGAGATGATTCTCTGATCCCCTTGCGTGAGCAAGTCTACAGATGGCTTTTCTCATCTTCCCATGAGAGATCAATTGTGAAAGTCGAAGGAAAGGTGAGACGGTGTGCTTCACAAGAAGGGTACGCGCTGTTTTATCTTCTCAAACTCGGACTCGACGATCACCTTACTGACGAACTCGCTAGAAGGCTTATCCAGTGGCAATGGCCCGACGGAGGCTGGAACTGTGATAAACGCCGTGAAGCTAGAAACTCCTCTTTCATGGAGAGCCTTATCCCCATGAGAGGGCTTGCACTCTATGCATCGGTCAGAGGGGAAAGCTTATCCAGGGATGCTGCTTTGAAAGCCTCAGAGCTCTTCCTCAAGAGAAGGCTTTTCAGAAAGCAAAGTGATGGTACGATCATACATGGTGATTTCTTAAAGCTTCATTATCCCTGCTACTGGCATTATGATATTCTCTTCGCGCTGACCGTTCTCCTTGAAGCTGGTTTGCTGAAAGATGAGAGATGTGCTGACGCACTGGACTTGCTGGTCTCAAAATGGCTTAGCACAGGCGGGTTTCCCGCGGAGAAGAAGTACTACAGCATCACAGACAAGAAGAAAAGTGGACGCTCGCTTGTTGATTGGGGCAAAATCAGCAAGAGTATGAACGAGTTTGTAACTGTGGAAGCACTGCACATTTTGAAGGAAGCTGAACGCATCAAATGAGCAAGATGGAGATGGTGTGTTGAGAGGTGAATGGCTATGTGGTTATTGAAGACGGAGCCCGAAGAGTACTCCTGGCAAGACCTGGTCGAAGAAGGACAAGGCGTTTGGGACGGAGTCAAAGCACCTGCTGCTCTTAAGAACCTCAGACGCGTCAAGAAGGGTGATCAACTCTTCATATACCACACAGGACAAGAGAGAGCTATCGTTGGCATAGCAAAAGTCACTGCAGAAGCATACCCCGATCCTTCTGAAGATGATGGTAAGCTTTTTGTAATCAAGATCGCTCCGGTAGAGCAGCTCAGAAGAGTAGTGAGCCTGAAACAGATAAAGAGTAGCGGTCTTTTCCCTGATTGGGACCTCATAAGACTTCCAAGACTGTCAGTTGTACCCGTAAGCAAAGAGCAATGGGATTTTGTGGTAAGTCAATCAGAACCCGAATTAAAAAGTGAATAGCACACCTCCCCTCAATTGTTCCATACTCCTGCTAACTGACACTATTTAAGACTTCTGGGTATATCATTATTAGGTCAAGAGTGGTATCAATAAACACTCACGTA
>CAZSXB010000051.1:0-13727 GCA_964611155.1 uncultured Thermotogaceae bacterium
CGTTCTGCCCTGACATACGAGCATAGTACTGTAGCGGAACGTAGAAGTACACTGCGTGATGATAGTCTGGCAGAAAGCCCCAGAGAAGCGAAGTCTGCGAAACCCGCAAACGAAGCGGAACCACAAGAACAGTGGCGAAGCTGAAGACCAAGACCAGATCTGAAGCGTGGCAAGATCTAAGCCACTCCGCTTCTCGACGTGATCTTCGTTGATCCCCTTCGTGTTATCATCAATTAGAGGTGATCTCGTGCGGCTTTTGGTTGATCTTGGAAACACGATAGCAATGATTGGACTCGAAGACTCAGGGGAGATTCTCAAGACATGGCGACTCGATACGCGTTCTTTGGGAACAGAAGACCAGGTGTTTGCAAATCTTAGTATGCTGTTCTCTGCATCCAATCTGGATATCAGCGAAGTGAAGCGAGTGTGCCTGGCCTCTGTGGTGCCTGCGCTCACTGTAGTTTTCGAGTACTATTGCGTAAGGTACGTTGGTTCAGAGCTGTCACGTGTTGCCGCAGATGATCAGATTGGAGTCAAATGGGATGTTGATTATCCCGCTGAGATTGGTGCAGACAGGATTGCAAATGTTCTTGGAGTTGTGGGACATTATGGAAACAATGCCATTGTAGTAGATTTCGGGACCGCGATAACGGTAGATGTTGTTGTAGATGGTGCTTTTAGGGGAGGAGCCATTCTACCAGGCCTGGAGATGTCGATGAAAGCACTATATCAAAGGACTGCTAGGCTTCCGCAGATAGCGCTCAGCATGTTTTCTGGTGCAGTTGGCAGGAACACAGAGGAGAATATACGAATCGGAATTGTGAACGGGACAGTGTACGCCTTGAACGGGATAATCGAGAAGGCCATCTCAGACTACAGATCGAAACCGATTGTCATAACTACGGGAGGCACTGCTACAAAAGTCCAGAATCATATGAAGTTCGTAGACCATCATGATCCCTTGCTCACTCTAAAAGGGATTCTGGAGTTTGAGCTCAGGAATGAAAAGTTTGAAAAGAATACTACTTGTTAACCCGTGGATTGAAGATGTTGCTGCTTATGATTACTGGCTTAAACCCATCGGTCTGCTATATATATCTGCAATTCTCAGAAATGCTGGTATAGAAACACATCTGGTTGATTGTCTTGACAGGCATGATCCGGAACTGGAGAGTCATACAGGGTATTCTCCTGTGAACAAGTATTACGGGACGGGAAGGTTTTTCTCGCAGGTCATCTCCAAACCTGAATGTATGAAAGGGATTTCTCGCCGATTCAAGCGATATGGTTTTCCTCCTGAGTTGCTAAGAGAGAAACTCAGAAGACTTCCTGAACTCGATGCAGTTTTTGTTACTTCGATGATGACCTACTGGCATTACGGTGTTGCTGACTGTATATCCGTTATCAGGGAAGAGATTCATGGCGTTCCGATAGTACTTGGTGGTATCTATGCATCAATAGTGCCTGATCACGCAAAGAGATTTTCAGGGGCTGACGCAGTCTTTCCCGGTACAGGGATTACTCCTTTGAAGAGTGCTCTTCAGTATGCAGGTATAGATCGGGAAGTCGAAGAGAACTGGTTGAAATCCATAGCACCAGAATATGAACACTATGTGAAACTGAGCCACGCAGTTGTGATTACAAGTACTGGATGTCCGTTCAGGTGTTCATATTGTGCAGGATGGAGTCTCTGGGGCGCATTCGATCAATGCAACGGAGCACATGCTGCGAGGCTCATCATAAAGCTTGCCAAAGAACGCAGTGTCAAGGATATTGCGTTCTTTGATGATGCCTTGCTTATCAACCCCGGCTTCAAAGACTCACTGGGAATAGTTGCACAAGCAGACCTAGAAACAAGATTTCACCTGCCGAACGGAATACACACGCGATTACTTGACGAGCAGACAGCATGGCTTTTCAGACAATGCAACTTCAAGACAATCAACCTTGCTCTTGAGACAGTTAACGAGGATGTTATGAAGAAGACAGGAGACAAAGTTAATTCTAGCGATTTCAGCAGGGCAGTGAAGTTGCTGAATAGTCAAGGCTTTGGTCCCAGAGAAATCAGTGCCTACATTATTGCGAATCTTCCTGATCAGTCATTTCAGGATGTTGAGAGAGCCATTGAGTTCTGTAGAGAGTTAGGGGTGGTACCAAAGATCAATGAGCTTACGCTAATCCCAGGAACAGAAATGTGGAAAGAACTGGTGCTATCTGGAAGCATACCCGAAGATATCGATCTGCTCATGCTGAACAACTCTTTGCTTCCGTACTGGTGGAAAGATAGCATGTCGCCTGAGGAGCTTCAGGAGCTCAAAAGCATTGCGAACGCTATAAAGGAGCAACTCACGAATGCCTAGCCTGGTTATCGGT
Organism: uncultured Thermotogaceae bacterium; assembly: GCA_964611155.1. Taxonomy (GTDB): domain Bacteria; phylum Thermotogota; class Thermotogae; order Petrotogales; family Kosmotogaceae; genus UBA9910. The sequence goes on from CAZSXB010000051.1 coordinate 2,374, forward strand.
TTGGGAAGCAATATGGGAGAAAGACGGACGAACATCTGCGCTGCTCTGAGAAAACTCGAAGATCATGGGTTAAGCCTTGTGAAAGTATCTTCACTATATGAGACAGAACCCTATGGTTACCATGAGCAAGACCTATTTCTCAACTGTGTGGCCCTGTTTGAGTTCTCAGGAAACCCCGTTGAGCTTATGAAAGAAATACACAGGGTTGAGGTGGAGGTTGGAAGGATCAGGACTCTGAAATGGGGTCCCAGATTGATTGACATAGACATCTTGCTGTTCGGAGATCTTGTGATGGAATCGGATCTTCTCACTGTTCCTCATTACGACATGCATAACAGATCCTTCGTCCTCATCCCTCTCATGGAGATTCTGCCTGAAGCAAGAGATCCAGAAAGCGGTTTGCGCTATTCCTCTTTTCTGAGAGAAGAGATGTTCAGAACCTGCAAGCTGGTAGAGTCGCCCTTTGTCTGCCACGAGGTGCCCGATACTACTACCAAATGATCATTCAGTGTTCGAATCTCGTCAAAGAACTGACAGAGTGATAAACTATTATTGCTCCATCGAATTTCAGGAGGATACTCTATGGATCATTCAGTGAAGGCGAAGTTTATCTCAACTGTGACTATTTTGATAATGGTAGTGGCATTTGCTTCTTGCGGGCCCCGTACGGAGCCTGTTACACCAGGAAGATTGGTGGGTTTCCAGCCCGACGGGTATGCTGTAGAGAGTGCTGAAGTTGTTCTGGGAGGCAAAATAGACGGACTGGCTGCAGAAGACTCCGTTATTCTCAAGATGGTTTTCTTGCGTAACCAGTCTTATGTAGAAATGAGCGTTGCTCAGTTTGACGGATCGCTTGATTCTACTTCTTTCTGGTACAGCTGGACTCGAGAAGTTGCTGGACCGGCAAGGTCTGCATTTAGCGCGTTTCCCCTGATATACGGAGAGCTATCAGGGGTGTACGGGGAAAGCTATGTTAAAGCGTGGTTTCAGGGAAAATGGCTCTATGTTTTCAGGGGAGAGAAGGCACAAAGCGAAGACATCGCGGAGCAGTTCAAAGATTATAAGAGAGCAGTTGAACGATCAATTGGACTGTAGGCGATTCAGAGACCTGAAGTCTCACCTCAAAGAGAAATACGGAGAAGCTGTTCACAGAATACCCATAAATGCAGGCTTTGGGTGTCCTCACAGGGACGCTCAGACGGGACTCGGAGGATGTATCTATTGTGACTCCACCGGGAGCGGTTTCAGTGTTGACAGAAGCCTCTCGATCAGGCAGCAGATTGAAAAACGCTCGAAGGAGCTTAGAGAAAGAGGAATAGGGAAATTCATTGCTTACTTTCAGGCGGGCTCGAATACTTACGAATCTCCTGAAAAACTGGAAGAGATCTACCGGAGTGCGCTTGTTGATGGGGTAGTAGCACTAGATGTCTCTACTCGTCCTGACCTGGTCCAAGATGAAGTCCTTGCACTGCTCGATACCTTTTCCAAGGAGACTGATGTAATTCTCGAACTGGGTCTGCAATCTGTCAACAACAGCACACTAAGAAGAATAAACCGCGGACACAGTCTCTCAGATTTCATTGATGCGGTTATCAGGGCAAGGAAATACAAGCTGGAGATAGTGGCTCACGTCATAACTAATCTGCCGTGGGATAGTATCGAAGACGTGATTGAGTGTGCAAAAATCCTCTCCTCTCTCAGGGTCGATGGAGTAAAAATGCATTCTCTTTATGTTGTGAAAGACTCTGTGTTGGGGCAATCTTGTGATGTTGGGTTTCTCAGCTCAATGACACTCGATGACTTCATCCTCAGAACCGTGGAGTTTCTTGACCACCTTGATCCAGAAATAGTGATTCACAGGTTGGTATCAGATCCTCCAAGAGAAAGAGTTATCTTTGGGAATTGGGGATTGCCCAAAATAGATATTCTGAACGAGATCCAGAAGAAACTGGTCTCAGAGAACAGGTATCAGGGAAGAAAGTGTTTGTAGGTTCATGTTTAACCGGAAAGAGGGACGAGTGGTCGCGATGATTCGAGGAAAGTCCGGACTCACCGGGCAAGGACGCTGGGTAACTCCCAGAGGGAGAAATCCCTGGTAAGGGCCATAGAAACGGAAACCGCCGTGATGGCAAGGATGGAAAGGTAGGGTAAGAGCCTACCAGACTCGGGGCGACCCGGGCGCTTGGTAACCCCCGTCCGGAGCAAGTCCAAGCAGGAAGGGTCAGAGGAGCCCGCCGAATCCCTTCCGGGTAGGACGCTAGAGCGCCGTGGCAACACGGTGCCGAGATGGATGACCACTTCAACAGAATCCGGCTTATAGTCGCTCTTTCCGGTATTACTTTCTGGCCTCCTTGAGGTTCTTTGATTTTGTATAATCCTGGTTGGTTACAGGCATTTGTGTGTGGCTTGAATTAGCTAGATAACACCATCACTGTAATCCAGGCTGTGACACTTCAGTCATTTGCTGTTATTTGTTGTCCAGAGTGAGGGTTGCGTTTCTGGTAAGATAGCGATGTAGAGGTGGATTCTGTGGATGTTGGGATATTTGGTGCTGAGAAAGCCGGAAAGACAACACTCTTTTGTGTCCTTTCTTCTTTGAAGCCAGAGAGGGCGCCAATGAAGCACGAAGTTAACCGTTCCGTTGTTGAAATACGGGATGGTCGTCTTGACCGCCTTCATGAGCTTCTCAAGACCAGGAAGAAGATATTTGCAACGATGAATCTCGTTGATATCCCGGGCTTTCCAACGGCCTGTCCTCCCAAAGAGAAGAACAGGATAATGCAAGGTCTTCAGGAATCAGATGCGTTACTGGCGGTTGTGAGAGCCTTCAGAAGTGACATCGTTCCCTGGCCTGAAGATGGCAAGAATCCTGTCTTGCAACTTGAGAATATTTGTGCCGAACTACTCTTCCGAGATCTGGAAGTTGTTGCTCGCCGAATCGAGAGGATAGAAGAACATGTCGGAAAGCGAAAGCTTACCTCAGAAGAAGAGAGAGAGCTTGAACTGTTGAAAAGAATAAGCAGACACCTGGACGAGGAAAGGTTTGTGCTAGACATGGAGCTTGACGGCGAAGAAACCCGTATTTTGTCATCGTTGTCGCTTCTTACGGCAAAGCCAATCGTCGTTGTGGTGAACCTTGATGAAGATCAGTATAAAGCCAGGAACTACGATACCAGGAAACAGGTTGTTCGGCTCTGTGAGGCAAGAGGCCTTGGATATGCAGAAGTTGCCGGGGAGTTTGAGGCAGAACTGCTTGACCTATCTGAAGAGGAACAGACCATGTTCATGGAAGATACGGGTATCACTGAAAGCTGCTTCGAAAGATTGCACGACATATTGTACAGGCATCTCGGGATAATCACGTTCTTCACTTTCAATGATGAAGAAGTTAGAGCGTGGCAAATTGAGGAAGGCACCACTGCGAAACAAGCTGCAGGAAAAGTGCACACAGATCTAATGAATCACTTCATCAGAGCCGAAATCGTGTCTTCCGAAGATTTTCTAAGAAGCGGGAGTCTTCACAATGCACGTGAAAAGGGTCTTGTGAGAATCGTTGGAAAGGATGAGCTGATAAGAGATGGCGACATCGTTCGAATCAGAGCAAATGCTTGATAACAACCCAATATGTGATACTCATGCACATCTGTCTTTTCGTCATTTTGATAGTGACAGGCACAGCATACTGAGATCAATTGAAAGAGGTGTGCTGGCATTTGTGATTGAAGTCGGTATAGACCTGAGCAACTCAAGGAGTTGCATAAAACTGGCAGACTCGGAAGACCATGTCTATGCGACCGTGGGAGTTCATCCCCATGATTCTGCGAAAGTTGCCACAGGGGACTATCTTGAAACAATGAAGGCACTTGTTTCATCTTCAAAAAAGGTTGTGGCGATCGGCGAGACGGGTCTTGACTATTATCGTGATCTGTCGCCCAGGAAAGTGCAGAAGCGAGTGTTCGTTGATCAGCTGAACCTGGCTTCTAAGATGAAGTTACCCGTGGTAGTTCACATAAGGGAAGCCTATGATGATGCTCTTGAGATTCTGAGGGCCGAAGCAACCGACGTAAAGGTAGTTGTTCACTCATTTTCCGGTGATAGGGAATGTGCGAAAGAGATCATAAAGCTTGGTTTCTACCTGGGAATAGGTTGCCCGATAACTTACAGGCGAAATGACGAACTCAGGAAGGTCGTTGCAGGCACGCCACTGGATCGTATCCTTCCGGAGACAGATTCACCGTTCCTGCCGCCGCAAGAACTGCGTGGAAAAAGAAACGACCCCAGAAATGTCCGCTATGTCTTTTCTACGATAAGTGATTTGAAAGGGGCATCACTTGAGGGATGCTCAGACAGATTGCTGGAAAATGCTACCAGCTTCTTCGGAATTCGTCTTCGGGAGGCTTGACATGAGTAAGCTGGAAGAGTTTAGAAGTTACAGAGAGCGGATGAACAAGAGAATAAACGACATAGGGAGTCTCAATGTAAAGAGGTTTTTTGCACTTGACTCTGCTGTCTACAGAGATGGTTATCTTCCCAGAAAGACCAAAGAGATGCTTGGACTTGTTGCTTCGCTGGTCTTGAGATGTGATGATTGTGTGTCATATCACATTGTCGCCGGTCTAGAGTCAGGAGTAACCCGCGATGAGATGATGGAGTGCATGGAAGTGGCTTTGATAGTTGGTGGCTCGATAGTCATACCACACATGCGCAGGGCGGTGGAGCTTATGGACGAGCTTTTCGAGGAGGGCACTTATGGGTAAGAGTCTTTTTCTTTTTGATGGCACAGCAATTCTCTACCGTGCCTACTATGCCATCGACGTCTCTCTAAGCAATTCGAGAGGCGAGCCCACAAATGCTATATTCGGTCTTGCAAGGATGCTTTCCAAATTCACCAGGGATTACATGAAGGATGAGGATCACGCGATCTTTGCCTTTGATCGCGAGGAACCAACTCACAGACATGACATGTATGATCAGTATAAAGCAACACGAAAACCGATGCCTGATGCTCTGGTGAACCAGTTGAAGTATGTACCGGAGCTCGTTGAGGGTTTTGGCATAAGGTTCCTCTCTATTCCTTCTCTGGAAGCAGACGACATTATCGCCACAGCTTCAAAGCAGTTTCAAGACAGTTTTGACAGGATAATTGTTGTCTCAGGAGATAAAGATCTGCTACAACTGGTTGATGAGAAAGTCAGGGTGCTGAGATTTGTAACAGGGCTCACAGACCTGGAAGAGTATGACAACAAGAGAGTAAACGAAAAGTACGGACTCCCTACAGAGAAGCTCTTTGATTTCTTCTCTTTGTCTGGGGATTCTTCAGATAATGTTCCCGGGGTTCCTGGTGTGGGACCAAAGACTGCTTATAAGCTGCTCAAACAATATGGGTCGGTTGAAGATGTCTATAAGAACATACGGGATCTTGCTCCGGGGCTTCGCAAAAAACTGATTGATGGCAAGAAGTCCCTTGATATGTCCAGTGATCTTGTGAAGCTGGTAACGGACGCAGATCTTGAATTGGATATTGATGCAACGAAATACAGAGGGGTTCGTAGAGAGTTACTGCGACGACTGTTCATGGAGATGGAATTCTCCTCGCTCATGAAAGAAATGGATCTCTACGAGGACGAAGCAGAGAGTGATTCTGAGTCCTCTCCCCATCATTTGGTGAAATCGAATGCAGACCTGAAACGTCTGTTTCAAAAGCTTAGGAGCACTTCAAAGATATCAGTCGACGTCGAGACTGATTCGTTGGACCCGATTCAGGCCAAAATCGTTGGGATGTCCTTTTGTACCGGCACTGATGAAAGCTTCTATGTACCTTTGAATCATACGACTGCGCAGTGGCAGGCAGATGAGGAGCCGTTCTTGCATGATATAAAGGACATCCTTACAGCCCCAGGAAGCAAGCTGGTCGGTCAGAACCTGAAGTTTGATTATGCTGTGCTCTGGAAACATTGCGTTGTGCCAGTTGTGCCGTATTTTGATACAATGATTGCTGCGTATCTGCTCAATCCTGATTCGAAGAGATTCAGTCTCGACGATCTGGCCGCGAAATTCCTGGCGTACAAGACAACGAGTTTCAAGGAGCTGATGGAGAAGAGTCAGCTCTCAGATGACTTCTCTAAGGTTCCTGTGGATGAAGCTGCAAGATATAGTTGCGAAGACGCAGTAGTTGCTGGGAAGCTCGAGGAGATCCTTTCGAAGAGACTATATGAAGCTGATCTTGAAAGAGTCTTTCATGACATAGAAATGAAGCTGGTACCTGTTCTTGTTTCTGTTGAGCTGAATGGAGTCTACTTTGATGTAGAGAGACTGAAGAAGCTCTCAAGACAACTGGATAAAGAGCTGGATAGGACACTCGAGGAGTTGTTTGAGAGAGCGAGCGAAAGATTCAACCCGAACTCCCCTGCCCAGGTAGGCAAGGTGCTTTTCGATAAGCTGGGTCTGGAACCACCCAGGAAGACAAAACAGGGGTCGTATTCGACCAGCGCAGAAGTTCTTGAAGATCTGGTAGACAAGCATCCAGCTGTTAAGAAGCTTCTCGAGTACAGAAAGCTCCAGAAACTCAAATCAACTTATATAGAAGCCTTACCAGGCCTGGTCAATCCTGTCAGTGGAAGGATACACACAAGCTATCATCAGACAGGGACAGGTACGGGAAGATTGTCAAGTAGTAATCCCAATATGCAGAATCTTCCGATAAGAGAGAAGGAAGGTCAGGAAATCAGGAAGTGTATCGTTCCTGAAAAGAAGGGTTGGAAGATTCTCAGTGCAGATTACTCGCAGATTGAGTTAAGACTCCTTGCTGACTTCAGTGGCGATGAGCGACTCATAGATGCGTTTGAGAGGAACGAGGATATTCACGCTCTCACCGCCTCTCAGTTGTACGGTATATCAGCGGATAGAGTGAACGATGACCTGCGAAGAGTCGGGAAGATGGTCAATTTCTCTATAGTGTACGGGATATCTGCTTACGGACTTGCCAGAAGACTGAAGGAGAGCACTTCGAATGCTCAGAAGATGATAACAAACTACTTTTCGGCCTATCCCGGCGTTCGTTCTTTTATAATGAATACAATCAAGGAGGCCAAAGATAAGGGATTCGTGAGAACTCTCTTTGGCAGGCGCAGAGATGTTCCTCAGTTTCGAACGGCAAACAGAAACGCGATTCAGGAGGGAGAGCGAATCGCCATAAACACTCCATTACAGGGTACAGCAGCAGACATTATTAAGCTTGCGATGATAAAGATTCATGAGATAATCAAGTCAGAGAAAATGAAATCGATGATGATCATACAGGTTCATGACGAACTCGTCTTTGAAGCTCCAGAAGAAGAGCTCGACAAACTTACCGGTATTGTCAGGGGGGAAATGGAAGGAGTTGCAGAACTGAAGGTCCCTCTGGTGGTGGATGTTTCTATAGACGACTACTGGAGTTAACAATGATACGATCATCTGACGTTAGTATTTATAGAGAGGATAGACTTGAAGGATAGGTGGATTCGTCAGGTTAGTTATCTTGGCCTTGTTCTTCAGTTTGGACTGATAACACTGTCAAATGTCTTTGTTGGCGGTCTTATTGGTTATCTTGTCGTAAAATATACAAGTTTGGGCAAAGGCTGGACTATTCCTTTCCTCATGCTGGGGGTACTTTCCGGACTGTTCAGTGGTGTGAAATACTTGTTAAAGGAAGCGTCAAAAGATGAGAAGCGTGACAAGAACGGCACTTAGGCAGACTTTCCTGGTTATCACATTCGCGATGGTGGAATCGTCATTACTATGGTTTTTGAACTATAGTGTTGCTGTCGGTATTCTTGTTGGTTCAGGAGTATCCTTGCTGTGTTTCTGGCTTCTTGCATTTGATATAGCGGCCTTTTCAGAGAGAAGAGTCAGAGTCGGATATGTTCTCCGTTACCTCATCTATGCAATAGTTCTGGCAACAGCATCGCTTGTTGGCACGGCCTTTTTTGCGGGGTGTGTTATCGGAGTCTTCAACGGCAAACTCACAGTTTTGCTTTTTGGGAGGTGGCTAGGTGAAACTCAATCTGACCCGCAATGAGAAGCTATTCCTCAGTGTTTTCGGGATAGTATATGCCGCTCTCATAGTCTACGTTATTATATCGGGTTATGAATTCGACCTTGAGGGTGTAGGGATCAGGTGGATATATCAGCTGCCTTTTGGAGAAGGGCCTCTTTCCAGAATCAATCCTATGACTGTATTCATGACATGGGGCATTATGGCTCTGATAATCATTGTTGCAATGAGTTTTCGGAGGTTTGAGTTGTTGCCGGGAAAACGGCAGACACTTATGGAGACTCTACTTGGTTACATGCTTGAGCTCACTGAAGATGCTGTGCCAAGAAAGAGATTCATAAAACCAACTTTCGTTATCGCTTGCACACTCTTCATCTTCATACTGATAGCCAACATAATCACCGCTTTTCCTGGATTGAACACAACTGTTACAGAAGACGGAATGAAGCTCACCCTCTTTCAAGATACATGGTATTCACCAACTTCTGATCTCAATACCAATGCAACGTATGCCGTAATGGTGCTGGTCATAAGTCATGTTTTTGCGATTAAGGCCAAGGGCTTCAGTACATGGATCAGGTCGTTCTTTCAGCCTCACTGGCTTATGCTGCCCATGAACGTCATTTCGGAGATAGCAAAGCCGATATCGCATTCTCTGAGGCTTTTTGGGAACATCATGGGAGGCGGTCTGCTTGTTCTGATTATCAGTTATCTGATCAAGTATTTTGTTATGCCGCCGTTCCTCTGGGGATTTTTCGGTCTCTTCATTGGAGCAATACAGGCGCTGGTGTTTTCGATGCTGGCAATTGCCTACATAGGTTCATTACTGGAATGATTGATATAGGGAGGGATAGTAATGGAAATAGCGGATGCTCTTGTGCAAATGGGAAAGTATATTGGGGCAGGCATTGCGATGGGAATAGGCGCTATAGGACCAGGTATCGGTCAAGGTAACATTGGTTCTCGAGCAATGGAAGCAATGGCCAGACAGCCCGAAATGGTAGGAACACTGACAACCAGAATGCTTCTGGCTATGGCAGTTGCGGAGTCGACAGGACTGTACTCTCTTGTTATTGCATTCATGATTCTCTTGGTTGCATGAGCGTTCCCGGGAGGGGAATAGAATGATTGAACTAAACCTGACTTCTCTGATACAGTTAATGAACTTCATCTTTCTCATGTTTGTGTTGAGGAAGATTCTCTACAGCAAGTTCTTCGATATCATTGATGAGAGGAAGAAAGCGGTTGAATCAGAGATTGCTGAGGCAGAAAAGATAAGGATTGACGCGGAAGAGTATAAGAAGAAGCACAAAGAGGAGATTGAAAACGCACGCACTAAGGCCGATCAGATCATTCGTCAAGCTGAAGAAAAGGCAGAGGATATTGTCAGTAAGGCAAGAGAAAACGCTGACTCTCAGGCGAACAGGATTCTGGAAGATGCCCATGCCCAGATTGAACGAGAGAGGCAAGAAGCTGTTAAAGAAATACGGACAGGTGTGGTTGCTTCCGCAGTGGAACTGGTGGCACGTTTTCTTGGGAAGGAGCTTGATGAGCAAGCGCGGAGACAGTACTTCCAGAGGATTTCAAGACAGATGGATGATAAGCTGTGAGTAGCTCTACAGGAAGGCTCGCCTTCAGATATGCAAAAGCGCTTCTTGAATCTCTTGGAGATGTTGGGGTTGAAGAGGCATTTTCAGCTCTGGGGAATGTCAAGAGCTTGCTCGATGACCCCCGTGTAAGGGGTTACCTGCTTGATCCGACGACTTCCAGGGGAGAGGTCGATGAGATCCTTAGTGCACTTCTTGGAGAGCTACCAGATGTTATTAGTGCTTTTCTGAAGCTTCTGGTTTCGAAGAGGCGCTTACATCTGATTGATGATATTGCGAGCTCTCTGAAAGAGCTTGACCAGCTTTCCAAGAACCGGATTGAAGTCTTCATAAGGTCCACCACGGAGCTATCTGAAGAAGATGAGAAGGTGATTAGCGACTTTGTTGCAAAGCATACGAAAAAGACGCCAGAACTCAAGATAGAAATAGATGATTCTCTTATTGCAGGTGCTATTGTTAACTTCGATGATTACACCCTGGATTTGAGTATAAGGGGACGTCTGAAGCGAATTCAGCGAGGCCTTGAAGTGGCAGATGACTCCGCGGAGGTGATCCAGTGAAGATAAGCCCGTCAGAGATAACGAAGGTTATCGAGGCACAACTAAAGAAAACAGACAGAGAAATTGACTATTATGAGTCCGGCAGGGTCATTCAGGTCGGCGATGGAATAGCAAGGGCATACGGAATGAGCGGTGTGATGGCAAACGAGCTGGTTCGCTTTGATAATGACGCTCTTGGTCTTGCACTGAACCTTGAAGAAGACAATGTCGGTATTGTAGTACTTGGAAAATATTCAGACATCAAGGAAGGAGACCAGGTCAGGAGAACCCGCAGGATTATCGAAGTGCCCGTTGGAGAGGAACTCCTGGGAAGGGTTATCAATCCTGTTGGCATACCTCTCGATGGAAAGGGACCTGTCAAGAGCGAAACGAACAGGCCTATTGAAACGAAAGCCCCGGGAGTGGTTCACAGAAGGCCTGTGAATACCCCGCTGCAGACTGGAATAAAGGCTGTTGATGCAATGGTACCGATAGGCAGAGGTCAGAGAGAGCTGATCATCGGTGACCGTCAGACAGGGAAAAGTGCCCTGGCAGTTGATACGATAATTAATCAGAAGGGTAAGGGTGTTTACTGCATATATGTCGCAGTTGGTCAGAAAACAGCTGCTGTTGCACGAGTGATTGACAGACTAGAGGATTCTGAAGCCATGGATTATACAACTATTGTCTTCGCTTCCGCCAGTGATCCCGCTGCCTTGAATTACCTTGCGCCTTATTCAGGGACAGCTCTTGGTGAGTATTTCATGAATGAGGGGAAAGACGCGCTCTTGATCTACGATGATCTGTCAAAGCACGCTGCATCTTATAGAGAACTCTCTTTGCTTCTTAGAAGACCACCTGGTCGAGAGGCTTACCCGGGCGACATTTTCTATCTTCACTCAAGGCTACTGGAACGAGCCGCGAGACTTAATGATAACAGGGGCGGAGGTTCGCTGACCGCACTGCCGGTGATAGAAACTCTTGCAAACGATGTCAGTGCTTATATTCCGACAAATGTGATATCAATCACGGACGGGCAGATCTATCTCGACCCAAACCTCTTCTATGCTGGTAATAGGCCGGCAGTAAACGTCGGTCTATCTGTTTCCAGGGTTGGGGGAGCAGCCCAGATCAAAGCAATGAAGAAGGTTGCAGGGAACCTTCGTATTGAAC
>CAZSXB010000051.1:13737-14046 GCA_964611155.1 uncultured Thermotogaceae bacterium
ATATCGTGATCTGCTGTCTTTCGCACAGTTTGCAACCGAGCTTGATAAAGCAACTCGTGATCAGTTGACAAGAGGAGAAAAGTTGACTGAGCTTCTTAAGCAGGATCAGTATTCTCCGATGTCTGTGGAAGAACAGGTTGTTGTTCTTTATGCCGGAACCAAGGGCTATCTCGATGATATTCCTACAGAACGCGTAAGGGAATACGAGTCCTCTCTTCTTTCCAGAGCGAGGGAAGAGCAGGACGCTCTCCTGAAAGATATCGTCGAGAAGAAAGATCTGACACCTGAGATGGAGGATTTGCTGAAGAA
>CAZSXB010000052.1:0-13815 GCA_964611155.1 uncultured Thermotogaceae bacterium
CCAGGACACTGACGTGCTTCCGATCAAAGAACTTGCAAGAGAGAGCTCCACAGCGAATCAAGTTGACTGGTTGAAAGCCTTCTGGCCCAGTGTAGACGAGTTCATGGATCTGGGAGTTGGGTACTGTGCGTTGAGAGACGGGAAGATCATTTCGTGGTGTCTTAGCATATATGCAAGTGGGAATCGAAGAGAATTGGGTGTTGAGACCGACGAGGAGTATCGAGGAATTGGGCTTGGATCATATCTGACAAGTCTATGCGCGCGCGAATGCCTTTCAAGGGGACTAACTGTTGAGTGGCATTGCAGGGACAACAATCCGGCTTCAATAGCAACTGCCCGTAAGGCAGGTTTCTCTGCCCCGGTTCCCTACATGAGCTTCTATCTTGAACTATGATCATTGCGCAGAACAGACAAATGGAGTTCCAGGTATCTCTGAGAATACTATCCTGAGACGACATAATCCCAGTCATGACAGTTGAAAGGATGACAGGATGATGTCAAAGCGAAGTGACAAGCTCAAGGATTACATGGGTAAACGTGATTTCAAGAAGACCCCTGAACCCGGTCAGGAAGAACCTGCACTCGAGTGGACATCAGCTCGTCCCATTTTCGTGATACAGAAGCATGATGCTTCGGCCCTTCACTATGATTTTCGAATTGAAGTCGATGGTGTACTGAAGTCATGGGCTGTTCCAAAAGGTCCTTCAACGGATCCAGGTATAAAGCGACTTGCGGTATTTACAGAAGATCATCTACTAGAGTACGCTGATTTCGAAGGGACAATACCTGAAGGGGAATACGGTGGTGGGACCGTGTTGATATGGGATCGAGGCAGCTACCATATTGTTGATCAGGATACAGAAGACTCTGGTGAATTATCTGAGCAAATCGAAAAGGGACGCATCGTAATATGGCTTGAAGGCCAGAAGCTAAGAGGAGGCTTTGCCTTGATACGCACAGGCAAAGGTCCAAAGGCTCGCTGGTTGTTGATCAAGATGAAAGATGAAGAAGCGTCCTCTGATGAAGACCCCGTGTCAACGCAGCCTGAATCAGTGAAATCCGGGCGGGTGATTGAACAGATACGAGATGACGAAAGAGACAGTGATTAACGAGTGCCTCCTGCAATAGTTGTTCTGCAAATGCAATCTGACACCAAGTGGACATTATCAGGGTTACTACAGGAGCAAATCCAGTAGCATTTCACAGAGTCTACATGCTGAAACAGCGAACTCTGGGCAATTAATTGAGAATCACTCTCAACAACTATTGACATTCTAATAACCGAGTGATATTATCAAGATAGAAGAACATGAGTTATCAGAAATGAAAGGGGGAGAAAAAATGAAGAACAGAATCCGAAAGAACGGTAGATACATTAGTGGAAAGGAAATTGAGGTTAAGATAGATCAGATAAGGTCAAGAGTGGAAACACTTTCAATGCCTTACATCATGTAAACCGGGAGTTTCCCCTGGAAGATACCCGGCCCTCGTGGCCGGGATTTCTATGGTATTAGTAATGCTTTCCTATTCTCGTTTTTGCTCTTCAATAAACCTGTCCAGATCAGATTTCATTATCCGTAGAGCTCGCCCGACTTTGAATGCTCTCAGTTTTCCGGTTTTTGTCAGGTCCAGAATACTCTTCTCGGTGACCTTGAGATATTCTGATACATCTTTTACTGTAAGCGTTTTGTCTTCATCACTGTTGAATATGACCTTCAGGTCTGCAACAATCTCACCTTTGTTGTCTACGTTGGCATGTAATTCGAGACTTTTCCATTCACGGCTTGCCCGGAAAACCATCTCTGCAAGCTCCTTCAATTCCTCAAGTCGAGGCAATGCTCTTCTCTCATTGCTTTTACTCGTAATCTCATTTCCGTTCTTGCTCATACCTTCCACCGCCCTCTGTCAAAACATCGAACATCCAGGCTTTCTGAACGGTCTTCTTCTCAAGAGTGGGACCGCATACAACCGCCTTCTGCAATAGAACAGGATCATCGAACACGGCTATTCTAGCATCTTTCACCTGATCAAAGAGCATTTGCTTTCTGAACTGAGCATAGCAGAAGTTACTTGAGAAGATATAATGAATTAGTTGACCGATTGCTCAAGGAGGTGAGTCATGAACGACAGCAAGTATCCCAACGAAACCATCAGCATTCTGAACGAAAGAGTAAGTGTAAGACGTTTCTCAGATAAGCCAGTAACTGATGAAACACTTAACGAAATCCTTGAATCTGCGCTGCATGCAGCAAGCGGGGGAAATCTTCAACCGTTTTCGATAATCAAGATAAGAGACAAGGGTGTAATGGAAAGACTGGTAAAACTCGGCAATCAGGCTTTCATAAAAACTGCTCCTGTGAACCTGCTATTCTGTATCGACTTCTATAGACTGAAAAGAATCGCAGAGGTAGAGAAGGCTCCGTTCAGTGCCACGGACTCTCTTGCCCACTTCTTTATTGCTTTTGAAGACACAATGATTGCTGCCCAAACCGTGTGCACAGCATGTGATTCTTTGGGAATTGGTTCTGTGTATATTGGGACGATATTCACTGATCCAGATTCACTCGCAAGTTGCAGAGAACTGTTTGAGTTGCCTGATGGAGTATTGCCTGTTGTGTTGCTCTGTTTGGGTTACCCGGAAGTCAGACCACCGATAAGGAAGAAGTACGGAAAGGACATCATGGTTCATGATGAGAAGTATCACATTCCGTCAGATGACGAGCTGATCCACGCGGTTGCTCAGAAGTATGGGGAACAGAGATTAGAAGTTTCAGAAGACGATGAGAGAATCGATATCATCAGAGAAGTCTGTGAAGAGGTTGAAGGCAGAGAATTCGCCGAGGAAGTTGTAAAGGAGATAAAGAAGAGAGGTTACATCTCGACCTTTCAATATCGGTTTGGTCTACACTACAGGGCAGATGAGATGCCTAAGAAAAATGAGGAACTCATCAGGTTGATCAGAGAATATGGCTTCAGGCTATTCTAATAGACTGAGTCGAAACCTGTACAAGGGGGAATGTAGATGAAAGAATCTTCACATCATAGCCCAGAAACTGCGGGTTCACGGCGATATGCATGGGATACTCCAGAATTCGCAAGGGTTGCTAATCTTAGTGATGCGGTTTTCGCAATCGCTATGACATTGCTCGTTCTGACCCTTGATGTTCCTGATGTGGCAGGCACACAGCTTGGTGCAGCGTTGTTGCAGCAGCTCCCTCAGTTCATAGCTTTCGTTCTGAGCTTCGCTCTTGTTTCGATTCTCTGGTGGCATCATCACAGGTTTTTTGAGATGGTCGGATCACTCGATTCAGGTTTGATCGTCATGAATCTTGTATTGCTGGGTGCAGTTGTTCTGGTACCATTTCCTACGAACCTTGTTGGTAAGGCACCAGATGAAAGAGTTGCAGTAATGTTCTTCATATCTCTTTTTCTGATTGTATCCCTGCTCTACCTGTTCATGACACTGAGGGCTCATGCGATAAAGGTTTGGAGAGGCCAGGTATCAGCGAGCTATTTCTTCTGGATGGTCGGCAAATGGTCTTCAGGCATTGCAGTAGAGTTATTTGCATTGATCTTTGCTCTATGGTTCCCGGTCGCTGGGCTCGTGATCCTTGCGGTGAGCATGATTTTTGGCCCGCTTGCATCTCATCTCTCCAGGGGAGTTATCAGAAGGTATACAGAGTAGCTGCTTATTGAGGCCTCGGAATAGCGACTGTAAAAACACTGTGGAGAAAACGGAGAGTCAAGAGAAAGGAGCATTACAGTGATTAGTGATTGCAAAAAGAACGCACATGAAGACGAACTGAAGACCCTGAAGTGGCAATTTGGATTAACATGGCAGCTTGCGAATTACCATATTCCGGAACTGACCGATCAAATGTGCTTTTGGGAGCCTGTTCCCGGGTGCTGGTCTGTCAGGAAATCAGCCGATGGTAGATGGTTACCAGACTGGTCTGACAAGGAACCCGATCCACCGCCTGTTGTAACCATTGGCTGGTTAACATGGCATCTGTACTGGTGGTGGTCCAGCTTGCTTGCTAAAGTCAAAGAAGAAGAACCAGTCCCGAGAAACGAAGTCACATGGCCTGGAAGTGCAGAAGCTGTTGTAACAGAGCTTCATGAGCTGTCAGGAAAATGGACTGAATTCCTGGACAGGCTGAATCCCAGTGACCTCGAGAAGCCATTTGAATATCCATGGCCTGAACCTCGACCTTTGAGGATCGCGCTTGCCTGGGCAAACAGCGAGCTTATGAAGAACACCGCAGAAATCGGGACAATCCATCATCTATACAAAGCTATACACAATCGAGGCTAGACAATTGCTGCATTCTGCAGATCTGCGAAGGCCGCACTATGTTGAGCAGCAAGGCATCTCTAATCTGCCTCTTCGCGAATACCGAGCCTGAATCTCCTGGGGTCTCCCAGGCGTTCAGCAAGTTCATCTGGATGGATCTTGAAGCTCTCAGCAATAACTTTGATTTCTGCTGCCAGAGGCGAATTGAATACACCTGGGTCATCACTGCAGATAACCATGTTTACGCCAGAGTCAAGGAACTTTCTGAAAGGATGATGGACAATTCCGGGTATCCCGCCAATCATAATGTTCGAAGTCGGGCAAATCTCGATAACAGTTCCGAGCTCTTTCAGCTTCTCGAGAACGAAATCTTGCCTGAGTCTGATCTCCTGTAATCTTTTCTCATCATAGACATTGGTCACGACCTCATCGGGTTGTCGCTTGTTGAGTTCGCTAAGCTCCTCAAGTATTTCGTATTCGTCCAGATCCAGGCCATAACTTCGCAGATCTCCATAGTGAGTGAGATCATAGTGAAGCTGATCGATCCTTTCTTCTGTCGTTTCTCTTGCGTGTGCCAAAGGTCGACGCCTGATGGCTACTTCGGGACTGATTCCCAGCGCTATGCAATGGCCAAGACGTTTAGCACCAAGTTCAGCTGCCTCATGGCACCAACGTATTGCACTTTCCAGTGACTTGTCAAAAAACACTTCACCGACGTGAATAACTGCATCCAATGATCCTTCGGGGTTTGCAAAGTTGTCCGCATGCAGTTCGTCGAAAAACGATTTCAGGTGTTTGGGAGCAGTTTCTCTTCCTGAGAAATCAACTCCGACAATAGTATTCAGAATGTCCGGTCTTGTTTCTATGAGATTTTTTAGTCGGATATAAGATTCAAGGCCCTTGTCATAAAGCCTGACAATGCCTTTTGGTGAGAAACCGGCGCCAGCGTACTTCCTGAAGTGTTCATGGACGCGGATATGCCAATCTTCGAATCCATTTCCGCCAAAACTGTAGCGGTATTCAATGTACTCTATTCCTTCGGCTTTATGACGTCTCAGCAAAGGATCAAGAATCTCTTCATGTCTTCCCTCATCAATGAAATACCCGGTGATGGCAATGGCAAAGAAAGTCTTCACATCAAAACGATCAAAATCCCCCGCATCTTCCGGTTTCAGGACTGCGATCTGCATTATCTTGTCGAGAGAGCCAGTCTGTTTTGCCTCCTCGAAGATCTGCACCGGATCTGGCCGCACTCCGAATACCTCTTCATACCTGTCGAGAAAATCGAACCTGTTCCAATCGATGTCATTATAACTATCCCTTGCCATTTCGAAGAGGTCTTCAGGATAGTAGCAACCCCAAAGATGTACATGAAGATCTGACTTTTCCAGAGGATTCAAAGCCATTCATTCCTTTCTCTGATAGTATTATAGGCACTCACAGCAAGTGTTGCATAGATAAAGAAAGAGATCAAGAATGGGGCAAACCCCTGTTTCTTTATTCATCTACACTGTTATTGAAACATCTGAACAATTCTTAGACTGCTGTAGAATGTAAAGGTAAGCAGAAGCCCCACCTGTGGGATTCTCTGTTCAAAGGAGCTCCTCGGGAGTTGTCCCGGTTGAGTGCGCGAACCCTATCTTATACAAGTAGGAAGGAGAGTTTCTTGATGAATGAGGAGAAGAAGTATACCCTGGAAGAAGCACATAAGCACTTCGCAGCAGCTTTGAACGGTAAGGTATGGGAACTACTTCAGAAGACAGATCGAACCGAATCGGAAAACGAGCTCATGGTGCATTCTGCTCATGCTTCCTGTTATCATTGGTTGAAAGCTGGAACAGGAGTTAATCATCAGCGTGCTGAATGGCTCATCGCCCATGTATACACAGAGCTGGGGATGGCTTATTCTGCACTTAGACATGCATCACGTTGTTTTGAGTTAACCAACGAGTATAGAGACTCCATGAGTGATTTTGATTGGGCTTACGCATATGAGGGTGTAGCCCGCGCAAATGCGTTGGCCGGAAATCACGAGGAGGCACTGAAGTTTATGCAGCGTGCAGAAAAGGCCGGGCAAGCCATAAGTAGTATAGACGACAAGAATCTCTTCTTGAGTGACTTCAACGGCGGGAACTGGCACGGACTCAAGTAGTCATAACCATCAAATGCTGACTAATGGGCTAACTTGCTTTTTGTCAGGCTCAGTGATGACTATTCGTCATCTTTTGGCTCATATGCATTACAGCAGAACAATACG
Organism: uncultured Thermotogaceae bacterium; assembly: GCA_964611155.1. Classification (GTDB taxonomy): domain Bacteria; phylum Thermotogota; class Thermotogae; order Petrotogales; family Kosmotogaceae; genus UBA9910. Next base: position 6,552 of record CAZSXB010000052.1, read on the forward strand.
CTTTCTGCATCTTTTTTCTCGCGTTGTCACCTCGCTGTCTCGAATCCTTTCTCGATAGCATTGCTTGATCGAGAAGAATCGGAATTGCCTCACTTACATCAGTGCCCCGGTATCCTCGATATAAATCGGAGAAGGTCCGCTGCTATCATGAATGATTACTCGTTCAAAGAGCATTGATTTCTTTGATCTGTCCTGTTGTGCTACTATGGTTTCGATTTCCAGGTCAAAGATCTGGTGCACTGAGAGCTCGATATTTGTCGAAACTTTTGGAGGTCTTGGGAATGGGTAAGAAATACGATGCTGATATCGATAATATCCTTGCGAAACGCCATGATAACGGTGGTGATTTCTGGGCCAGCTCAGATGCGCGATTGTCTGTGGGTAATCCATTCAGCACCTTGTCATCTTTGCTACTTCTTCATGAACTGGGCTTGACAGAGGATCATGAAGCAGTTACTGGGGCGATTCACCTGGTTCTGGATGCATGGAGAGAAGATGGCCGATATCGCCTTGCGCCAGGGAGAGCAGTATATCCGTGCGCTACCGCAGAGGCTGCAAGAGTCCTTTGCAGATATGGTTACACAGACGATCCAAGAATCCAGAAGACATTCTCTCATTTTATCGAGATACAGCATAATGACGGCGGCTGGAGATGCAATAAGTTCATGTACGGTAGAGGACCAGAGACAGAGTTTTCAAACCCTGGAGTAACACTGGCAGTACTGGATGCTTTCAGGTTCTCTGAGAACATCGACAACGAATCAGCGCTAGACAGGTCAGTCGAATCTCTTCTGGGTCATTGGGTCTCCAGAAAACCGACCGGACCCTGCCACTTTGGGATAGGAAAGCTCTTCATGCAGGTAGAGTATCCTTTTCTTCGCTACAATCTCTTCTACTATGTGTATGTTCTTTCTTTCTATGCCAGAGCCAGAAGCGATCGACGTTATCTGGAAGCTCTTGGCATTCTGAAAGCAAAACTGGATGAACAGGGAAGACTTGTTGTCGAAAGACCTCATCAGAAACTGTCGAATCTTCAGTTATGCAGGAAGGGCCAGCCTTCAGAGCCTGCAACCGGAAGATACTTGGAAATCCTGGGAAATCTGAAGGGCTCTTAGGCCACTGTTCTTTGTAGCTGTGATTCTGATTACCCAGGTTTCAGGGAACGCATGGACAAGACCAGTGATTTCTGTCGGGGTATCATACAGATCGTGAAACATCTTAATCTGTTCCGATTGTGATACAATAATTGCTATCATCAGAACGCTTCTGTCGGATTCCGGATTAATCAATGCTTCTTGATTCTACTCATACAATTATTGCTACACCGTTATTCAATACAGGACGTGATAGACAGATAGCGAGTCTCTCGCAAAGAGAGTAAGACCTGCGAGAACACACCAGGGGGGAGAAGGCATGGAACCTCGTTTTGTTGAAAGACCCGGAATAATGCTTGTAGGAATTGTAGGGGCAAGTTCAGACGTAGGCAAGCTGGATATTGTTGGATTGTGGGAGAGATTTGACAAACAACACAAGAATATAAGGCATCGGGTCGGGGAAGAGTTCTATGAGATTCACATTCAGGAGGAAACCATTCCCACCATGCATTTTTGCCTTATAGGCGTGGAAGTTGAGAAAATCGAAGACATGCCGACTGAATTGTTTGCAAAAGTAATTCCTCCATGCAATTACGCGATTTTCACTCACCAGTTCAAGAACGGGAGCTTTGGCGAAGCTTTCAGGGCTGTCTACAATTGGCTAGGTGAGTCCAGCTATGTTCCTGCATATCCATTTGACATCCAATGCTATGACGAACGATTCAAGGGAGCGGATAACCCTGATTCGATATTTGAGATCTATGTTCCCATTAAGACAGGAGAATGATTTCTGATCGGTGCACATACTGAGATGTGAGAGTCGCAGCGAGCTCATCCAATGACAGGTGCCCGGTGTTGTAAGAGGAAACTGCTCAGGTGAGAACTTGCCGTATTACTTGTATCAACCGTGAAAGAGTATAAATAAGAGGGACCCCGATTCTTCGGAGTCCCTTTTACTTCCTGGAGTTAGCCTTGAAATGCCTATCTCATTTATGGACTCTCGACACGGACAATGTCATTCTGGAACCTTATTCGCAGGCGTGGACCCATGGAACCGTGCGATCCCATACCAGTGAACTGATAAGTCCTTCCTTCTTCAACACCACTGATATCAATGCCCAGGTATCCGTCAACATACATCAGAGCAGGGCCACTGCCGTCATCAATAATCACAGTTCCAAGGGCATGATCGATTTCCTTGACCTGCCCTGTTGTCGTGATCAGTTTTCCCTGGTGCTTCTCCAGCATAGAATCGGCTGTTGGAAGGTCTAGTGGGGCTACCTCTTCTCCGGTGGGACCGGATTTCATGATCTGCACACCCCAGTCATCAAATGCAAGCTCCAGCTCTCCTTCAAAGTACTCAAGTGTGCCGGTCACCATTACTTCTGTGCCTATTGACAGATCTCCCGCTTGTGCTCCATAGACAGCGATCCCTCCGGAATTGTCCTGAATGTAGAACACGTCGAAGAAATGGTCTGTCGGAGAGGTTACTATACCTTTGACCGTAACAACGTCACCTTCAGTGTACTGCGTTCTTGTTTCTTCAATGGTTATTGCACGAGAATAGTCAGCAAGCCAGTCAACCAGCTCCTGGATCAACCTGTCGTTGGCAAAGTTGTTGGCAAGTTCAAAGTCAGAGAAGAGAGCCCGACCCATTACAACGAGACGACCATCACCAGCAAATTGCCTGGCAACTAACGGTATTTTGTGACCCTGGTCTCCGCCTTCTTCATTGTAGGTGTAATATCCGGGCTGAACGTTGAAGTTGTATGCTGTTGGATTGGCCTTCACCAGGATCTCCAGCCCAATTTCTGGATCGTTATTGAGAGGTCCGATGTCTGCTGAAACAAGTGAAGCAGAACTGAAAATCCTTATGAATTCCATGTTCTCGTTGATAAGGTCGCTGACCGGCGGGAAAGTTCGTGCCAGAACTGACCATATCATCCCGCCTGTGTAGTTGGCTTCATCGGTTTCGTAGACGTTGTCGTTGTTTATTCGAATAGCGGCTTCCATCTTCTCCAGAATGGGGTTGATCATGGTTGAATCGTTACCGTAGTTAGACTTTCCTGCAAGAAGCAGAGAGCCTCCATTCAGGACCCACGAAGCAAGAGCATCCTCTTCGGCGGTGGTGAGATTATTGGTATTAGCTGGCTGGGTGAGAATCACCACATCAATATCATCCAGGACTTCAGCACTGAAAGGTTGGCTGTTAAGAATCACGTTGTAACCGTGAAATCTCATCTGCTCAATAAAGTCAAGCAGAGTTCCCGGGGCATAATCGTTATTGTGGTGTACATCAAGTAGCATATTCTTTCCAATGGATGGAACAAGCTTTATCCCCCTGTCGAGAGTGGCTGTGATCTCAAGATCATCTTCCACTGCGTGCAATACAGCATATACCCTTGTATCACCAGGATCAGGGAATGCGACTTCAACGGATACTTTCGTCTGCCGTCCTGCAGGGAGTGTCTCGATTACTCTGGTGGCGATTCTCTGATCGTCATCCAGACCATCAATATAGAATTCCACTGTGATATCGTTCGCCTCGAAGACACCCATGTTTGCCACCGTAGCCGTTATCTCGGTCGGAGCGCCAGGGATATTGACATGAGGATCTGCTACAAGGTCGATCAGCTTGACATCAACATCACCTGGTGGTGTGAATATCGGGCTAGACCAGGCGAGAGCTCCATTGACATGTGTTACTCTCACATAGAACCACTGGCGTCCAGGAGCAGGCTCATGACTGAAGCTCCATGCTATGTGATTCAATCCGCCCACTTCAAGCTTCTTCAGGACAGCTCCACCACTTGTGATTATCTCCACGGTTTCGATCGGGACGTCAGGATCGAACAGCTCGATGGTGAAGTTCAGCACCTCATCGGAAACAACGCTACCCATCCAGTATCCATTAGCCTTGAAGCTCATCTCCAGTCTGCGTGTCTCTGTTGCATATGCACGCCGGGCTTTCATTGCACTGAATATTTCTTCTGGAGTATTATCAACAACAACAAAGCCAGTAAGATTATCGGGTTCACCCCAGTTACGCGCGTGGTTATCCTGAGCGTTTATGGGTGCTACGTGCCAGCCCTGGTCCAGCGCCTTGATGAAGTGACCTTCTGCGCGTGTGTAGCTGTATGGAGGCGCTCCATTCGCAACTTCAATCATCTGAATGATCTTGTCGAGCTCAGGTACGTATGCCAGATTGTTGAATGAGTCTGAAGGCCAGTTAGGATGACAGAAGGCAGCAAGCACCTTCTCTCCTTCTTCCTCGTAAACATCTAGTAGCCAATTGTAGAAGTCAAACAATGATGACATGGTATTTCGTTCAACATAGTTGACAGTGTTGTAAACGTTTATGTGACCAACGTCCTGGAATGTCATCTCAAAACCGCGCAGAGCAGTGAAGCTTTCGCCGTGTTCTTCATTGAAGGCTTCGGCCTGCATTCTTGTGATGTACCATTCCGAGCCCTCAGTTTCGATAAACTGGTTTCGTTCTGGATCGTAAACATCACCTTCGAACCAGTTCGAGTGGTCAGTGACAATGAGAAAGTCGATATTCTGACTCATGGCGAACTCGTAAGCTTCTTCAGGTGTGCCGGCTCCGTCAGAGAAGGAAGTATGACTGTGCGGAACTCCCAGTATGAAATGGTAATCGTCGAGTTCCTGGATTACGCTGAATCTCCACGAACGTGCTGCAGTGAAACCGTGTTCATTGCTTACATAGACGCTTACAATCTGGTCGCCAATGCTAAGGTCAGTAGAAGGTACATACTGTATAAACCCCATTTCCATGTCAATCGTTAGTTTGTCGGACACGTCTTGTTCATTGACAAAGAACTTCACGCTATCCCAGTCTATCTCGTAATCATCGGCAACCATTATTGAGATTGCTGGGCGGGGGTCATAGGTCGAGGCAAGATTAGATGGAGTGAGGCGGTAGACAACAGGCTCCTGAACATCTTCAGGCGGAAGCACCCTGATATCATATTGAAATCTGGCTTTGATCTGCGGAGTCCCCTGGTATTTGCAGGAGATCCCAATCACCTCTATCTCCTCTCCGACTTCTAATCCGGAGACATCAATACTCGTCCTTGCCTCAATCCTCAATGTTGTTGAACCGGTCTCGTCAGAGATGATGATGTTCGAGCTTCCTGAAGAATAGGTGGTGATGCTTCTTATGATGGCACGTTCCAACAAGACAAGGAATCCTTCGTTCTCATCCAGATCAGCAATACTGGTCCCCTTTGGTTCTGGAACCTGAACATCTTCCTCAACGACCTCTAGCAGGCTCATTACTATCTGCTTCTCACCGTTGAACTCACCTGTAACTCCTTCGATTCTTACCCGGTCTCCGTAACTGGCATCAAATGTCATACCACTGGGGTAGTGGATCATTATCCCAGCAGAATCATCTTGAACATAGAATGTCCGGGTGCTCATTGTGTCAGGTGCTGTGACGACTCCCATTACAGTGACATCAGTTCCTTCGGGAAACTCTCTTGCGTCAGAAATCCAGGCAACTTCAGGGTCAATTTGTGGTTCGGTTCTTACAAGCTCGTCAGGATCACGTGGCTTAACCTGCAATGCGCCTCGGAATTGACCGATAATGCCTGTCAGTGTGAAGAAATCTCCTGGTTCACCATCAAATTGCTCGTATGTTATGCCGATTCGATTGTCCACCCTGATAAGCGCTTTTCCTGTTTCGTCTTGAACGATCATTTCGAAAGTGCCGTAGACATTTACTTCTTTGATCTCAAGAATCTCTACCTGTTGCAACTGGATTAGCAGACCTTCATTGTCTAGCGAAAGGTTCGCAACTTTCATTATCACAGGTTCAGGCTGATCTAGAGCAACATCTGCCGGTGTTATGGAAACATTTTGAACCTGCCTTTCGCCGTTATATGTGGCGAGTTCTCCAGCAACAATGACCGTGTCTCCCTGGCTGTAGATATCCGAAGGAGAGGGTTCCCATATGTAGATTCCTCCAGATTCGTCCTGGATGTAGAACCCACCACCACCCCAGTTGCCTGGAGTCGAAGTGGCAACACCCTTTACGGTAACTGATTCCCCATCGCTCAGTTCACGAGCAGAAGCAATAGGGATCACGTCATTCTGAGTTGAACCCAAAGTAGCGCTTGCAATGAGGACAAGAAAAGCAAGCATAACAACTATGTACCTTCTGGATACACCCATACCAACACCTCCCAGAACAAAATGTACTGCATAAGCACTATCTCCATTCTTCTAATCCTTTGCGATCATCTGCGCTATTGTCAAATACTGAAGAGCGCGTAGAACCATCAAGATCTGAGCACAACGCTTATAAATTATGGAAGATTCTTTGTAACGTCTAGCCAGGAAGGGATCATGTGTAATCGGAGCAGTCATCTCATTCACTTCTCACAAATCCTATTCCAGTTAACCCTTTCATAGAAAAGACCTCCGGGGTTTCCTTTGTGATCAGAGGCTTATGGTGGTTACCGATACGATTCTATCATCTTCCTCATCTGATACTTTAATAAGTTTTCTTACAGCTGCGGAGTCGCGAGCGAGTTATGGTAATCTTTATTCATCGATCCTTTCAGAGTAACTGGGGCGTTGATCGGATCGAACTTCAGGGATGAGACGAAAGGAGGTCAGTTATGAGAAGACGCCGAACTGTGATGATCGTTCTTGTCTTGTTCGTTCTTGCATTTGTTAGTGCGTGTTTGCCGCACATCAAGAAGGCTGAAAGTGTGTGGACCTTCATGTTATACCTGAATGGTGATGATGCAGCAGTGCATCCAGATTACATAATGGCATTTCACGACATGATTGCCAAACAGGTCGGCAGTTCTGAAGATGTGAACATCGTCATACAGTTTGATCGCTACAAGGAAATGGATGACTTTGGAGGGTGGGAGATTGCTCACAGGTTTTATTACATACCCGGGATGGAACCCACTGAAGAAAACGCTATTGCCGACTGGGGTGATGGAACAGGTGGCAGAGAAGTAAATATGGCCGATCCAGATACTCTGAGCGATTTCATCCACTGGGCATCATCCAACTACCCGGCAGAGCACTATGCTTTAATGGTTGCGAGCCATGGTTATGGATGGCGCGGGCTTCTGATTGATGTGACCAGCGGGGGAGACTTTATGACACTCAAGGAGTTTGCGGGGGTC
>CAZSXB010000053.1:0-13791 GCA_964611155.1 uncultured Thermotogaceae bacterium
GTCCTATCTGTTGGAGTAAGAAACGATGAGAAAGATGAGCTGATTTCCTTTTTCAAGAAGCACGACTGTCTGATTAAGGTAGAAAAGAGTGATGCTCTTATGAAGATCCCACTTTGAGCCGATTACAGGAGATGCTGATTCAACTGGATGTGTCTTGTACAGAATAATTGTCCATACTGAGCGAAACCACTGATTACAACATCTGCAAAGAATGATGCAGTTCATTAAATCAGCTGTGGCAGCAAAATTGGCCAGAAACAGTTCTGATTCTGCTGAAAAGGAAGAGTGTCCAGTCAAGGATTTTGTACCATAAGCTTCATGGAAGAATCTCCTGGACAGCTGGATCTGGTCTGTTTGTGACACTCTTATGTGTAAAGACCTGATCGACCATTGAAATCTGCTATCTTTTTCACCCGGCGAAATATACTGTCATGCATGAGATAATCGTCTCCTTGAAGTAACCTGCCGTTACTTTGTTTGAGAAACAACTATTGCGGTGATTGCCGATTCAAGAGTAAAGAACAGCAATCTGAACAAGTTATTCCTTCTTATTTGTCATTGACCGTTAAGTTAAGGTGAATTACTTGTGGCTTTCATCAATCAAATGGTCATGTTCAGTGTTCAATATGTTGTTGCATATGAATATACTGGAGTCATCTAATCTAAGACCATCAGAAAGAAGCGGGGCTTGTTGTTATAATCTTCAAGAGAATCAGAGAAAACTATTTGAGGTGGATTCGTTGATAGACGGGAAAAGGGTTATTCGCTTGATAGAGATGATCACTGGTTATGACAGGAATCTGGGAAGCAATGAGTATAGTAAGCTCTTAACCGAAATAGAAGATCATCTTATCAGTCAAGGCATTGATAGCTCTCGTATTCAAAGAATCGGTTTTCCAGCTGACGGAAAGAGTCTTACCAGGACGATTCGATCAACTGTCGGATGGAATTCAGGAGAAGCAACGCTTTGGGTGACATACCCTGAAGTCAGGTTTGTCACTTCAAGCAGGAATTCACCAACCGCATTGCTTGTTGGCAGCGCACCGACCAGAGGCACTCAAGAGCTTGAACTTGTGAAGCTTTCCGAAACGCGAAACTATTCTGGGAAGGCAGTTCTTGCTGAAGGCAGCCCTGACGAAGTCTTTCAGATCGCCTGTGTCCAGGGCGGAGCAAGATGCATTCTCGTCTATGACATGAAGCACAGGTGTGAGAAGATCGGCAGAACGCCGCAGATGATGCCAGATGCAACGAACTTCCTCAGAATAAGGCAGGACAGTGACTCTGCTGCACTCGGTGTCTACGGGTTCTCGTTGAATTATGAGAGTTTTCTGATGCTTGAGAAGAGTGTAGAGGCTGGAAGAACCTGGATAAAGACCGAGGTATGCTCTTCTCTGGACAGGCAGGCTTCACTGGAGATACTTGAGGTAGATCTTGTCGGAGAAAAGCAAGATGACTACTTCATGGTTATTGCGCACCTGTGTCACACGTCTCCTGGTGCGAATGACAACGCTAGCGGTGCTGCACTTGCTCTTGAGATTGCGAGCCTTCTAGCTGATTCGACTGATGTCATTCCCGTTAAGATCGTGCTCGTTCCGGAGTACATCGGAAGCGTTCCATATGCGATCAAGCTGAAGAACCAGCAAGCACTTCCCCGGGCAGTGATAAACCTCGACATGGTTGGGGAAGAACAATCAAAGACAGGCTCCAGTCTTTTTTTGAGCAGCTCTCCGCCGGTACTCGATCAGGTGTACGATAACATCCTCTTTCAACATCTGATAAGAAGCGTCCCTAAATTCGATTCGATTCCACTCAGGAGGGTATATAAGATACCTTTCTCTGGTGGATCTGATCACTGTGCCTTTCTTCCTTTGGGAGTGCCTGCTCCTTTCGTTGGGCATCTTCCAGACAGGTATTATCATACGAGTCAGGATACCATTGACAAATGTGATCCAGAGGAACTCGAATGGATTGGTGAAGCAGTCATCCGGAGCCTGAAAGAGTTTTCCGAGATAGATGACAAGCTTTCACCAGAAGTTAAGGCAGCGCAGGTTGCTGATTTTGTTTACCTGATGGACGTTCTCAAGGGAATTGCAGGTGAGAGAGAGATTGCCGGGCTTCTTTCAAAAACGCATCATATTGAGCCGAAACTCCTGTCTGCTCTCTATGACGACTGCAGTTCACATAAAGAGCATTATGATCGAATCAGGCCAGTTTTTGACAGCTCGATAGGGTTTGACTGGGTATCCGGTCTGCGCAGTAAAATTGAATGGAAGAACTTTGGAGACATAGCTACATTAGGGGAGTATGTTAACATTGTGGCCGCGGTTACAGAAAACAGAGATGCCGCTATTCGTCTCGTGTCACATCATTACTCTTTAGCTGAAAGGCAAGTGAAAGATCTTATTGCTTATCTTTGCATTGAGGGGCTTTTTGAGTTTGGGGGTGCAACACTGTGAGTCAGATTGTGGTGACCGGAGATACTGGTCTGAATGGAAGCGTCACGATAAGTGGGTCAAAAAACTCTGCTTTACCAATTCTTGCTGCGTCGATAATGATCGATGAAACAATTGTCCTGGACAATGTTCCTGAGCTCAGAGATATATTTACTATGCTTTCCATACTTCAGAGGATAGGACGCAAAGTCAGTTTCTCTGGAAACACTGTGAGGATTGAGCCCGGGGAAATCGTTGTAGGGAATATCCCATATGAGTTGATTGGGAAGATGAGAGCGTCCTTCAACTTGCTTGGACCGCTTGCAGTGAGGTGTGGCTGGGCCAAGGTTGGCAAACCAGGCGGGTGTAATATCGGACAGAGACCTGTTGATTATCATCTGAGAGGACTGAGAAAGCTTGGTTTCAGAATCAGCGAGCAGCACGGCGATGTCTTGGCTGTTTCGCCGGGTTCATTTGATGATCTTATTCATTACAAATTGCCGTATCCCAGTGTTGGAGCGACCGAACAGCTCATGACAGTTGCTTCATTGATGAAGGGGAGTAAAGTGGTAATCGAGAATGCCGCCAGAGAACCGGAAGTCTGCGATTTGCAGGGTTTCCTGAATGGTTGTGGTGCTGATGTTAAAGGCGCAGGGACGTCAGTTATTGAAATAGTGGGCAAGGAGGTCCTTCACGGAACGGATTATCGAGTAATACCAGACAGGGTTGAGGCCGGGACATACCTATTCGCAGGATTAGCCACGCTTGGAGAAGTTACAGTGAAATCAGTAATCCCTGAGCACTTAGCAGTTCCGATGGAGATAATGAGGGAAATCGGAGGAGTTATAGATGTTACTGAAGACAGCGTGCACATTGGAGCTTCTTCTCCACTGAGAGCGGTAAAGGTTTCATCAGAACCGTATCCAGGTTTCCCCACTGATCTTCAGCCACTATTGACCGTTACCCTCTCAACAGCCAATGGAGAATCTGTCGTTGAAGAAGGTGTATTTGAGAATCGCTTCGGCTATGTTGATGAGCTTAATCGTATGGGAGCCGATGTGAAAGTATGTAACCGCAAAGCATTTATCAAAGGTGTTTCCGGGCTTAGTGGAGCGGAGATCAAGGCGCCAGACATTCGTGCGACAGCAGCATTGATTGTTGCAGGACTGATAGCTGAAGGTGAGACGATTATCCATGAAGCTGCTCACATTTTCAGGGGATATGAGAAAATCCAGACAAAGCTAAAGGATCTGGGGGCCGTTATCAAGGTTTTTCCTGATGAGGGTGGATAGGTGAAGGAAATGCATGGTGACAGAAAAGCAGGTCTCATAAAGAAGACTCTTGAATCTCCTGTTTTGGGCCTGCAGTCATGCAAACTGTGTCCCAGAGAATGTGCTGTCAACAGAGAGATCAGCAAAGGTTTCTGTGGACAGAAAGTAGTACCCAGGATTTCATCGGCTGTACTCCATTTCGGTGAAGAACCTCCTCTGGTCGGACGCGGCGGCTCCGGAACGGTATTCTTCTGTGGCTGTTCAATGAAGTGTGTTTACTGCCAGAACTTCATGATCAGTCAGAAGAACAACGGAGCTGACATTTCAGTTGAAGAGCTGTCTGAGATCTTCCTGAGATTGCAGCGTGAAGGAGCAGAAAACATCAATCTGGTTACACCAGCGGCACACCTTCCCGGAATACTTGCGGGTCTGGGGTTAGCTGTTAACAGTGGGCTTAGTATTCCGATTGTCTATAACACCAGCGGTTACGAGAGAGCTGAAATCATAAGACTCCTCGACGGAATAATCGATGTCTATCTTGCAGATATTAGATATACAGATGATACCAACGGTCTGAAATATTCGGGAACGAGTGATTACTGGACGGTCACTCAGAAGGCGATCAAAGAGATGTATAGACAGGTTGGAGCATTCAGTGAAAATCGTTATGACACTCCAAAAGGTCTGATCTTGCGGCATTTGGTTCTGCCTCAAGGGATTTCTGGCACAGACGCTATGGGCGAATTTGTTGCTTACGAGATGTCTTCGTCTGTACCAATCTCTCTGATGTCTCAGTATAGACCTGTATTTCATGCACGCGACTATCCTGAGATTTCAAGGAGAATAACTGATAGAGAGTATGAAGATGCCTTGTCCTTGATTGATCATTATGGGTTGACAGGATGGTACCAGCACTTTTCAGGAAATGAGAGTCATAGAGTAAGGCCATTGGGGAGGAAAGAATGATTTTTGTATTATCCTTTTTGATGTGGTTGGGACTGAGTCAATCGTTGAAAATCACCGACATTCTATCTGCGATTGTTGTTTCTTTGGCTGTAGAGGTTATCTCAAGGCGTATTATGCCTAAGGGGAAGGGTGTTAATGCGCTCATGCAGATCATTCTAGCTTTTCCCAGGGCAGTCTACACTGCTGTCAGAATGATTGTCTCGAAACCTCTGTTTACATCGAGAGAGAAAGACGTCTCTTCAGACCATATCAGTGAGTTCGCTGAAGTGGTTTCTATAACCATGACCCCTGATGAGATGGTTGTACTTAAAGAAGATGGAAAACACGTGATTCACGGAGTCGAGAAATGGCATTAGCGTTTGTTGCCGTAATAGCTGCGGGAATCTCCTCCATTATTATGATCCTTTACGCGAGGAAGGACAATTCATGGAGACTCCTGGTTGTCTATTCCTCAGTAGTAACGAAGATTTCGATATCTCTTGTCTTCATGAAGGCTGCCTTTGATATCAGGTTCTTTGTGGAGCTAATAATCGTATTCTTGCTTCTGAATGGTGGAGGAACGATAATTGCGGCCTATTTTTTGGGGGCAGACAGATGATTGTTGCTGGTCTTATAGTCTTTTTTGCAGGGATCATTATGGTGGTTGCTGGAACAGTCAGGGCTGTGTGTTCAAAGACCTTGATTATTACGCTTCATTTTCTAGGGATTTCGGATACGGTAGGGCTTAGTCTTCTGGTGATTTCAGCAGTGTTCCTCGACCTGGTGAGTGTTCATGCTGGCGTTTTCCTTATTCTGGCTCTAATCGTAGGCGGTCCTCTGGTCTCTCATGTTATCGCAAAAGCTTATCTGAGATCGGGCAGGAAGTGACATGGTACCCGTAATCATAAGCTTTGGTGTTCTCTTTGTTGCTTCGAGCATTCTTGCTCTGAAATCTTCCAGTTCATTCAATGCTGTAATCTGGTTCGGCATTCTCGGGTTTCTCGCATCTGCTATGATGTTCCTGGCAGGGGCCCCAGATGTTGCCCTTACACAAGTTACCATAGGGGTTGTCCTCGTGGTGCTTGTCTACATAATGGCGATAAGAAAACAGCGCAGGGTCAGACTTGGTTATATAAGTAAACAGCAGATGATTGAAGAAGGAGAAGATGGCCTTGCGGGGCTTGAGTGGGATCTCATAAGCAAGATTGATGAGAAGGAAGGATATGATGTGGACGCTGTAAACTATGATAACTTGAGAGAAGCAATCAATGCTCTCAGGTCAGGGCGTATTGATGTGATTTGCGGAGGAATCACGAGAGATTCTCTCGAAAGCGAGGACGGGATTATTCTGGTTCCTTATCTCACTGTAAACAGATATGAATATGAGAACGAGCTGCTGGATTTTCTCGAGATGAAGAAACTGATGAGAAAGAACCCCGCAATAAGGGCGGTTCCTGAGAAAGAGACGGAGTTTGTCTTCCTTCTTAGTGAAACGTCAAGAGACATCAGGGCCTTTTTCGAGAAGGATCTGGAAATCCTTGTTCATTCTGGAGAACTTGAACGATTGGTGAGCAAACATCTATGAAGTCTTTCATGACTTTTGTCCTTATAGCCTATTGCTTCGTGATAATCGCTTTCGGAGCATGGGACAATCTTGTGTACCGTGATGATAACAATGTAATGGAGATATCTGAAAGACTGAATGTTCCGAATACAGTGACTGCTGTCTACCTTCAGTCGAGGGTGTATGACACCCTCTTCGAGATAATCCTTTTCACTATGGTGGCCATGGCTGTGGCACTTATGCTGAAGTCAGAACCGGTTCATGAACACAATAACCAGACCATTGATAATTCAACCTCGGTTTATGGGAGTCTTGTTGGGGTTCTTTCATTGACCGCATTTTGTTTTGTGGTCCTTAATGGGCATCTTTCACCTGGGGGAGGATTTGCTGGTGGGGTAATCTTGGCCAGTGGGATTTCCCTTTATGCTATTACCTCAGGTTTTTCGGGAGTCAACAGGCAGTATGAACGCATGAAAGCAGGTCTCATAGAAGGGGTCTCTTTTGTGATAATCATATCTTCAATGACATTTGCGGCAGTCTTTCCTGAGGTCTTTCAGCAACTCAACCAGAAACAGTCTTTTGGAGCACTCTTCAGCGGTGGCATTATTCCGATGCTGAATGTTCTGATCGGACTCAAAGTCTACGCAGCTTCGTGGAAGATGGTTGGAGAATTTGTTGCCAGGAGGGGACCACTGTGATTTCACAAGTAATCTCATACACCTCGTTTTTCGCAGTGGCGATCGGGATATTCGGAGTGATAACCAGTCGAAATCTCATCAGGAAAATCATCTCGCTTGGGATATGTGAGACAGGAACAACTCTTTTCTTTGTTGGTGTTTCGGCAGCAACAGGTACTTTTGCACCTGTTGTTCCTGCAACTGGTATGGCAGCTGTAGCGTTTTCGGATCCGGTGCCCCAAGCAGTAATAATCACCGGAATCGTGATCAATTTCTCAATCCTTTGCTTACTACTGGTTTTCACGATAATGCTCATGAACCGGTACCACACGGTGGATGCCAAAACAATAGAGAGAATACTGGATAAGGAGGAGTAATGGATATTCTCCTTCTTCCGACATTGCCTATCATTACTGGCAGCATAGCGATTATTCTGCACAGGAAGAAAAGGCTCGCGCAGGTTCTCTTTTTTCTTTGTTGTCTGGCTGTTATTACCATTTTGCTAATGCAACTCAACCAGGAGAAAACGTTTCAGATCGGTGGATGGGGTGACACGGGGATAACGGTTGGATTCGACGCGCTCAATCTCCCGTTCATGCTGTCATCGATTATTGTGGCCGTTGCTGTTAGCTTGAGCGCAATGACAAGAGCGACCTATGACGGTTTTTTCTATGGCCTGATCATGATACTCCTGGGCAGTCTGAATGCTGTCTATATATCCAGAGACCTCTTCAACATCTACGTAACATTTGAACTTGCTTCCATAGTAGGTTACATTCTCATCGCCTATGGCAAGAAGGGGAAACAGATATGGGCTGCAATGAAATATGCGCTCCTGTCAAGTGTCGGTTTCTCGGTTTTTCTTATTGGTGCTGGACTGGCTTATGCGAGGACTGGAAGCTTCTCCTTCTTAAGCCTCAATGAGATAGGCAGTCTTGCAGGCGCTCTTATTTTTACAGGACTCTCTGTGAAGTCAGGATTGTTCTTCGTTTCCATGTGGCTCCCGGATGTATATGACAGTACACCTGCGGAGATTCCTCTTCTTTCGGGGATTATAATCAAAGCAGAAGACTATCTGATACTGAGATTTATCACTTATGACTCGTTCCAGTGGTTGGCTCCTATGTACCTGGGAGTAGGTGCAATAAGTGCTGTAATAGGTGCAGTATATGCGTTTAACGCCAGGAAATCCCAGCGAGTCCTTGCTTACCACACTTTCTCACAAATAGGATTCATTGTAACTGCTTCTAATATCCATGGTGCCTGGCATGCTTTCAGTCATTCGATTTTCAAAGGTCTTCTATTACTTTCTGCTGGCAAGATCTCGGAGAGACTCAAAACTCAAGATCTCTCAAAATGGAAAGGAAAGATGACCGTCGGCGAATACATACCGCTTTTGATAGGATCTCTGGCGATAATTGGTTTCCCTCTTACATCAGGTTATGTTACAAAGGGAGGGATAATCGATTCGGTGCCATTGACAGGGGTAGTCATGTTAACTGTTGCCTCTGTAGCTACTGTTATTAGCTTCTGCAAGTTCGTGTTCATTCCTCTTTCCAAGAGGAAGCTCAAGTTACCAAAACTCCTGATAATGTCGTATGTATTACTATCATCAGGGATTCTCTTTCATGGCGTGATTAAATTCGACTATTACAAGCTGGGGGAGTCTCTGGCAGTCATTGGAGCAGGAGTTGTGTTGTATTTCTTGATTCGAAAGTACTTCCGGCCGATAAGCACGAAACCGGAGAAACTCGATGAATCTCTTGTGCTTTTCGTCGGGTTCATCGCTGTTGTTCTAACCATGCTTATTCTTTAGTGTTGAAAAGCTAATTGCACTGGTTTATAATTTGAAGCATACGCCCGTGGCTCAACTGGCAGAGCGGCGGTCTCCAAAACCGTAGGTTGGGGGTTCGATTCCCTCCGGGCGTGCCAGAGAGGGACATAGAGTCCCTCTCTTTTTCACAATGTGGGAGGCCATATCGGGATTTTGTTGAGTCCAAGAGGTGTGTTTTCTCTGTTGATAGTCACTATCTGAAATGGCAATTTGAAAGTGAGAATTCCAAGCAGGCAGCGAATTCTATCGTCTGTGGCATCCTCTCCAAAAGTCAGCAGGTGCACTTTTTCTCTCCACGCAGCATTGTGGAGTGCTCTTACCAATCTTTCACCGTCCTTCTTGTGTTTGTAGCTGAATTCAATTACCTGCCAGGACTTTATGGGTTGACCGATTTGCGGCACTCTGATAGCAGGAACAGTTATTGCCACTCCCCTCAGAACCTTGTGAAGAGGTCTCAAACTCCCATTGAGCTTTGAAATAGAGAAGTCAGTTTGACCAGTTGTGTCCCATACTATGGCACGTGCCGAACCGAATCGCACTATCCGGATCCTTTCCTGGTCCAGTAACTGAGGGAAAAACGTCTCATGGAGATCCAGAGGAACCAGATCTCCTTTGACAGAAGCACTTTCGAAGACTGAACTCAGTTCATCAATTGCTGGTGCATAATCGACCAATGTTCCCTTCACCCTGGGCTTACGAATAACAGGAACGGCATAGATGTTGAATACACGTTCGGGAAAGAATCCAAGATGCCTGGATATCTTTGCAGAGCGGTTGTTATCGATCTTGACGGACCCGTAGGCGAAGATTCCATCAGAGTCTCGCAGGGTTTCTGTCATCCTTTTGATGAGGGCCTTGAGCCAGAAAGCAACCTTCAGCCTGAACCTGGGATTTGTCCTGAGACCATACAGGTAAACACCTTTGACCCTCTCACCTTTGAGTGAATAGTGCGCATAACCAGCGCCTGCACAACCAATTAGTTCTCCATCGCGTTCATCTTCCGCCACGAGGAAGAATCCTTCGCGGAAATAGCGGGACTTCTCAAAGAAGTCTGCTCTATAAGATGTAAGCCAGATCTTTCCTTCCTGTGCAGAACTCTTTTCAATCTCAAGAAGTTTCTCGTTGTCTTCAGGTCTGACATCTCGAATTATCAAGTTAATCACCCAGCTTCTTTGTCTTGTGATAGTTTATCACTCATTGGTTACGTCTAGGAAAAACCTCTGTCTTCGTAGACTCGAGATGCCATGGTGTTATCATGATAACTGGCAAGAAGAACAGCTATTTCGGCGCAAAGGAGGAAGATTATGAGGAGCTACAGAAAAGAACTGTGGTTTGAAACCAGGAGTCGAAGGGAGCTCGTGAACATCACAGGAGAAGTTGAGAAATGCGTTCAAGAGAGTGGAGTTATGGAAGGGTTTGTACTTGTCAATGCAATGCACATAACAGCCAGTGTGTTTATTAACGATAACGAATCGGGTCTTCACAGGGATTTCGAGAAATGGCTTGAGAAAATCGCTCCAGAGAAGCCGTATTCGCAATATGAACATAACGGGTACGAAGACAATGCCGATGCACATCTCAAGAGGACAATCATGGGGAGAGAAGTTGTTGTAGCTTTGACAAAAGGAAGACTTGATTTCGGTCCATGGGAACAGATATTCTACGGTGAGTTTGATGGTAAGCGAAAGAAGCGCGTTCTGGTGAAAATCATAGGTGAATAACGTCTGAGAAGGCTAGTCATCTGTAGATGTCTCAGAAAGACACTAATGATTTTTTTCAAGTCACGAACTAATATTGTATAATAGTCGAAGAACGGGAGGTGCCAGAATGAAGAAAGTAGAAACAATGAAGAAAAGTCTCAAAGACTACAGGGCATTCGTATCTGAAGAAAAGATCGAGGAGATAGAACTGCTTTCTCGTGACTTGAAGGGAGCGAGGGTTCTCCACATAAATGCAACTGCTTACGGAGGTGGGGTAGCAGAGATCCTTCATACACTTGTTCCGCTGATGAATGATGCTGGTCTTGTTGCTGACTGGGCGGTTATTGAAGCGCCTGGCGAGTTCTTTGAATTGACAAAGCGAATGCACAATGCTCTTCAGGGAAAGGACGACAAGATGAACAAGGAAGACAAAGAGCTCTTTGTCAGAGTAACCAGAGAAAACGCTCGTCGATATTCATTCGGAGCATACGACTACGTAATCATACATGATCCTCAACCTGTGGGGCTCCCTGAGTTTGTCGACTTCGGAGAAGCCAGACTGGTATGGAGATGTCATATTGACACTTCTTCTCCTAATATGGATTTCTGGGATTTTCTAAACAGCCATCTTCAGTATTATGATGCTGGGGTCTTCACGCTTCGTGACTACGCAAAAGACGGTATATCGATAGGCAGAATAGTAGAGATTCCTCCTTCGATTGATCCACTAAGCAACAAGAACAGGGCCCTTAGCGAGAATGAATTGAAGCTTGCTGTGAAAAAACTGCGCGTTGATGTGGGTAGACCCATAATCTCGCAAGTCTCAAGATTCGATCCCTGGAAGGATCCAATGGGAGTTGTTGACGTCTACAGAGCTCTCAAGGAAGAGTTTGAAGGGCTTCAGTTGCTCATGATTGGAGCAATGGCTTCCGATGATCCCGAGGGGTGGGAAATATACGATGACCTGCTCAGATATGCGGGAACAGATTATGATATCAAAGTCCTGTCGAATTTCCATGGAATTGCTGAAATCGAAGTGAATGCTGCTCAGAGAATCAGTAACGTTGTTCTGCAGAAGTCAATCAGGGAAGGTTTTGCGCTAACTATGAGTGAAGCCATGTGGAAGAAGGCTCCGGTCATTGGAGGCAATGTGGGAGGAATACCTCTTCAGGTGAAGCACGGGGTAAACGGTTATCTTGTGAATAGTGTAGATGAAACCATTGAGTATACTGGTAAACTACTCAGGGACAGATCACTGGCAAAGAAATTTGGAGATAAGGGTTATGAGATAGTAAGAGAGTGCTTCCTCACAACGCGTCATCTTTCTGACTATCTCAAGCTCTTCAAGGAGCTCTGACAGACTTACCTTTTGGAGCTCTCCATAGCTTCTTTCTGACATATTGACGTAGTGCCATGAACGCACTGCCCTTTTCCCATGTTTCGGGATCAGTTACACGTCTAATGGAAGCCGGAATGTCCCATGTTTCTCCTAATGATGCTCTTATCTTCTCAGAGAGCGAGTCGAAGATCCATTGGTTAACAATCCCTTCTCCTCCTATGAGTACGTTCTTTGGCCTTAAGAGCAGAACCAGTGAAGACACATGATAGGAGAGATGATCAATGATGGGCCCGTATTTCTCTAGTTCCTTTCCCATTGCGGCGGCATTTCGAATCTTCTGAATCAAGGGAAAGAACTCTTCAAAGCTCTCTACGAAGTGTGTGATTGACTTGGCGCTTTCTTTGACCAGGCCATACTCGGAAGCTACAGTTTCTAGACAACCCGTTCTTCCGCAATAACAATGTTCTCCATCCTTGACAGCCCCAAGGTGCCCAAGCTCAAATGAAGTTTTGCCGTCACTCCCCGCCACAATGTCTTCGCCATCGTAAAAGGAGGCCCCGACACCTACACCGAAACTGATAGCCAGAGAAGAGTCTCTCAGTACCCCTGTCTTGATGATCTCACCTACATGAAGGGCGTCCACATCGTTGCAGAGAAAGGCGTCAGCAACTCCTCTCTTCTGCAGAAACGGTCGGAGATCATAGTTTGAAAGCCCTAATATCGGCGAGAAACTCACCGATGATCTTCTTATATCAACAGAACCAGAGACGGCCAATCCTAATGCGGTTGGCCTATACGCCGCAAAGATCTCTTCTGAGGCTCCAAGAGCTTGCCTTACTGGTTCTTGGTGCTCTAAGTAATCTCTTATGAAGTACTCTCTGGAATCAATGAATCTGAGAGAGAAGTCGTAGACAATGACTCTAAGCGATTCTCTGCCAAGTTTTGCGCCAAACACGTAACCGTGGTCGGCATTCAAAGAAATCTCCTCATTAGGTCTGCCGCGTCCCTGAGAAGCAGTTCTGTTAATACGTATCATATCCAAATCGTAAAGCTCTTCGATCAGGTAGCTCATAGTGGATTTTCTGACATGAATGTCCCTTGCCAGTTCACTACGGAATCTCTTTTTGTGTATGAATAGTTGATCAAGGAGCTTTGTCAAATTGTCCCAGCGAATTTCTTCGGTTCTCAAGCTGAATCACCTTTGCTCATAACATATCGATAACTTGTGTCTACTTTGAAGACCAGCCTACCATTCCTCGTACATAATACCGCTGCAAGAATACGTAGATCAGAATCGGAACGATCATGACCAGAATTGATGCTGCGGATAGAAGTCCCCAGTCGACATGATATTGTCCCCTCATCAAGGGAACTCTCTGGGTCGCAAGGATTCTGTCAGGGGAATATATCAGAATCAGCGCCAGGAAGAAATCGCTCCAAACCCAGGTGAACTGAAGAGCAGATGCTGAAGCTATTGCAGGAAAAGCATTTGGCAGTACAACACGGTAGAATATCTGAAAATCTGTTGCTCCATCAATTCTTGCAGCTTCTTCCATGTCGTTGGGGAGGGTTTTGAAGTAATTTCTCATGAAAAACGTGATCCAGGGAATTCCCCAAGCAGTATGTACCAGAATCAAAGCAGCGTAAGTATCTACCAGCCCGAGATTGCTCATTAGACTGAATAATGGGACTGCTATCATCTGTTGGGGTAAGGCCAATGTGAAGACAACCGCAACAACAAGTGACTTTCTAAACGGGAACTTGTACCTGGAAATACCATAGCCTGCAATTGTTGCAAGCAGTAGGGGCAGAATCGTTGCTGGTACAGCGATTATCAGGGAATTCACCATACCTTCCAGCATGGAGGCGGTAGGATGTGTCAAAGCGTTCATGAAATTCGAGAAGGTTGGATTGAAGCTTTCGAGCCGCCACCAACCATCTATGACTTCGCTATATGGTCTGATTGCAGTCATGAGAATTCCCATTACCGGGAGAATCCAGACAAGTCCGATGAACCAACCGATAGTGC
>CAZSXB010000054.1:0-13307 GCA_964611155.1 uncultured Thermotogaceae bacterium
AAAAATCCAACCATTAACACTGCTAACAATACTTTCTTCATCCTTTTTCACCTCTTTGTTATTTGATAAGGTTTTCCAAGTTTCATCGTGCTACAGAACTTCTTCTGAGAAAATAATATACGACAAATATTACCGTCTATCTTGTTATGGTTGACGCAGGCATTACACTCATGTAATCATTATCAAAGCATAAGCATTGGTTCTATGAACTCTTGCTACTATTGTTAAAGCCGGTATAGAACTGATGGTTGCCACCTGACGGGGTTGATAGCACTGCCAATTGCGTGTGATAGAATATCCGAGTCCAAACTGTTAGCACAGAGTTAGCGAAGAACTAGAAGCTCAGAATTTGGGAATCAGTCAAAGAAATGATTTGATTCACGAGCAATAGCGGGGCTGCTGGAGCAGGTAGATCAGTTGCGGCTGCGGGTGCGATTATTGCACAAGAAACGAAGGCATTCGGGGCTATTGTAAGTGTTGAACCAGAGGACTTAAAGAAACTGGTGAACTCAGAAGGAAGACCTCTGGTTGTAGTGTGTGACGAGAGTTCCTGAAAAGGCACTACCGTTATCTTGTCGGGCTTCGTGGTTTGATTTTATTGCCAGGCCGCTAGTGGCTCGTATTTTGGCCGGGAACATGGGCAGTTGAAGTACATAAGACTTGGACACCTTGCAGACAGTTGCGAGGATTGTCAGAAACCTTATAACTCAATGAAGACGGACTGATCATCTCTTGTTCTTGCCTCAGAAGTGTTGATAGGGTTCTGAATCACTTGAGATGTGAAACCATGGAAGTACAGTTGGGAAGGTGGAAGAAATGAGGATGAGTATTATGCCAAGGACAAAGAACGGAAAGATGTCAATAAGGCTGATAGTCCTTTTTGCTGTATTTTTGACGACCTTCTATATCTTTGCTCATTTTGATATTGGCGGACCAGCCAGCCCTCGGGCAGACAAGTTCTTCGATTATCCTGTATTTGCGGCGGTATTACTCCTGGCTGGCGCCAGTGGGATTCTCGCGCTGGTATTTGGAGCCGTCAGCGTTCTGAAAAACAAGGAGCGGTCAATTCTTGTGTACTTCTCAGTTGGACTGGGTGCCTTTGTTCTCTGGTTTATCTTTGGTGAGATCTTCGTCCCTCATTAATGAGCTATTGCTTTCGTCTGCACAGTCTCTTATACATAGAGTCTTCAGCAACAGATGGCTCGAGTGTTGGAACAAGGCGAATCACGGCCGATACCTGGTGAGTTACAGGATAACCTGATGATCGTCTGAGAACTGGAATCCTTCTTCACGGAAGAGCTTCAAGCAGACCTTAGCAACTTGAGGGTCATACAGCTTATTTGTGTTTTCTTCTATCTCAGCCAAAGCCACTTCAATTCCCAGGGCAGGCCTGTACGGACGATGAGAGGACATTGCCTCAACAACGTCGGCGACTGCCAGAATTCTGGATTCCAGAAGAATATCCGCTCCAGATAATCCCTGAGGATACCCACTACCATCAAGTCTTTCGTGATGCTGATATACGATCTCCGCGATATCCGAGGCGAAGTCAACGTTTCTGAACAAGTCTCTTGCGGCTCTTGGATGATCCCTGATTATGTCCATTTCTAGATTGCCAAGCTTTCCAGGTCTGTTGAGTATTTCAGCAGGGACCTGAATCTTCCCCACATCATGCACGAGTGAGGCAAGACGCAGGTTGGAGGTGATTGCTTCATCAAGGTTATACCGCTTTGCTATGGCAACAGACAGTTCAGCAACTCTTCTCTGATGCCCTGCTGTATAAGGATCACGCAATTCTGTTGTTGAAGCGAGTGCTTGAACGGCACTTTCTGTGGTCTTCGCAAGCCTTTCCACACTGTCGCGCAGAGCTTCCTCGGCTTTCTTTCGATCTGTGATGTCGCGAACAAACTCTACGACCCCGCTAACATTTCCCGAGGAGTCGAGCAGAGGATATGAGTACAGCTCCAGCCAGCCGGTTCTCTTTTGTCGGTCCATCAGGGGTACCACATGACTCGATATCGTTTTCTTCTCAATTGACTCAAGAGATGGACACAGGGTACAAGGTTCGTCTCGATGCTGGTAGACCTCGTAACACTTCTTTCCCACAAGCGGCATCTTCGCGGAATACCATTTCTCCATTGACCTATTAACACTCCTGATAACCAGGTCCGGGGTCAAGACACTTATGCCATCCTGGATACTGTCAAATACTCCTTGCAGGAGATTCTTACTTTCTCTCAGAGCATTCTCAGCTTTCTTGCGGCGTGCATTTGTAAATGCCTGCGCTACTACTGCAGCCAGTGTTGATACAAAGCCTTCTTCATCCGTGTGCCATCTACGACTCTTCCCTGTGTGTTCAGCAGAGACTACTCCCGCGAGTTCGCCTTCAACGAAAATCCCGGCATCAAGCATTGAAGTTATTCCTATCGGGGCAAGGTAGCAGCTCTTCAATTCTCTCGTTCGGGGATCAGACTGCGCATTACTGGCGTATATTCTACTCTCGCCACGGATGGCACTGAAGTAAGCGGGAAAGACGGAAGTATCAAGAACACCCTCACTGACATATCTATCTGAACCAGCTTCATAGAGTGAAAGGCAGCGGAGTTCTGAGGCATCATCACTCAGCACCCAGACACTGGCCCTTTCCACTGAGAGAGTGGCCGAAAGCGATTTGCAGATCTTTTCGATTGCTTCAGGAAGGATTCCTTCCGTTATTGCCTTGTCAATAGCCAGTTCTGCAATTACAGCACGTTGCCTCTTTGCTCTTTCTTCATCCTTCAAAGAGCTCAGGTCTTTTTGCTTCCTGTGGGTTACATCGACATGCATTCCATGATAGCCGGCAAAAGATCCGTTATCGTCAAAAACCGGTACTCCTGTAGATGAAAGCCACTTTTTTGAGTTGTCTGGCAATTCAACTTCAGTTACAAAGTCCACAAACGGTTCTCTCTGTGCGAATCTGTCAGAAAGCAAGGATCTGAACTCTTTGGATTTGTTCGTTGGAAAGAAATCGCCCAGATGTGTCTTTCCAACAAACTCATCAGTTGTATATCCGAAAACATCTTCTACATTATGGCTAACAAATGAATAGAAACCAGAGGCGTCAGTTTCCCAGATTACATCGCCCTGGGGATGATCAATGTCAGAATCCGGCAATGAGTAGCTCTCTCGAGGTATTCCTGGTCTACCTTTTGCGTTGGCTCGTCCATGATCGTTCATGTTTGTCACCATAAATGTCACCCAACCAGAGGGATGAGTGATTATCGTGAAGCTTCGCTTTTTCTATATTAACAGCTTTTTATTCCAAGCGATCAAATGAGTGCTTTCTTAGCAGTTCGATTATGGAGCCAGGAAAGGAGTAAGGTACCAGTCGATAAGAAAAGTTCTTTGGGTGAATACTCAGTGATCATGAGTAAAGTGTAACTCTTAAGCAGATGATCAGAAATAGATCCCAATGGTCTAAGTGTTTTTGATACTGCAATTGCTCAAATAGCGAGAAATATCATCGTGTCTGAGCAGCACAGTCAGATAGCAGCACGTGCAACTGTTAACTCGTTGCGCAGATGTAATCTGAGCGCTGAATAGTCGATGTTTGTAAAAGAGCACCTGATGTGACATTGGAAAAGAGGACGTGTTTTAGTATAATTTAATAGAAGGTATTCTGACTTCAGTAAATCGAAAACAGGGAGGGAGACAAATGAGATTAGACAAGAGGATTTTTGTGAGCATATTCCTCGCCTTTGTATTATTTATAAGTTCGCTGGTTTTTGCTGCAGGCGTTGACCTTGTAATTCTGCACACTAACGACATTCATGGCAGAATAGAGATCGGCGACGGAATGCTCGGTATGCCCTACATCAGGGCACTTGTGGAATATTACCGCGAACGCTATGACCATGTGCTGGTTATGGATGCTGGAGACACTATTCACGGAAGGCCGATTACCGACAGGCTTGAAGGTGAGAGTGCAGTCATCTCTATGAATCTTGTGGGGTATGACTTCATGGTTCCTGGAAACCACGATTTCAACTACGGTTATGACAGGCTTCTTGAACTCGAAGAGATGATGGAATTTCATCTGGTTGCAGCGAATGTTTTCAAGGACGGAGTGCTTCTATTCAATCCGTACGTAGTTAAGGAGGTTGGTGATTATTCGATTGGTGTTTTCGGGTTGGCCACATCAGATACCTATACAACAACGCATCCAAATAACATCATCGGTATCGAGTTCGGCGATATGATTGAAGCCTCTCGCAAATACGTTGATCTGCTAAGAAACGAATACAAAGTTGATATGGTCATTGCGGTAGGACACGTCGGTACATCAGCCACAAAAGCTGTCGTTTCTCAGGTACAGGGTATTGACCTGTTTGTTGACGGTCATAGTCATTGCCTCCATTTGCGCGGTGAATGGGTTGGCGATACCCTTATCGTTCAGGCAAATGAATATACCAAGTACCTTGGAATGGTAACGATTGATTTGAGTGGAGAAAGACCCGTCATGGAAGCCAGAGTAATACCTGCCAGTGAAGGTAAAGAACTGGTTGATCCTGACGAAGAGCTCGACGAAATGATGCAGGAGTTCAGAGATGAAATCAGGAGACTGATTCTGGGCTTCTAGGATGTTCTGATTCTATTGTTGCTGGATACACGTCTGACTGAGGGACTTCAAAACTGCAAAAAACTAGAAGGAGGGTTTGGTCTATGAGTGAAAAGGTCTTAAAAAGAGTTGTTGTTGTCTTTGCTCTAATGCTTGCGCTTACTGCGGGTGCTGTCTTTGCTCTGGACACAGTGATCGGTTCGACAGGTATCGATCTTAATGGCGAAAGAGAAGCCGTCAGAACACAGGAGACGAATCTCGGGAATCTGTTAACAGATGCCATGCGTGCTTTTTCTGGCGCTGACATCGCTGTCTGGAATGGAGGCGGGATAAGGGCATCTGCGAAGCTTGGAGAGATCACCCTGGAGAAGGCAATGGAGATATTCCCCTTTGAGAATGGGCTTGTAACGCTTGAGGTGACGGGAGCAGAGTTGATCGAAATCCTTGAACATAGTGTAGATGCTTACCCGGCAGTGGCAGGGAAATTCCTGCACGTCAGCGGACTCAGGTTTTACTTTAACCCTAACAAGCCCGCTGGACAAAGAGTGCTTAACGTATACGTTGGCGGGGAGCCTCTTCACATCAACAAGACGTATGTTCTTGCTACCAGTGACTTCCTGGCAGCTGGTGGAGATGCTTACGAGATGTTCTTGGATAAAGAGCTTACTGATCTAGGCGTTACTGAACAGCAGGTGTTCATAAGACATTTGATGGAGAACAGCCCGGTCTTTCCGAAAGTAGAGGGACGTATCGTAGTTGTCTGGTAAGTCAAACACAGTGAAACGCAAGATATCGCCTGGCTTAGTGACAGGCGATATCTCTTTCTAACGAAAGAGACTGACCGGTGTAAGATCTGTCGAGAGTGAAGACCCCATATTCAAAATAGAACAGCAAAGAGGAGGAGAGACATATGAAGTTCTTTGGTAGAGCGCTTGTCATTGCAGTGGTTCTAGCTCTTGTGGCTGGGCTTTCATTTGCATTTGACATGGCTATTGGCGAAACAGCCATAAGCCTAAACGGAGAAAGAGAACACTTGAGAAGCCAGGAGACGAATCTTGGGAATATGATAACGGATATGATCCGCCACTATACTGGTGCAGATATTGCAGTCTACAATGGTGGAGGTATCAGGGCTCCTGCAGCACTTGGTGAGCTCACGCTCGAAAACGCCATGGAAATTATGGCATTCAACAACGAAGTCGTGGTCCTGAAAATGAGTGGTGCCCAGATTATTGCCATGCTAGAACACGGTGTAGCTTCATACCCCGAAGCGGCTGGCAAGTTCCTGCAAGTGAGCGGAATCAGGTTCTTCTTTGATCCTTCAATGCCTCCCGGTGAAAGAATCTGGATGGCGTTTGTTGGAAATGACCCGCTTCTTCCCGGGAAGATGTACACAGTTGCCACGAACGAGTTCCTTGCTGCTGGTGGAGATGCCTATACCATGCTTGAAACAGCAGAGGTTATTGCTACCGCAGACAGAACAGATCAAGAAATGCTTATTGCCTACATACAGGAGTTCAGTCCACTCTTCCCGAAGGTTGAGGGACGAATAGTAGTCTGGTAGTAATGTGGGTCCGCAGAGTTAATCTAGTGTCGTCCGGTATGAGCCGGACGGTTTTCTTGTGAATGTTCGGAGAAAAGCATATTGATGAAGAAGACTGCCTTTATTCTGGATGTCTAATCAGCATACTAATCGTCCTATCTCGACAGAACTAAATAGATCAAACAGATAGTGAGACTTCAGTGCATCTTTCCCAGCATTAGACTTGCGCGAAAACTCTTCACTCGATTATGACTATCAAAGGAGCAGGAAGAAGAAGGAGTCCATTGGTGTCTTCATGCCTCTTTTTCCCCGTAAAGAGCTGTCTTTGGGGTCATGTTCTGAGTGAGGGCAGTGATATAATCCATAAAGAAGTATTATCTTTCAGGATTCTCACCAGCTCTGCTCATAATCTATTTATAAGGAGGAGTGTCAGAATGATCAGAAGTAGGAAAGTACTGGTTCTGTTACTTGTTTCGCTTCTGTTTGTATCAGGTCTTGTGCTTGCGCAGTCAGGTAAAACGGATCATACGCTCGTCATCATGGGGACAACAGACATGCACCAGTACATAATGCCCTATGACTACATGGCAGACCGACCTAATGAAGGTATCGGGCTTTCAAAGATCTTCACACTTGTAGAACAGGTGCGGAAGGATTTTCCTAACACTCTACTGTTCGATACTGGGGACCTGATCCAGGGGAGCCTTGTTGGTGATTACGAGGCTGATGTTAACCCACTGGAAGGATTTGAGTTTCAGGCAATCATCCGAGCCTACAATTTCATGGGGTATGATGCGGTAACCGTGGGTAATCATGAGACGACAGACTTTGGTATCGAGTTCTTCGAAAGGGCAAAGAGCAACTCTGTCTTTCCATGGATTTCAGCAAACATTAGGCTTGCAGACAATCCAAAGGAGTTCTTTGTCGATCCATACGTTATTCTCAAGAGAGAGATCGACGGTATTCCAATTAGAATTGCAGTCATCGGATTCACCCCGCCTCAGATAATGAATTGGGGAAGACGTCATCTTGAAGGAAGGGTATTCACCCAGGAAATCCTTCCTCAGGCGGAGAAGTACATACCAATACTCAGGGACCAGGCAGACCTGGTAGTCGTGGTCAACCACGGTGGAATATCGACAGAACCACCAGACAGCTATTTGGCCAGAGAAAACGTAGGATACTACCTTGCACAGATTGATGGAATTGATGCGATGATTCTTGGGCATCAGCATGAGGAATTCCCTGGTGATTTCGAAGGTATTGAAGGCATCGATAATGAGACCGGCCACATCTTCGGTGTGCCTACGATCCTTCCAGGATCCTGGGGTTCGCATCTTGGTCTGATTCATATGAGTCTCACGTATGACTGGAATGCAGGTAAGTGGGAAGTACAGAACAGTTGGAGTGAACTCCTTCCTGTGAACGAAGAAGTGGAATCTCATCCTCTGATTGAAGCCATTGTAGGCGAACGCCACAGGGATACGATCGAATATGTTAGAAGTCCAATTGGATGGACTGACACCGAGATCACTTCTTACTTCTCAAGGATCATGGACAACCCTGTCACCCAGATAGTCAATGAAGCCCAGATATGGTGGGCAGAACTCACGTTTGCGGGATCCGAGTACGAAGATCTACCGATTATCAGTGCAGCTGCCCCGTTCATTGCAGGCAGACAAGGACCAGGCTACTTCACACATGTTCTGGGTGATATCACGATAGGGTCGATTACTGACATCTACATATATCCGAACACGATTTACGTAGCCAAGCTTAACGGTGAGCAGATTAAGGACTGGCTGGAAGCTTCAGCAGTCAACTTCAACCAGATTAACCCCAGCCTGACGTCCCCACAGCACATAGTGAATTACGACTTCAGAGAGTACAACTTCGATGTCATTGAAGGAATTGAATATGCTTATGATATTACCAAACCAGTTGGAGAGCGCCTTGTTGGTGCAAGGTACAATGGAGAGCCACTCGATGCAAGCATGGAGTTCCTTGTTGTGACGAATAACTATCGTGGTAGCGGCGGAGGGAATTTCCCCCACGTCGCAGAAAACATAATCCTTGAGACTACGGAAATCAACAGGGAAGCGATAATCAAGTACATACAGCACACAGGGGAAGTCAATCCGGTGCCTACCAACAACTGGATGATAGTCCCTCCAGATGCCGCAGGGCCACTGCTATACAGATCTTCTCCAGATGCCGCAGGATATATTGAGAGAAACGAGATCAAAGGAGTAGCGTTTGTCGAAGTGGATGAAAACGGATGGGGCATATACGAAGTCGATTTCTATGAATTGGCTGAATATCTCAAAGAGAGTGCAGCCGTAGCTGTCTACTGAAGAGACGCAAGAAAGCAAAGGGGCCCTGAGAGGCCCCTTTCTTCATGTAGGCAAAACACACTAGCATTCTTGAATACCCTCTTGTGAAATGTGATTGTTTCCAACTGGAGAGACCAGAACACTCTTCGGTCTATCTGAGGGGAAAAACGACTCTTGTCATTAGTTCACTCTCTGATACTTCAGCTGGAGAGTTGTAGTAGAACTCGTATGCCACACCCGTAGGAACGTAGTTGTTCTCATTCATCCACTGCTGCATGGATGCATAGACGTTCTGGAGCTCACCATATGGTCCTTTGAAGAGGCATGAAGCCTTTCTGCCTGGGGGGATTTCTCCTGACTTTATTTTGTCACTACCAGGCAAGGATTTGTCTACAACAAAACCGATTTCGACATCGAGGTTATCCATATCCATGTTGTAGTACGCTGCAAAAGCAGCATTAACAGGTGTTTCACCAATCGCGGCCATGTATTGTGCAATTGACGCGAGCGTTTCTGAAAAGAGTTCAGGCAGTTTCCTGGCAGATGAGAAAGTGCGTATCGAAAGTACGTGTTGCACAGGTTCACTTTCTGTAGTGAATTCATAATCCATTTGCTTCCCTCCCCGAGAGAACTGATTGTTTCAGCCATTCCTCAAAGAAATATACCACATCAGAGTATGGCGCTTCAGGCTTTTGTTAATGGTTTCTTTACCATGCAGAACTGCTTAATACCGATCTGTGGAGAAGATATCGTTCTTAACAGTTCAAAGCCAAAGTGCTTATAGAGCCCGACGTTAGATGGATTATGGGTTTCAAGCACCATGGGGATACCATGCGTATCACAGAACTCGAACAGTGGAGTCATTAACCTTCTGAACGCTCCTGTTCCCCTGATACTCTTATCTACTGCAGCTATTCTTATTCTGAAATAACGTCCCCTTATATGCTGCCTGTACCATACTGCATCCACGAGGTCGTGAGTTGCTTTATGATTAGCAGAAAGCCTCTTGAAATCCTTCTTATTGAGTATTGTGAAGGATTTCAGTACAATCCTCAGACCAAGAGCAACATGCTGGATGATGCTGTCCTTTCTGCTGTCACAAGCTATCAAGAAGGCCCTCGGATCGGTCCCATCCAGGAGATAGAGATTCTTTGTTCTGGATGCATATCTTGCCAGAATAAGTGAGTGTGCTTGTATTAGTTTGTCAGCACCAACAATGCCTTCCAGGACTGCTCTATTAAGGGGATCATCGAGAAAGCTGTCTGCCATGACTCTTGCAACAGTCAGTACTTCATCGTCCGATATTTCTGACACCGGCCAGTCACCTGCCGCATCATCTGCAGAAGCGTTTTGTGTTGACTAAGGAAGTATATACCGGACAACGCCTCTATAGCATCATTCTATTAGTCCATTGCATCGTGTGAAAATCAACAAGGAACAAGAAGAAAGAGTCTTTTCTATATTTTCATTGGCTAAAAGGCTTCTCCAGAAAAGATTGCACAGTGGACCTATCACAAGAAGAAAGAGTGCACCGCTCCGCTTCTCAGAACGATCATATACTCATGTCAGAAAGTGATTACCCATGTTTTCCGAAAAGAATGTACAACCAGTTCCTTGACAAGACAAAAAGCTCAAACAGCCAGAAGATAACTTCATTGTCAGATTATCAGTGGCAGAATATTCAGAGGTTTCAAGAGCATTGAAGATAGTCAGGGAGTGAATCGAAGCAGAATGAAGGCACTAACGCCGGGTGAAAAGGAGGTGAGAAGAATGAGAAGAATCATGCTGCGTCTGGTACTGTTATCTCTCCTTGTGTTTGTTCTGATTGGTTCATTTTCAGTGGTTTCCGCTTCGGTAGAGACCGTAGTTCTCTATGAAGGTAGAGACATACCTGAAGAAACCACTGCACCCAAAACTGCTCCTTTCGCAGGATGTTGCGACCATATTGGCCTGGCATTCACCCCATAGGAGCAACAGAAGAATGCTGAGAAGGCAAACAGCTTCATCTAACCCAAAAGGACAGGCCATTCCAAGCACTGAAGGAAAGCCTGTCCTTTGTCTCTTCTTAGGTTGTAAAGACTAGAAAGCTCGAAAGAGTACTTGGCAATCACGGAGGAATCTGATGAGCAAAGACCTGCAATCAGTTCTATGAAGAGGGAGCATAGAGAAATCCCGCACGGAAACCATCGATACCACCTATGGAGTAAACCTCTTCTTGTCCTTCTTACAAAGATCGATTGCGATATTGCGCCCATCTAGGGCAGCAGTTGGAATACCTCCTCCGGGAGTTGTCCATTGACCGATCATGTAGCAGTTCCTCAGTCCAGGCACAGCTTTTGGGAGTCTTGTAATCAGTGTCATGGGAGTTGCGGCGAATCCTTCAAAACTACCGCGCCAGTTGTTTGTGTATCTTTTCACCGTGTGGGGAGTGGACACATCTATGACTTCAGCTGAATCTTTGATATCTGGAAAACGTCTACCAACCGCCTCCAATACTTGTGTTCCGATTTGATCCTTTGTTGCATTGTATTTTGCACGATCGCTACTGGCGAGCTCGCTCCAGTAGGAATCGTTCCATGTGTGAAGGATCACGGTAACAGTGGTCTTTCCTTCAGGTGCTAGTGTTGGGTCGAAATTATAGACTGTGGTACTGAGATGACTGTGAGTGGACTCATCCGGAAGAACAAAGGGTGGATCTGTTCGGATATAAGTGCTGTTAGGAAGATGAGATAGGTCTCTGTTTACTCCAATTCCGATGAAGACTGAAGAAGGAAAGAGAGGGAAGCTATCATATACTTGTTTCAGTCTGGGAGTAATATATCTGCCACCCAGCATATCGAACAGGGTACTATGGCCATCTGCAGCAGATACAATATTATCACCGTCAATCTCTTCACCGCTCTTCAACTTTATGCCAACAGCGCTGTTGTCTTTCACAATAATCTCATTCACAGGTGAGCTGTAGTTGATCTTACCCCCGAGCTTCAAAAAACCACGTTCGATATTAAGAGCGAATTGTAGAGACCCTCCTACGGGATAACCTGCAGCTTTGGTATGTTGCATTGCCAGTCCCATGGTGAGTGAGGCAAGCGACCAATCAGGGGGGATAACAGAGCGAAAAGCTTCTTTCACCTGAGTGCTCTTCCATTTGTTCGCGTACTCACCTATTGGGGTTCTCAAATGCCTCAAGTAACGTCGAAAGACGCCTAAGTTTGAGAGAAAGTGGGTCACTTTCTGCAACGGATTCTGTTTCTCCTTTGCGACTGGAATGCGAAACTTCGCGATGTACTTCAGATCATCAACAAGATCATCAACAAGCTTAGTGTCCTCTGGAGCAAGCCTTCTGAGTTCTTCACCGAATCTGTCAGCGTCAGCGTAGAACTTCAGCTCTTCTCCATTAGAAACCTCCATTTGAGTAAACTCCTCGAAATTGCGGGTTTCCATTTTGGTGCCATCCTGGTTCTTAAATGCACCAAGCTCATCCCACAAAATGTCAAAGCCTGTATCTGGTTTGGTTCCCATAAGCCAGTGAATACAGTAATCAATTGTGTAGTCACCGCGTTTCCATGCGGTGCACACACCGCCAGGTTGTGAATGCATCTCGAAGATTTCCACATCATATCCATTGCGCTGGAGATAGGAACCTGCGGAAAGCCCAGCAATTCCCGCGCCGATTATCAGTACCTTTTTGCTCATTGGAACACCTCCATTGGCCATGTAAGCCATATGAGCACTATACAAGGATACAGGAAGTTCATGGATATTAGATTAAGAGCGCCATTTGTCGAGTGCTGTCTGATTGATGGCAAGAAGATGACCAAAGACCTTTAGACCAGAAGTCAGTGTTTATGAGATATGGGGGGACAAGAGGAAAAACTCTCATCCGAGACTCGTAGATGCTGACACCCTTCAGCCCTGCCATAATCACAGGTCACGCACGTTCACATTCATCTGCTGCTCTTCCAATACCCGCACTCAAAGAAACATCAGTTTCGAGTCCATAGTCCCGAGTCCAGGGTTGACAGTTCGTCATGGCTTTTCTGCTCTGAATCGCATCCTTGGAGGGGTGGCGTTCTTTGCAGGGGTGGGTGAACTACAGCAGCGGGAAATCCGCTGCGAAGCTAATCCAGCAAGAATCGCTGGAGAAGCTGAATGGCCAAGCTCATACCATGAAGCGGATCGTCGCTTGCGACGAGAAGCCGAACGCAGAAATGCACTGCGTGAAGCTAGTACAGCAGAGATCTCTGGAGAAGCGGAGGACCAAAATCAGGTCCGAAGCGGGATGGCCAGATTCAGGCAACGAAGCGGAGCCACAAGAACTGTGGCGAAGCTGAGAACCGAGAACCACGAACTGGGAACGATCACGACGGTCGGTGATCCTCCGTTACTGATTTCATCGCTGCAAGCCATATGCCATTCGCAGATCCAAAAAATCAGCAGATAGCACATAGCCTATGGTTTATGCTTTCAGAAGCAGTTGTTGCAGACCGGGATCTTCTCCACAAAACTCTTTCCCCATTATTGATTCTGTCGCCGCAAGCCATATGCCATTCGCAGATCTATGATTCTGTCGCCGCAAGCCATATGCCATTCGCAGATCTATGATTTTGTCGCACAGCGGAACTCTCGTGTATTGCCCTATCATTGGTCTTTTCGCACGTCATAGGTCGGATTTTCGTAAGTCGTCTCTTTGTCTTTACTGGACCCTCTACCTGAATCCTAACCTGCCATTTAACCCTGCTCTTGTTCTTTTGCTTCAACCTTCAACCTTTACCTGCACTTCAAACCTGTTATAGGAATCGGTCGGATTTCATCCGAAGGGCACAGCATGCTG
>CAZSXB010000055.1:0-13149 GCA_964611155.1 uncultured Thermotogaceae bacterium
TTCAACCAGCTGACCAACACTGCCATGGCCCGCAGCGATAAAGATGAAGACCTCGTTTTCATTCATGCTCTGGCTTACCTCTGCAAGTGCCGTTTCCAGGTCTTCTTTTGTGGCTCCAACAAGCTTGGTGACCTCAAACCCCATTGGGGCGGACGTAAGAGTCTCTTCCCAATTGTCTGCATCGTTCTCATGACGCCTTTGCCCTGGTCCTGAGGCACCACTGAAGATGATTGCGTGCTTGGATTCTGCTTCATCAGAAAGCTTCACATACTGATCCCCATCATAGAGGCCTTGAGGATGCTCTACGTAGTCTTCTCCGTACTCCTTTTTCACAGGTCCGCACGGATCGTTCTTGTAAGCATCATCATCAGCGTGTGCAATGCTCCGATCGTTATCGATGGCTTTTCTCAGTTCTTCGAGCCAGAAATTGTGTGTGTCATCAGGATGTCCGTAACTGACCTCATCCCATCTTGCTGCTGACTTCAGGAGGGTGTTGTCAAATCCTTTCAGGTCTTCAAACATACCGCCACCAAAACACTGGCCAAAGAAGAAGCCCATGTACTTGTAACCAGCTTCAACAATGGTATCTTCAATCATTTTGGCAAATTCGTGAGATCGGATACCTACGTCAGATGCGGAAAGGTCGACTTTAATATTCTCCTGTGGAGAAACATATTCAGGCGCTGGGACAGCTGTAGTGAACTCAATTCTCCTTGATGTCCCTTCTGTCTCAGGAGGACCAGAAATGGGTGTGATCTCAAGTTCGTAATCTTCCCCTGGTTCGAGTTCCAATCCAGTTTCGATCGTTGTTTCTTTGCCCTTTGCTGTGAAGATCGCTTCTCCCTTGTGATAGACCGTAACCACGAACTCCAGGTTCTCTGCGTCTTTGGCTTCTTCAGGGCCAACATCAAAGACTACCAGCAGTGGTTTCGAGTATGGGTAATCTCTTTGACCGTCATATGGCCACTCGGGTATCGGTTCAATCTCACTCAGGCTTATCCATAGTTTCAGTGCCATCGCATCGGCATTGCACTTGGCCCAGGCTTCGATCTCGTCTTCATTGCTGTAGCAATACTCTCGGGAGTAAGAGAATGAAGCCTTTCCATCTTCGTCGGTTGTAACCTCCGTGTCTTCAATACCGGGGATAACAGTGAATGTCACCGTAATCCCCTTCGCAGGATTACCATCAGCCTTTGTGACAACAACCTCCACTGAGTGTGTTCCGGGAGAGATATTCACATCGTATGCTGGAGATATTGTCATGCTGTAATCGCACTCACACTGAATATCTGCAAGCGCCATGATCGAAGCAATATGATCAGGAAGAGCGCTGACATTTCCCCATGTTTGTGCCATGATGCTTTGTGGATCTTCATCCTGCACATTATCGTTGACGTAATCGCCGTCTTCATCGTAGTGATACTCATCGTCCAGTCCCATGAGGTGTCCGATTTCGTGAGCAACCACGTTGGCTGTGTCAAGGTTGTCCCATACGCCAGTAGTTGTTTCGGTTGACCCAGGGGTAGGTAATGGTGTATTAACATAGGAAGTATGTGCAGCTTTAACATCCCTTATCTCTATAACATGCGCATCGTCAGGCGGTTCTTCTCCCTCCTCAAGAAGTGTGAAAACGAAATCGAACGTTACTGTACAGCACTCTTGCCATTCCCGTGATCCGTCTGGTCCGTTCCATACGGCTTCTGCATTAGATTCCCATGAATCCAGTAGATCTTGCGTTGCCCCATCACCATGAAAGACGATATTCACCGTAACCGTGTAATCACATGGACCTCCACTGACATCTGTTGTCTCAGGACGGAAGAACACAGGCACAGGATATTCCGCAGGGAAATAGACCTGCAATATGCTCAGTGCAAAGTCTCCAAGCAGCTGAGGCGGCTTGCTGAATACCATTACCTCATCATTGCCGAGCAGGTCTTCCAGTACCTCTTTCCCCCTGTCGTCACCGTTTTTCAGGAACGCAACTGCTGCGAGTGCCCTTATTGCCGGCTCTGGATCGTCAAGATACTCTTCTACTTCATCAAGTGTGTCTTCATCCAGAGCAGATCTTTGCAGAGCAAACGCTGAGGCCCATCGCTTCAAATAATCCTCATCTTGGTCCAGAAGATCCAGAAACTCGTCAAGATGGTCCCCGACCAGAGGAATCAGCTCTTCAACAAACCTCAGAGTATATGGAACTGTTGGATCAATCCTGGCTATGATTTCTTCGATTTCACTCAAGATCACGGAGAAAACTGCTTTGACTGTCATATTTTCATTCATTGTCAGCTCTGTCTCTTCGTGTTCCGAATAATCAACACCATTGACAATCCATTTGACGAATTCCCAAGCTTCATCAGGGCTCGCCTTGATATCAACGACGGTTCCATCTCTGTAAACATGCGCGCCAACAACTGGTAGAACACTGCCTTCTCCTTCGGGCTCCAGCATTGTCAGGGTGAACTTTGTCGCAAAGAAAGGACAGCTAGTCATAAGCAGCAACATAGATAGCACGACCAGAAGAAGGAGGAAGATTCGAAGTCTTTTGGTTCTCATTCTCCTCACCTCCATATTTGACGCATAATTATACCCCTGAGATGTTTCTGCCCAAAGAAAGATATAGACTCTGTAGAAACTTTGATCAACCAACTTTATTTACTATTATATTATTATTGTTCTCTTGTTCCTCTGTGTGTTCGGCATGCAAGATTGATTCCTGGTTATCCGGCATGGATTCATCCACCAAACGTAATTCTTGAGTGCTGCATATAGACGATATCTACGTGATTACCACCTTGTTTGCAAATGACTGGCGTAAGATGCTAATATGATCAGGTAGTGTTATATGAAGTTTTCACTTTCTACGTTTACTGACCGTTACGTATTCTTGACCAAGTCAATCATGAAGGTTCCTCGCGATGTCGTCTACCGGATTGCATTCGTAGAGAATCTATCAGTTCACACAATCAGATAAGAAGGGATATATTCGAATGACCTTACCGGATTTGATAAGGAAACGGTACGCTTCTGGCGATTCTGATTACTGGATGAGGCCTCTTGTTGCGCATTGCGATTATGAACCTCTTGGCCGGATAAGCAAAGGTGATTCCGTGCTATTCATGTGCCGAAGAGGAGAGAGAGAAGTCCAGCTGACAGAAGCTTTCACTGAAAAGGAATTTCACGCGTTTTCAAGAGATCTGAATGCCAGCGACATCATGTTTGTGCCACTTGTTGAATATCATGAGAAGCTTTCACACATCAGACCAATCATTGAACCAATAAGACCGGCTAATTCACTTGCCGAAGTCCTTAGCAGGCATGGGATCCGACAGATGTGCATAACAGAATCAGAAAAGGAATCTCATGTAACCTTCTTCTTCAATGGCAGAAGAAACACCCTCTTTCCGAAGCAGCGCAAGAAGATTATCCCGAGCTGGAAAGACTTTGCGGAGCATCCGGAAATGAAGAGCAGCCAGATAGCTGATGCAGTAGTCGAAGAACTGGACAGACCAGGGTTCATTATTGTGAACTTCCCGGCTGGAGACGTCATTGGTCATCTCGAGAGTTGGGATGCCAAGATCTCTGCTGTAGAAGCTGTGGATGCGGCACTTGGAAAAGTATACTCAGAAGCGACATTGAAAGGCTGGACGATCCTGGTGACCGCTGATCACGGGCTCATGGAAGTCGGCAGAACCAAAGACGGAAAGCCTTCTGTAGTTCACACACAATCACCTGTTCCATTCATTGCCGTAAGTAATGATATCTTACAGCAGGACTTATTGACTAGCAATGCTTCTTTGAAGAACGTCGCACCTGCCATTCTCAGCCTCATGGGTTTACCCGTACCCGACGAAATGGAAACAAGTCTTATCGTGAGGACCCGGACGAAAACCGATAAAGTGCTCCTGGTCATCTTAGATGGATGGGGAGAAGGGGAAAACGATGTGTTCGTAAACCCGATAATGGCAGCTAATACTCCAACGTACGACTTCATGAAGACTGACTACCCCTGGATCACCCTTGAGGCATCGGGCGAAAGCGTGGGCCTCCCAGATGGAAGAAAAGGAAACTCGGAAACAGGGCACCTGACGCTTGGAGCTGGACGGTTTATCGAACAGGACGAGACGCGAGTGCAGCGTCTAATGAATGAAGGTCTGGAGAGAATTGGATTCGTCAACGAGATCCTTACCAAAACGGCGGATAACAGGGGCAGCCTCCACGTGATCGGGATGCTTTCAGAAGAGAGCTCTCACGGAAAAATTGACGAGACTGCTCAGATGACACAAATCGCGGCGCAGAGAAACCTGAAGAACATATTCGTGCATCTAATACTTGATGGTCGAAGCGCACCCGTTCGAAGTGCAGCTGATATGCTTGAAAGGCACTCTCATTATCTTGCTGGGAAGATTGTGACAATGATTGGCAGGGGCTATGCGCTGGATAGAGGCAAGGACTACCTGGGAAAAACAAAACTCGTGTATGAAGCACTGGTCAATGGAAAAGGAATATCCTTTAACACTTGCACATCTTCCTCCCCTAAGTGATTTTCATGTGTCATTTCTCGAACGATCGCTTGCACTTTCAAGTTGCCGAGTATCGGTCTGAGAGCATCGATCAGGTTCTGAAAAAGCAACAGGTTCCCTTTACTTGTCATTTGCGCGATCAGATGAATCTCAAGCACTACACTTCAGGTGGTACGGCTCGCACTCAATCTCAAACCAGACATGAATACTACGGGTATCGTTAGGTGGTGATGTCAATAAGCGTCGGCAGAACTCATCCCGCAGCTAGCTCAGCCGCTATAATCGTTCTAGAGAAAGAATAATCACTGATTGGAGGGAAAGCATGTCACAGGTATTCTTTACAAGTATGGACACCTCGCCGAGACTGAACTTACTGAAGAAAGTCGAGATACTGCTTGAAAAGTCAGGTCTTGACACGGTGATCGAGAAAGACAAGATGACCGCAATAAAAGTGCATTTTGGAGAACTCGGAAATATGGCCTACGTCAGGCCGAACTATGTAAGAACAGTCGTAGACGCAGTCAAAAATCTTGAAGGCAAGCCGTTCGTGACTGATGCAAACACGCTTTACACTGGATCACGTTCAAATGCAATAGACCATATAAGAACTGCCTTCTTGAATGGTTTCACTTATGACACTGTTGGAGCCCCGGTCATAATCGCAGACGGATTAAGAGGTTCTGACGAAGTCAGGATTCCTGTAAACGGTAAGTACGTAAAGGAAGCAAAGATCGGAGCAGCCGTTGCGCTTGCAAACAACATCGTTTCTGTCTCTCACTTCAAAGGTCATGAACAAACCGGTTTTGGTGGCGCTCTGAAGAATCTTGGAATGGGAAGTGCGTCCAGGGCCGGCAAAATGGAGCAGCATTCCGAATCAAAACCTGTAGTCATAACGAAAAGATGCATAAGATGCAGAATGTGTGAGAAGCATTGTCCGGTTGACGCAATTACAGTTAACGAGTACGCTGTGATCGATTACGACAAGTGTATTGGCTGTGGTCAATGTATTGCAATGTGTGCTTATGGAGCAATGAGTCCTGGAGAGGATAGTAACTCAGATTCTCTCAGCTATAAAATCGCTGAGTACACGAAGGCAGTTCTAGAAGGCAAGAAATCCCTTCACCTCTCGCTGATCGTGGACATATCTCCGAATTGTGACTGCTGGCACGTCAATGAGCCACCAATCGCTGCGGATATTGGTATAGCGGCTTCACTGGATCCTGTGGCTCTCGATAAGGCGTGTGTAGATCTTGTGATTGACAATACTGGCTACGATCCGTTTGGAAAAGCTCATCCTGGGATTTCCTGGAAAGCCCAACTTGAGCACGCAGTAGAGATCGGGCTTGGTTCTACTCAATATGAGCTGATTCAAGTAGCTAATCCGTGACTGATTGTTTTCTCATGCTGTTCTAGCCTTTCTTCGTGCTAGTATATTCTCGTCAATATGGGGAGGTGAGGTGCATGTTTGCTAGTTTGGTCAGAGAAAAGCGTATTAGCACCGGCATGGCTGTTGCAGCGGTGATCTTGGGTGTAGTTGGCACTGTTTTCATGTTCATAGGAGCAGTAGCGGCAACAGAGGCTGCCTATTATTATGATTTTGATATGATGACCGGTGCAAGCGCAATCATGATTTTGGCGGGAGTAATGGGTTTGGTCTCCGGAATCTTGCAGGCCGTTGTCATGTATCAGTGGTCTTCCGCACTGAAAACGAATATCGAGAATACAAGGATCGTTATGACCAGCCTTGGCAAAAAGATAACGGACAGCGAAAAGACCGATGTGATTGACCTCTTCTCGACAAGGCTGTCAGGAATGCAGCTGCCTGTTTGGGCTTACTGGCTGTACGTTGTGCTATACGTCATAGGCCTTTTCTCAGGAGCTTATTCGATCCTCTTTCTCGTTCTTGGCTTTATCTTTCTGGCAATCTATCTGCACGGTGTTTTCTCTGTCTCAGAGAACCTTCAGGACATGAAAGGAAAGATCTATCCGTATTTGCTGGAGAAAGTCGTGTTTGACGACATCCGTACAATCAACAAGCGCAACATAGGACTCTTCATTCTGCTATCTATAGTTACATTTGGAATCTATTGGTACTACCTCATAATCAAGCTCTCTTCCGAAATCAACGCTTATACAGGTATTGATTCGCGGCTGAGAGAATCAGTCTACAACAAGCTTGAAGAAAAGAAGGCCTGATGAACTCAAGGAGTATCTTAGACTACTTTCTGAGAACCTTTGCGACTCGGGTGCCGACCAGTTGAATGATCTGACTTATTAGAACCAGGATGATTACCGAGTACAGGACGACATCCCACTGGAATCTATAGTATCCATAATTTATGGCCAGTTGTCCCAGACCACCTGCTCCAACTGCGCCAGCAATTGCAGTGTATGTAACCAGGTTGATCAGTAGCAAACTCACATTGAGAATGTGATCTGGTAGAGTCTCTGGGATCAGTACTGACAGAACGAACTGTCTGTATGTAACTCCTATCGCTTGAGCAGAATCTACAATACCTCTGGGTAGTGTGTTAAGAGCATTCTCAGTAAGTCTTGCGAAGAATGGCGATGCAGCGACAGTGAGATTGAAGACTGCTGCATTCGGTCCTATTATCGTCCCTGTGACTTGTTTCGTAACAGGAATCAGCAATAGAATGAGGATAATAAAGGGAATCGATCTGAAAACATTCACAGAAAGGTCCATCACTCTG
This sequence comes from uncultured Thermotogaceae bacterium, assembly GCA_964611155.1. GTDB lineage: Bacteria > Thermotogota > Thermotogae > Petrotogales > Kosmotogaceae > UBA9910. Next base: position 7,235 of record CAZSXB010000055.1, read on the forward strand.
TACAAAGTGATGAACCTTCTCGAATCTGAAAACGAATAAAGCAGTATTCCCAGAGGCATTCCAATGACTATACTCAGAAACCCTGAAAGAAAGATCATGTAAAGACTCTCGAGCGTGGCTCTCACCAGTTCGCTAATCATCAGGACAGTACCTCCATCGAGTAGACCTCTCTGGCAAGCCTGGTGAGAAATTCAGTACTATCTTCGCCACTTACACCGACTAACAGAGTACCGAAAGGTCCGTTCTTGAACTCCTCAATTTCTCCATATATTATGTTGACCATGACATTGAGTTTTTTTGAGCATTTCCAGAGAACCGGTTCCCTTGTCGACTCCCCCCAGAAGACGAGCTTTATCAGACTGGCTCCCGGTGAGCTTGCCGAAAGACTCTCAGCATTTTCGAGTTGTCTTGTTGAGTGATCATCTTCCGCACCAGCGAGATAGCTCCTGGCAAAATAGTCATGAGTCGCGCCAGAAAACACCATCCTGCCCATCTCAAGGAAAGCTATCCTATCGCATACTCGCTTTACGACATCCATATCATGAGTCACAATGATGACGGTTACACGGTGAACAGAATTCACTCTCATTATGAGCCGTAGAATCCGTGAAGTCAGAAGTGGGTCGAGTGCCGATGTAGGTTCGTCGAGCAGGATCAACTTTGGATCTGTTATCAGGGCACGAGCTATTGAGACCCTCTGCTGTTCTCCTCCAGAAAGCTGAGAAGGGTATGCATCAAGTCTCTGAGTAAGGCCTAGCTCATCTGCCATCGCCCGCGCTCTTTCCAATGCTTCTTTCTTATTCGCACCTGAAACCAGCAGAGGGAAAGCGATATTGGATAATACCGTCTTGCTTCTGAAGAGGTTGTAATTTTGAAAGATGACTCCGATCCGTCTTCTCAGAATTCTGAGTGTTTCAGAAGACACGGAGGTAATGTCCGTCCCATCAAAGATCACTCTCCCTGAGTCGGGTTTCTGAAGTAGATTAAGGGTACGCAGAAGAGTTGTCTTGCCCGCTCCCGATACACCTGCAATTCCCATTATGCTCCCTTCCTCAACAGAAAGGTCAATCCCTTGAAGAACAACTGTTGCTTTGTCCTTCTCTCTGAAAGATACACAAAGATTACTGACTTCCAGAATACTCAAAACAGCTTTCCTCCTTAGAATGTTGGAACCACAGCTCCCCCGTACCTGGAAATAATGAACTCTCGCACTTCATCTGACCTCAGTACTTCAAGCAGGTCTCGGATCCACTGTTTCTCGATGTCTTCGTTTCTGACAGCTATCACATTTGCATATGGAGACTCTGCTCCCTCCACAAACTCCGCATCTTCCAGTGCGTTAAGACCAATGGTTAGTGCGTAGTTCGTGTTGATGACTGCTCCAGCAACTTTAGGATCGTCCTTGAATACACGAGGAATGAAACCCGCGTCCACTTCATTAAACCTTAATCCAAGAGGATTCCCGGTAATGTCTCTCACAGTAGGGTCTAGCCGCTCTGCATCTCTCAGGACAATCAAGCCGTTGTTATGTAGCAATAGCAGGGCTCTTCCTCCATTTGTGGGATCGTTTGGGATCGCAATCGTATCTCCTGCGGATAGGTCTTCGAAAGCTTTCTTCAGGTAAAATCCCATTGGCTCTACGTGAATTGCACCCGCATTGACCAGGTTGCTTATACCGCGTTGTTCAGTGAAAGTTTCCAGGTATGGTACATGCTGAAAGTAGTTCGCGTGAAGATCACCAGAAGAGAGCGCAATGTTTGGCAGCACATAGTCATTGAAAACTATGATATCAAGTGTGTAACCTCTCTCTTCAAAACTCTCCTTCACAAATTCAAGTATCTCAGCATGTGGTACGGGCGTTGCACCCACTCGAATCCTTTCATTGCCAATCACTGTCAGACTAAAGATTACAATAACCACAAGAAACAATTTCTTCATAGAACTACCACCTCCATATGGAATAAAAAAAGGGCGCCTCATCTAGAGACGCCCCGATTATCTTCTGTACCAGGCAGGTCTAACCGCCTGGCGGATACACCAGGGCGTTCCTGCACATCATCATCACTTGCACGTTACTCTCACTAAACACTCTACTCAAAATGATCACCTTCATTCCGATTGCCTAATTATACATTTGCTTGTTTTTCATCCAAAGAACATGAAAGTAAACAACATACTGCGAAACAAGAGGATAATGCCTCATGACGACTCACAGGCGACCATGAACGCTCCTGAATGTAACTGAAGAGAGATACGACTGCATGATGGAATGCAGGGACCTGGCTGAGTGAAAGATCTGCTGTTCCCTCGTTTCCCAATCCAGGTTCTAAATATAGTCCCATCCATAAACCGGTAGAGGCAGAGGTGCCAGTATTCTGTCTCTTGTTCCTGTTACAAAGAGAACTCTGGTGAGTTCTGTCAGACCCATGGCTGCGAGTGCCGGTATGATCTCTCTTGAGTCCAAATCACTAAGGAACTCCTTAAAATAGCTATTGAGCTGGTTAAGAACATTTTCCGAAGAGATCACTTTTGCCATGCATGTTAGGGGGTAGCTCTTATCACCCTTATCTCTTCTTTCACGGTCAACTACTATTCTGATCTCCTCCAACCCCTTTTCATAAGCGAGGTGTGAAGCCAGGTGCTTTCCAGCTTCAAAGGTCCCACCATATTCCACGATCAATGCTTCATCTGCCTCCTGGAGAACGCTCACATAAGAAGAAGCCGTGACGAAAGTTTTCGCAGGTTTGTCCATGCAGTGTCCCGACAGAAAGGACTTCTTGAACCTCTCAGAGCTTCTCAAGAATCTGACAGGGTTATAGGCGTACAACCTCATGATAGATGACAAGTCCTGCTCTCCAGCTTCTTTGAAGGTCATGTTCCTGGATTCTTGTGGTTTCAAAGACTTAAGACCAAAACCGTTAACGTTTACAGCCCCAAACCTGCTGTAGAGTCCTCCCGAACCAGATATGAGGAAGAATGATATTTCTCGCTTGACTGCATATTCTTCCAAGCACTGCAGTGCGGACAACGCCAGTCCTTTACCTCTGAACTCGCTGCGCGTACACACTGACCCTATCAGTCCTGCTTTGAGACTGTGTCCGAATAATGATATTTCGACCGGTAACATACCCACGAGTGTTACAATACGGCCCTGGGATTCAAATACAGCCAGGTTGCTTGCGTTGTTTTCGCTGAAGAGATTTGGATAGTTGCTGACCATGTCCTGGCCAAAGATCTCTGAAGCCATTCTTCCAGCATCTTTGACACGGTCACTTCCCAAGATAGTGGGACCTTTAACACCCAACAGAATCGCCTCCCTACCAGGATAGTATACCCATGGAATCGCCAGTATGCAAAACGAATGTCAATCGGCCTTGTGTAATCTGTCAAGGGACAGACAACCCTGATAGGGCAAGACATGTGATTGTGCTAGAATTGAATGACTCCAAATTGATACTTTCGAGGTGATTAATCTGAAACTCAGTTCAGAAATAACTCTCGATATGGTGAGGGTTACAGAAGCTGCTGCTTTGACCGGAAGTCTTCACCTTGGAAGAGGTGATAAGAATAGAGTCGATCAAGCTGCTGTTGATGCAATGAGAGGAGCACTTGATTACCTGGACATTAAAGGAACTGTTGTAATTGGCGAGGGAGAGAAGGACAAAGCACCTATGCTTTACGTGGGAGAAGAAGTAGGAAGCTGGAATGAAAATGCCACCGAAATTGACATCGCGGTTGACCCGATCGACGGAACAAGATCAGTTGCGTATGGAAAACCCAACGCGATTAGCGTCATAGCTGCCGCAGAGCGTGGAAAGATATCTTCCCTGCCAACATTCTACTCCAATAAGCTTGCTGTAGGAAAAGAACTCGCAGACAAGCTGGACATTGATGCACCAGTTCGAGAGAACCTGAGAATTGCTGCTGCCGCTCTTGGTATAAAGGTCTCTGAGCTTACAGTCAGTATACTTGATCGTGAGCGGCATTACGACATAATAAAGGAGATTCGACGCGTCGGTGCCAGAATAAGGTTCGTCACTGAGGGAGATGTTGCCTCAGCAATAGCTACTGCACTTCCCGAAAGCGGTATAGATATCTATATGGGAATTGGAGGTTCGCCAGAGGGAGTGCTGGCTGCGGCAGCACTCAAGTGTTTGGGAGGCGAGATACAGATAAAGCCATGGCCAAGAGATGAGCAAGACAAGGACGAAATGGAAGCAAGAGGCGTGGACTTTGAGAGAGTTTTCTTCACGGATGATCTTGTGCGAGGAGATAATGTGATCTTTTCAGCCACAGGCGTAACAGACGGGTCATTTCTGAAGGGCGTTCGCTACAGAAGAAATGTTGCTATCACAGAATCTATTGTCATGCGTTCAATAAGCAGGACAGTGCGGCGAATCACTGCTTACCATGACCTGGAGTTCAAGACAGTCACAACAAAGACTCTCGGGGAGAGAAAACTTATAACTTGAGGTGCAGGATTGTTTGACGCCTACTCAAAACCGCGAATAACGCTCGTCGGCAAGAGCCAGAAAGACGCTCGACGTCTTATTGAAGCGTTTGACGAGAGGTTTGACGTGCGATATGAAGAAGAAGTTAGCTCGGAGTTATGGAACTACTCGGATATGATGGTTTTTGATTATGTAAACAACGATCTGCTTTCCTCGGCCAGGCACCAGGAGACACCTCATCTCTTTCTCATTAACGATGAATCCCAGGCTACTGAATTCCATTTGAGTCAGGGAGAGTACCTTTTCAAAGGTCCCGGGTATCTGAATTACCTGGCAGACATTGTCTTCTCTATACTTGAGAAAGAGAGACTCAAGAAGACTCTCGAATTTGAACGTGAAAAGTACATGGGCCTCGTGAATAGCATGGGATGCGGGATGCTTGTGGTGCGGAAAAGGGATTCAGGCATCCTTTTTTCGAATCGTGTGTCACTATCTGTGCTGGGTTATACCGAACACGAGATAAGCGACAAGAAACTGGATGAGATTGTGATGGGGGGATTGGCATCGATCTTGCCTGGTGACTCTGAAAAGGAAAACGAGGTTGCACTCCTGACACGTTCTGGAGATAATCGTTTTGTCCAGTTCAGCAGTTCAGAAATCCTCTATGGTGCAGAGAGGGTTATACAGTTCTCCTTTATGGATATAACGCAGCATAAGAGGACACGCGAGGAGCTCTACTTTCAGGGAAGGTTCCTTGACAACGTTGAAGAAATTGCCATCGCTATTGACGAAAATGGTCGTATAGCTTACGCAAATAATCACGCTGCGAAAATACATGGCCTTCGAATTGAAGATATGCTCGCTAACCAGGAGTCTCAGTATTTGTCATGTGCAGCCAGCACACTGAGAGATAGGAATATGGAACTCTTCAAGAATGGTGTATGGAAGGGAAAGGAGTACCGGATTCGCAAAGATGGTACAGTGTTTGCGGTATATGTTGTCCGCACTCTGTCCAAAATCGCTGGCCAGATGTATGAGCTGGTAGTCGGCCGCGAAATCGCTGATGAAAGCCAGGAGCACGATAGCTCTCTTTTTGAAGACACTCTTGGCATCCTTGATCAGTGCGTGATCATCCTGCAGGAATCGGGCAACGTTGTATTTGCCAACAAATCTGCACAGGAACTCCTTTCGCATATTGCTCCGTCCTTTGAGGAGAAACAGGAGATTCTGGACAGGTTGCTAAGGAAGTATGCCGAATCAGCCGAGAGAGGCGAGGTCTCTATCGAACTGTACTCAACACTGTGGAAAGCCAGGCAAATTGAAACTCAGGAAGAAACACTCTTCGTGTTTGAAGGCTCTGTCAACCTTTAGGACCGCTTTAGAGCGCCTGGTCATACTCCACCAGTCGCCTCGTAGCAGGAGACCAGATGTCCTTCGTTTATCTCAACTAGCGGCGGATGAGGG
>CAZSXB010000056.1:0-12914 GCA_964611155.1 uncultured Thermotogaceae bacterium
ATGACCAACAGAGATTTGCTGAGAGAGTAGAAAACCCTGTACTGCTGAAGAACTGGACAGCTTTTTTCATTACTCTTAGAGGAGTACCACTTCTGTACAATGGTCAGGAATATCGCGCGCTTGAAAAGCCTGACATTTTCGGGACCCCTTCGCCAGAACCACCGCAAGATTCGGAGTTCAGAGATTTCGTAGCGACCCTCCTTTCATTCAGAAGGCGATCCAGAGTTATGCGATACGGGACAATGTCAATCCACATTGACAGCAAAAGGAGTACGCTTGTGATAATCAGGAGGCTTGGGAAGCACGAGGTAATAGCCGGCATGAATTTCTCGGGCAAAGACCAGGAGGCATCGTTTGATGTTGATGGAGGGGCTTCCAGCCATGTGCACTTTTTTGAGCACATATCGAACACCCCGTATCATCTTAGAGTCACAAACTCAAAGACCAGGATCCTTCTTGATAGTAAACCGGTTATACTCTCAAGGGTTCTGTACGGTTGAGCGATGCGCTTTGGACGCTTGACGATAACAGCCAGGTTGCACATGATATCATCATTGAAGATGAAAAGAAGCCTCTTGAAGCATGTACTGAGTAGACTCAGAAAGGATTACAATATATCTGTAATAGAGTCAGGGTTGCACGACTCAAAGGACTGGACAGAATTGACAGTATCAATTGTAGCTCTTGCTTCTGGTCAAATCGATTCGATATTCGAGTCGATTGAGCGCGATGTTTCCACAATCGACGGGCTGGAAGTAGTGGGCGGTGAAAGAGAGACCTGGTGAGGTGATCAGATGAAGTGCATTTTTGTTTTTCTGATGATGTTATTAAGTGTTTTCACTATGGCGGAGGTTCTGCTTGTATATCAGGGTTTTGGATATATCCTGGGATCTGCCGATCCGCAATCGAATTCTTTCCTGATAGAGTTACCAAAAGGAGCCTGGGTCGAGCCCAGTTCAATCATAGTGTCCGGGGTTCCTGAAGGAACCAGAACATCATACATCCCGGAAGATGATCTCAAATCACTTCTGAGAAGAAATGTGGGCAAGGAAGTCATCTGGTACTTTGGAAACGGGGATTCCCAGAGAATGCAACTCATTGATCCAACACCAGTCCTGAGGGATTCTGAGGGCAACCTCTACTTTTCACCTCAAGGCTATCCGGTTTTCGTAGACAGCTCATACAAGGGGAATGCTTCGCTTCTGGTGGAGATGCCAGAGGATCCCCTTGATGAAATAGAGTATTCCTTTCGGGTAGATGGCGCAACCTGGACGACCCGTTATGCGTTCAGATGGATCGATGATTACTTGCATGTCACAGGCAATATTGTTGTGAATCTCAGCTTTTCACCTGGCGAAAGACAAGTAATGCTTGTGGCCGCGAACCTGGGAACCGGAAAAGCAGTGACAAGATCCTTTGCTGCTGTTGAGTTTGATACGGCTCCAGACATAACCACAGCAGATATGCGAATCTACAAAATAGAACGCTCCCTGACCGAAGGAACGAATCTGCTCGCATACGTGTCAAGGTTTGTGGATGCGGAGAAACGATACGTTCTGCGGGGCGGTTCCATGTCTTCTGCGTATGCAGGTCTGGATGTTGACATACTTATTGGTGAACTGCCGGTTGATCTGGCTGCCGGTTCTGTTGAGATCTGGGACGAAGGATTCCTGTCAGGCATTGCATCCATTGAGAATCTTGTTAAGGGTGATTCAGTGAGACTTTCTGGTGTAGCAAGGGCTATCGAGCTTCAGGGCAGAAAAACAACTGTTCTTGATACCAGTGATCCTGGTGTATTCAAGTACACTACACACTACTGGGTAAAGAATCTGTCTGAGGACAAACACGAAGTCGTCATTGATGACTCACTGCCGAGGGGTGCCTTTAATGTCAGGGTTCATGTATCAGGTATGGAGCGAGTTTATGAAGCCCCTTCAGACACTCCTGACCGTCTGATTCTGGATCTTCTGGTGGATAAAGAGGATGTCAAGGAAGTGCGAGTCACATACTCGGTTCGTCGCTGATCGAGTAGTAGACATCTGTTATTCTCTGTGTAGCTCAGAGAGAATCTTTCACATGTCAGGCGTCGAGAGTTTTGCCAGAGAACTTGTTCCTTCAGGCAGGTATTCTTTTGAAACGATAAGACTCCTTGCCTGGGGACACGACATGTTCAGGGATCTTCCGGGGAACAGACTTCTTAGATTGGCTCGCTATTACGGTGTAGTATCACAGAGGGAGGAAGAGCTGCACCCTGTGTCGTTGCATGGCAAAGTTGCGGCAGCATATCTCAGCGATCGCTTCGGCGTCGATGACGCCATTACTAAAGCGATCCACTGGCATGTTACGGGTTCGGCAGAGATGGGAGAACTGGGCGAGATCCTTATGATAGCTGATATGGGGGAAGAAGGCAGGGAATTTGCCGCTGCAAGTGAGATTCGCCTTAGCGCCTTCGTCGACAGGAAGAAAACTGCTCTGGACGTGATAAGATTTAAGATGCTGTGGGCGCTCGAAGAACGAAGACCGATACTTGATGAGATTGTCTCTTGCTGGAATCATTATTTGAGGAGGTATCAGAGTGACACCGATTAGACCTAAGAAGTACAGAAAAAGCAGGAAAGGATTCCTGGCCCTCCTCTTGATCGTCCTTGTTGTGGCAGGGTTCGGGGGATACGTCTATCTGATTGCGTCAGGAATTACTAGCAGTTCCGAAATGCACTCTTCAAACAATGACTACCTGATCCTCTGGGAAGGTAATGATCACTCGTATTATTACCTTATCAGGGCAAACGATGGAGGAAGGATCCTGTCTGTGAGAATACCTTCGACCGGTTTTGTTGAAGGTTCTGAAAGACCCCTTCAAGGAAATGCGCCATCTTCAGACTATGAGCTGATGCGTCGTATATTTGATCTGAGAAGTGATCATGTCTTCTACTGGAGCATGGATGAACGAATGCTCCAGGCTTTGAACGGGAAATTGAATATTCAGGCATCAGGTATAGAGAATTTCCTGGAGAGCCTGGCAGTAAGAGGTCTTGGATTCGTTGACTACTGGCGACTCAAAGACTTTGTGCAAGTCATTGAAGAGTATGATCCTGCCGCCTCGATCAATAGGGCTGGATTCGCAGCGTTTCTGAAACGAGTTGGTGAAGGACGCAGAACAGCTTTTGTCATAGAAAGCATGACAGAGTATCCCATTAGAATCAGAACTTCAGAGACTTCTGCACCCGAACCCATTAATCTTCTTAGAACTGAATCAGTTAACAGTTTTCGGCAAATGATAGAGGAATGGCAAAAGTAAGGAACCTTGCTTTAGTACTCATTGCGTTTACGCTACTTGCATCAATAATCGCTGTCTTTGCTTTCACAGTAGAAGCGATTTCCACTACGTACAGCAGCTTCTTGACTGATGCAGACAAGAATACCGCATATCTGGTCGTTGGTGTCGATACCGGTGGCACCGCATCTTCGGGGGGAAGAACAGATTTCATTGCAGTAGCTTACATGGGAGCTGACAATTCCCTGAAAGTGATGAGTATTCCCAGAGATACTCTTGTTACTCACGCTGGAAGGACTCACAGGATAAACGCACTGATGAATCTTTACGGTCTTGATGCCCTGGTGAGTGCGGTTGAAAGGATTAGCGCTAAAACCGTTGCAGGCCATCTGATTCTGGACTTTGAAACAGTAGCGAAGATTACGGATGTCATCGGGCCTCTGAGAGTTTTTGTCAATACCCCAATGCGTTACGATGATTATCAGCAGGGTCTTCATATCTATTTCGATCATGGGACTCATTATCTGGAAGGAGAGAGGCTGCTCGAGTACATTAGATTCAGACACGATGATGACGGTGATTTGGGAAGAATAAGACGACAACGAGAAGTCATCGAACTAATACTCTCATCAGTTCTGCGCTCTGGCCCCACAAAGATACTTGAGTCCGTTCGGTTTCTCATGAACAACACTGAAGCAGAGTTCGAGCTTCTTCAGACAGCGAGATTTGCTTTAACGTTCATCACCGGGCCAAGAGTGATTCAGTTTATGGAAATGCCCTATGAAATAGATGATGAAGGAAACATTCACTATATCCCCGCCGAACCAGTGCGTGTGGTTGCTGCACGTGAGGACAGGACTCCTGAGATTATTGTTGTGAGCAACGTGGATGGATATGCAGGAACGCCGGATAGTTTTGCTGAACTTGTTCGGAATCAGTGGCTTCATCGAACAGGCTTGAGAATCAGTGTCTTCCCACACAATGTAAATGTGCCAGGAATCGAAAGGAGAAAGACTTACATATTTGTCAACGATAAGCATGACGAGATCATCGACTTCTTCTCAAAGGCCCATCCTGTGCATACTCCAATAGTATACGATCTGCGCGAGTTCGAGGGAGTGCCGGAGTATCTGGGAGTAGTTCAGGCTATGGCGCAAGGGAGACGCTACATAAGCTATTACGATGCGATAGTCGTGCTTGGCGTTGGCCAGCAGTAGTCAGTCTGACCAAAGACAAGAAAGGAGATACCATGAGAAGCATATTCAGAGATTTCTCCGGAGATTTCTTTCCGATACTAACCTACCCAAAAGAGAAGTGGCCAGATTTCTGGGTCGAGTACAAGAGAAAGCACCCAAGGACTTTTGAAGAATACTCAAGGAAGCACTCTCTATCTCCGGATAAGGAAATTGAGAAACTGATGTCATACTCCAGAAAAACTCTCGACTCACTTTACCTGGCGTGGGCTAAAGACATAAGGAGACTTAAGTCAGTTGTTCTTGAGGAGATAGGACAGCTGAGGGAACATTTAGAGATTGAACGAGAGGATTTTGTTGTCCATCTTGTCTGTTCTCTCGGGATTGAGGAAACGATGTTCATCAGGACTGACAGAGGACATATAGTCATGATTGATCCCGTATCTATATGGGAGAACGCTGACCTGGAGCAGCTCCCGAGAATCGTTAGAAATGCTACCATTGAGTTCAGGGAATACTCTGAGGTACTTGTAACTGCCGAGATGAGCAACGAAGAGAAGGCTCACAGATTCAATGTGCTGCTTGAACGAATACGCGAAGTTGTCACCAGTGGAACCTCCGAACAATTGCTGCGAAAAGTCGTGTGGCTCCTCGATCATTATGTAGACTACTACCACTGGACAGGCGTCTACCTGTCCTACGAAGGCGAAATACTACATCTTGATGCTTACGTAGGTGAGCCTACAGAACATACAGCTATCCCGTTTGGATCAGGTATATGCGGACAGGCGGCGAGCACAAGAAGCGTCTTCCTGGTTCCTGATGTCAGTGTTGAAAGCAACTATCTTTCGTGTAGTCCGAAAACGAAATCAGAGATCGTTGTGCCCATAGTCCATGATGATAAGATACTTGGAGAACTCGATATCGATAGCCACAACATAGATGCATTTGACGAGCTGGACAGGTCGTTTCTCAGCGGTCTGTGTGAGCTCGTCGTTCCCGCTGTTATTACGAGACTGAGCACTGACGATTATTAACGCTTTGTGTTTACAAATGCAATCGAAACTTCCATAATCATTAATACAAACGGTGCTACAATAATCTGATTCTTTTTATGGAGGTGTGCGGATTGCAGGTAACTTCGGAAGTAAGAAAAGCGGCGGGCACTCTTAAGACTCCATTCTTAATAATGGATACTACTTACGTAAGAAACAACTACTACGACATTCTAAACCATGTTGCGAATTCGAGGGTGTTCTACGCCGTCAAAGCAAATGCGCACCCGAGAATCATAGAAACGCTTAGAGATCTCGGTAGCAGTTTCGATGTTGCTTCTGTTGGAGAGATAGATAGGTTGCTTTCTCTCGGCATCGCTCCAGTGAACATGAGTTACGGTAATACCATAAAGAAAGTTGAAGACATAGCATATGCGCATTCTGTGGGAATTGAGTATTTTGCTGTGGATTCTGAGATGGAAGTTGAGAAGGTGGCGGCTAGCGCACCGGGAAGCAAGGTTTATGGAAGAATTGCAACTTCTGGAGGCGACTGTGATTGGCCTCTTTCAAAGAAGTTTGGAACTGATGTGGAACATGTCATATCTATCCTGGAGTACGCAGATCTTCTTGGGCTTGACGCTTTCGGGGTGAGTTTTCATGTTGGTTCACAGAATTACAATGTCAACAGCTGGAGGACAGCTATTGAGAACGCTTCTGAGGTCTTCAAGGTCCTGAGAAGCAAAGGTATTAGACTTCGGATGATCAATCTTGGAGGGGGAATGCCTGTCAGACATGTGAAGGAGATTCCGTCAGTAAAAGCCTATGGTGATGTGATAAATGAGGCAATAGAAGAGCACCTGGGTTATGTTGATGATCTTGAGATTTTCATTGAGCCAGGGCGATCGATGGTCGGGAACGCAGGTATTCTGGTCACCCAGGTTGTCTTGAAAAGCAGGAAAGGAAACGAAGAGTGGCTGTATATTGATGCAGGGACTTTTCATGGACTTGCTGAAACCCTCGAAGGTTTTCGATATGAAGTCTGTACTGATGTGAAGATCGATGATGTTAAGACCAGCTTCCATCTGGCTGGACCAACATGCGATTCAGTGGACACGATATATGACAGTGTCATTCTTCCCAGGAGTATCGGTTATGGGGATACCGTGTACTTTATGAATGCCGGTGCTTACACAACCGAGTACAATACGAGATTCAATGGCATACCCGGACCTTCCATAGTCTTTGTGGAAGATCTGATTGGATCAGAAATCGATACTGTTGGTGAGAATTGGTCTGGATAAGTTCAATTCTTCTCAGAGACGATTCATTTAACAGATGAAGACAGTGAAGTTGAAGAAGATGATTGTTGCGATGGCTCCGCTATATGAACTTGCGGAGCCTTTCAAATTCTTCGGATGAAATCAGGTCTTTCTCATAGATTCTCCACAGGACCTTTGAAGCAAGCTCAGTGTCCTTCAGCTCGCTCAGTTCGCTCCTCAATCGGGCTATAAGGATTGTCCTTTCGTCCATGGTGCTTTGCGTTCCCTTTTCTTTTAAGGCATTCAGCATCGGGACATACTTCAGCAAGACTTCCTGGCCTACCTCTTCTGGAGTCTTTTGCTTGACTCTTCTCTGAACGCTTCTCCTCGGTCTCTGAGAATACCTTGGTTTGGCAAACCATCCTACAGCCGCTCCCGCAAGAAGACCACCTATATGAGCAGAGTTACTGATGTTTGGTATTGTGAAACCCAGGAACAAATTGAGAAGTATGATAGGCAACAATGACACTCCAGTAACACCTCTCAGCATCATCGGTGTATCTTTTCTGAAGCCAATTGTGAAGAGCATTCCGACCAATCCAAAGATCGCACTGCTCGAGCCAATGGTGATAGTTACGTAACTCGGGGCAAAGGCAACAGCGGTAAGATTGCCGACAACTCCGGTGAGAAAATAGAAGAGTAGAAACCTGTTACTACCATATATTGCTTCAACAATTCTTCCAATGTGATAGAGGGCAAACATGTTGAAGAGAATATGCCAGAGGTTACCGTGAAGAAACAGGGCGGAGAGAATCGTGTAGATCAGACCATTGGATAAATTCTGGCGACTGATTCCTCCGTAGAAAATAATCAGATTGTCCATCCCGGGTCTTGAGAGATTCAGGACCAACATGAACAGAAATATCGCGACATTTATTGACAGTAATGTCATTGTTGTACTTCGGTTTCTTCCGTTGATAGTGACACCTCCAGCTCTAGGAGATCAGATCGTCGATTCTCTTGTATTCACGTTCAGTTATGAGATTCTTCTCCAGCAATCTACTGATAATACTCCTGGCTTTGTCATCATCGATCTCGCTAAGATCCTTGAAAAAACTTGCGAGTATTTCTCGGCGCTTCTCGCCTTCGGGTGCCTTAGCGAACACCTTCTCGTAAGTGGTACCAACGTCAGCGGCCTTTTGGTTGATTTCATCTTCCAGCTTCGCATGGTGGTCTTCTTGTTTCTTCTTCTGATCTTCCATTTCTCTAATCTGTGCTTCCAGCTTTCCAAACAATCGCTGAGTTACTGCGATTCTGTATCTGAGAAACCAGCTGAACAGACCGTAACTGAGTACTATCAGAAACAGCAGAAGAGCTATCGATACAGGTCTTACCTGCATCATGGGAAGCTTTCTTCGTTTACCGACCACCGATTGCAGTTTCAGCTCATCGTTCAGAAGAACGTCGAGTAGTTTATAAAGAAACACAAGGCTAACTATCGCAGATATTGTGAAGATCCCGGACGCGATCATGTAAACCGTGCCGAGTGTCTCAATCATCAGTTGAACATCGCCCATATTCTCGAGTATTTCTGTATTCTCCATCACCCTTCGGAAGACAAAAGTCATAGAAAGCGTCATTAAAACGAACGACACAGAGTAGATTGAAGCATAAAAGCGCGCACTCTTCCTTATGCCGAGAATGCTAAGATCTCTGTCGCTAATCGCCCCAGTACTGGTAAGGGCTGAAACACCACGATCTCTGTTTGCTGCCAGAACATACCAGACATAAAGACTGATGGTTATCCCAACGGCGTTAACAGCAACAGCTGTTGCAGGATTCCCAAGAAACAGCGGGATATAGCTAAAGATGGCTCCGATTATGAAAAGATAGCCCTTCAAAGCTATCAAGTTGACTCCTCCTGTTCATATTCGCTGAGCGGATCAACAAAGAGCGTCTGTTCGTTTCTGTACAAAACAAAACCAGGCCGCACTCCCTTAGGTTTCCAGACATCCCTGCATTGTGTGTAATCTACAGGGACGTTCGATGAGAACCTGGCTTTTGAAAACCTTGCAGCCAGCCTCGCTCCGAACACAAGCGCATCTTCTGAAGGTTTTTTTCCAGCACTTTTTAGTATAACATGAGACCCTGGAGTGCCTCTTGCGTGAAACCAGATGTCCTCACGCGCAGCATTTCTGCTCAGTTCATCGTTTTGAAGGTTGTTCTTGCCCACAAGAAATCGATGGCCCGCGTAGCTGAACTCTCTGGGTCCCGATAGCCTGGTTATCTTCCGAGAGGAACGTTCTCTGATGAGGCCATAGTCAATGGCTTCCTGCCTGACCTGAGCAAGTTCATCGTCTGTCTCGGCAAGTTCGAGCATCTCCTGAAGTCTCTGAATGTAAGCTCTCTCATTCTCGACGTGTTTCAGGCGTTTTGAGAGGTGTTTCTTCTTTCTCTTTGCTTTCTCGTAATACTTGAAGAACAACTGCGCGTTTTCAGATGGGGTAAGAGTTTCGTCGAGCCTGATCTTGAGTTTGCGCCCTGTTTCCCAGTCCTCAAGCTCGGCTTGAGAGATCCTGTCTTTCAGTCGATAAAGGTTCGCAACAAGCAGCTCTCCCATCTTCCTGTAGTTATGGCTATCCTTGATTTGCGAGAGTTCTTCATCAATACGGTCGAAAAGCCTGTTGAGGCGTTTGAGCTCGGACCTTATGGGTGACATCAGTACTTTCCGCTTTGCCACAAGAAGATCTTCATTCTTCTTCTTCAGTACCTGTCTGTGAAGTGCCTCAGAGATAGGCATACAATAATATTCCTTGTTGATTGCCTCAAAAGGTGCTGGATCAGCCGAAAAGCTATCGGCGTTTTCGTGAACCCAGACCATCGGTGAAGCGAGGTATTGCTTGATGAGAATAAGATAATCGGCAATGACGTCTGAGTGAGTTTCGGGACTCTCTTCCTTCAGGGTCTGTGAAGAAGATGCGAGACAGACGATTCGTTCCGAAAGCCTTCTAGAGAATCCCTGGAGCATAAGTGGCAGTTCTCTCTCCGGGTTCCCAATACACTTCTTCGAGATCTCGCGAACTTCTGCTTCGTTCAAATCTTCAAGCGAGTGTTTCGAGGTCTTCGGAAGTGAGTACTTTGCACCTGGCAGAAGGGTTCTCTCCTGAGTTACTCTTTCTCTTAATACGTGAACTATGGTGCCATCAGATGCTGTCATTACCATGTTTGAGTTTGGACCAAGTAGTTCTATGTATAAGTGGTATCCTCTAACTTCGCCAAACTGATCTGCGCCCGAAAAAACCATCGCAATGACACGATCCAAACCAACCTGTTGAATATCACGCAGAATCAGGTTTCTGAGCTTCTGCCGCATCAGTGTCAGCATATGCGATCCGTGACTATCAGCAGTAGATCTTTCTTTCCATTGTTCAACTGAAATGTAGACATAAGGAGGTGTAAGGAACACCCCAAACAAGCTATCGGAGAAACGAAGAGAGAAACCTCCCTTGTCTATCTGATATATCTGTGTCAGTCTTCGTGATATCAGGTCTGCAGACTCTACAACGACCTTACGGACAAGGATCCCATCAAGCACCATTTGATCTTGACACCTCACCTGAGGTTACGAAGTCAAAACAGAGGTTCTTGCTGTGGGGGTAAAGATTGAACACGCAGCTTCCCGATCCTGTGAGTCTTGTCAGGATCCTTGTCGGGTCAGAACTGAGCCTGTCAAATACCACACCGATCTCTTTGTAGGCCTTAAGCACAGGACCTTCAAATGTGTTCCTGCTGAGCTCTTTGATGCGTGTAATATCGCCTGTCTGGAAAGCCCTGTGCAGATTATCAATATCGCCTCGATCCAACTCTTCCGCACACCCCAGTCTGTCAATGAGCGCATAAGCTGTTGGAGTTGAAACTCTCACTCTGGGTAGAGCGAGCTTAACATGGTAGCCAGTCAGATCACCGGGAAACTCAAGGACTTCTCCTCTCCCTGTTGCGATGGCGGTTCCTCCCCGAAGAAAGAACGGCACATCACTTCCAACCTCTTTAGCAATATGCTTGACTATTTCGTCCGGAATGCTGTGCTGTCTCTGCAAATACTTGAGAAGGACCGCAGCATCAGTACTGGCGCCTCCCATTCCTCCACCAGGCGGGATCCTTGATTTGAGAAAGATGTT
Source organism: uncultured Thermotogaceae bacterium (assembly GCA_964611155.1). GTDB lineage: Bacteria > Thermotogota > Thermotogae > Petrotogales > Kosmotogaceae > UBA9910. Next base: position 10,900 of record CAZSXB010000056.1, read on the forward strand.
AAGGCCCAGTGGTGCATCGATCCTCTGACATACGGCTTCCACAACTCTAAACAGCGTGTTCTCATCGTTCCACTTCAGGTTTAGATTTGAAGTAAAAGAGCACTCATCGCTGTCGTTATGTGATATCAGCATTTCATCGTGTAGCGATATTGTTTGGAGGATCGTTAGAACGCTGTGAAAACCGTCATCCCTCTTTTCTCCAACAGCAAGAGACAGGTTGATCTTGGCGAAGGCCTTCAGATGGTGCTTATTTTGTTCAGTGCCAGTAATGACCATCCCTCCATCAGTTCAGCAAATGCGACCAATTCTTCAAGCTTGAGCCATTTCATCTCGAAGAGATCAGGTTCATTCAGCCTCATGAACTCAATCTCTGCTACGTAAAGGACCCCCAGGTGCACACGGCTCACTTCACTGCTCAGGTCGTTGATAATACCCAGGTACTCAATATCCAGAACATTGGCTTCGACTTCTTCATTGATCTCTCGCCAGAGCCCTTTCTCGAACGCCTTCCACCCCGGCGTTTCGCTATCGCTCCTGTTGACATGCCCCCCTACCCCCAAAGAGTACTTGTTGTGCAGCCTTTCCTCACTCTGTTTCGAGGTTCGTTTCAAGAGCAGGTACTGCCCTTCGCTTTTGAAGACAACGTAAGGTATTATCTGACGATAGGTCTCATCGAATTCTGCCAGGTCTCGCTTCATGAACATGCCATACGATTCCACGAGGTCGATTACCCTGCGCGGCTCTATTTCCCTGATTCCAGTTTTACTTACAATTTCTGAAAGCTTTTCGGTTGGGACGACGAGGACTTCTTCCTGCAAATCAGCACATCCTCAATAACTGACGTCTGGTGAAAATACCATCTGTGCGCCTCTTAGTACAGGAACAGCGATAATAATCTGTGGATCATATTCTTCCGCACCCAGCAATTGTGCATCGACATAATCAATGATAACGATTCCGAAGTAATAATTGTTATTCCATAGAGGTCCGATACCCAGTGCCGACTCGCTGATATCTAACTCAGTTACGATAATCGCTTCCGGTTCAAAATCCTCTGTCATTTCGTTCAGCGGTAACATGTGACTCAGGTTTTCTACGTGTGTGACAGCGAAATCTGATTTTCTGGCTCGAACAAGATAAACCTCGGTATTGGATGTGATCTGACCGTATATGTCTGCTCTCCAGCGTGTTACCCGCCATTGCCCTGGAGCGGTAGAAGTGGTGTCAGCAACAAGATCGATCTTCCAGTTCTGAACAGGATGGTCCAGATCGACCCCAGAGAAGGCTGAAGAAATCACTCCCGACGTGGTTGGTGGATCAATGATCTCCTTGGCGTGCACATAAAGAGTCCCTCCGCTATGAATTTCCTGAATCGAAGTTGGTTCGACTCCCCACGCAAATCTCTCATCTATGGGATGCTCAGGAACTATTATGATGCTAGGTGAGTATCCTTCAATGTACCTGAAATAAGCTGGAGTACGGGCTGTTGAAAGCACACCACTAGTTCTAAACCAGGTGTCCGGAGTTGTAAATGATACTTGCTTCTCAAATACCTCCATGAGCACATTGGGTGTTTGCTTGTAGTCGATTCTTTTTGTGCGAGTGACAGTTGTTCCTTCATGGAAAATCGAAACTCTAACCTCCACGGTTGAATCGATAGGTAAAGGGTAGGCGGGCAAGTAAAGAACAGCCTCACTTTGGTTGCTTCCTCTTGTAAAGAGGCGGCTATTTATTGATGTCCATGAGCCTGAACCCTTCGGAGACTCGACTCGTGCTGTCCACTGGAATGAAGTTGTCGGTGTGAAATTGATGCTGCTCGCAATCATTAGTATGGGTTCACCTGGTTCTCGGTTTAGATCCTGAAGAGACAATCCAACCAGCGGCAGCTTTCCAATACACGATCCCAGAAAAACCATCGCTACTGCAACGATTACCAATAGACCATGCCTAGGTTTCATGTTTATCACCCCTGTTTTTGAGAAGCTTTCGGACGAAATCATGTTCCTTCTCAGGAG
>CAZSXB010000057.1:0-12755 GCA_964611155.1 uncultured Thermotogaceae bacterium
CACTGTGCGATGAGGCAATTGCCCAGGTAAGACACGAAAGTGCTGTTCTGCTTGTGGATGTTTCCAGTTCCTGGTTCCCGGTTCTGAAAAATCGGAAGTCAGCAACTATTTCGACTGCGGGCGTGTTCGGTCCTGGTGGTAGTGAACAAGTGAGACCTATTCAGCGCATGGAACAAGAGCGGCTACAGATTATTGCGGGATCGCTGTTGCTAGACTTCTGGTATCTAACAAGTGCAAGATATAGAAGACTAGCGCCATGAGAAACCCTCCCATTACCAAGAGAAAGGCTCCTCTGTAACCGGCAGAACTTATGATGAATCCTATCAGGGCAAGTGAAAGTGACTGCGAACTAACCAAAACTATGTTGTTCGCACCGAAGATCTTTCCCTGGTTAGCTGAAGATGCCGCACCGGACACTATAGCCATATTGAGTGCGTATACAACGCCTAAAGCAATGCTAAAGACAAAGAGAAGAATCGTCGGCAGAAGGAGACCAACACTCAAGAATCTATCGAATAGGATGGAAACAGACAGAAACATACAGATCAGAATCGACAAAGAAATGATGTACAAATTGCTTCTTCCAAGAGACTTGCATAACCCTCCAGTGAGTATTGAAGTGACACCGCTTGTCAGAGTAGATATTCCCATTACTGTTGAAGCAATGCCTAAAGACACAGAGAAACCGCTGCTTATGAAGGATGTTAAGTACGGTAGAAGTCCGCCGATTGAGAACCAGATTCCAAACTGAGAAAGAAGAATAAGAAGAATGGAACGATTCAGTCTAAAAGTGTGGCCCGTAGAAGTCTTCAGGTTTGGAGTGTTCGTGAATCTTCTGCTTCTAGAAAGAAAGAGTGGAGTTGTGAAGATCAGCACAGCGATTGAGAAAACAACGAAAACCGTTTCGACGCTCATGACCGTTATCAAGCCTATGAAAATGGAGCTGATGAACATAGAAATATTTACAGTGCCCATAATAAAACCATAATTTCTGTCTCTGGCTTCTACCATGCTAACGCTGCTTACGAGAGCGGAGTAAGGTGTCAGGATGCTAAAAGTTGATGCGACGAATGCAACTGTTACGAAATGTAGAAGAAGAGCGCTTCTGAAGCTCAGCGCAATAAGCATTATGATAGTAATCATAAATAGCAGCTTTGTGTATATGAGATGCTTTCCCCTTCTGTCTCCTAAGTAACCCAGAAGCATGCCTGTGAAGACTGTAATGAGCATTCCTGTTGAAACCAGATTGCCTGCTAGTGCAGTTGAGCCTAATCTGTCAGTCAAAGATGGTATGAGCACGAAATTGAAGACACTGTAAAGGATCCCTATCGATGCACTTCCACACAGGAGTCTAGTCATTTCGACCGGTATTCATTTCCTCTACAAGATTAGCGAAGCTCTTAAGGTCAAGGTTGTTCACCCTTCTTACTGTTCTGACGATACGGCCAGGAATATTGTTGACAGAAGCCTGAAAAGAAGAAAGAGCACCAGAGATTGCTGCGATAGTATCGGTATCGCCGCCGATTGACGCACCCATACATATTGATAACCAAACATCTTCTCTGCAATATGCACCGATTGCTATAGCCGCTCCCGCAACATCTACAGCTTCCATTGTAGTACCAAAAACGTAGTAGAGCTGCTTCAGGTAATCACCTTTACTCACAGTATCCGAGAGTGTTCTAACAAACTTCAACCTCTCCGATATAGACGGCCCGACGAACTCTCTTTTCGAAAGGCTTGTACCGATTTCACCACCGTTTATAGCTGCACCAATGATTTCGTCAACTCCGGCACCTTTTGAAGCGTAGTAGTAAGCTAATCCTAAGGCCAAAGAGGATTCGATTGCAAGACTTGTATCATGAGTTGGTATAACACAATCGACAATAGCTTGCACGAGTGTTTTCTCGTTCCTGTCAATGTTACAGAGAACAGGAGCAAGAACTCTCATTGGAGCGCCACTTGTCGTTCCAGCGGGTTTGAAGCTCTCATTGTTTCTGAAGCACTCAATGGCCTTTTTCGTACTCGGGCCTATGTACCCTTTCTCTGAAGGATCACACTCGTCAAACCACTTGATAAGAGCGCTTTTCACTGTCTCCTGTGAGAAATCTCGTCTCTTGTGGTATTCCTGAATGAGATAAATGACCTGCTCTGTATCATCTGTTATTTGTCCGCGGTTAAGAGATTGATGGATTACTGAATACTTCGGTTCCAGCAGGTCGTCGACAAATCCGAAAGAATCCTCTATCTGTCTTCTGGTCATGAATTCAGTTACCATGCCCATTGCATCGCCAACGGCAAAAGCTTCAAGAACTCTTTCTGATACCTTCATTCTTAATCATCAACTTCCACACGCAGACCAGCGTGTTCATTTGGTTTGATACGTATTCCGCTTGATTGTCTCAAATCAACTCTTGGGTTACCATCAATAATGCAGAAAGCTTCGAACCCGGATATCTCAACCAGGTCATCATTGCTGAATATCGCTTGTTTGAGCTCTGTCTGGTATGCTTTTCCGCTATCATCTATGCATATTATGGGTTCCGAAGAGACGATCATACCGTAATTGCATCCACAGTAAGGTATTTTACAAAAGAGCCCGTTGACTGCCCTGAACGAATAGAACTCATTATCTCTGTCGGAAAACGGAGATAGCACTATCTGAGATATCCTTCCGTCTACCCGGATAATCTCTGCATTCATTGTGACATTACTGTTATCCTGGCCTATATCACCTGGATATTTTGTGACTCTTTCACCGATATGAAAGAATCTGCGCGCATCAACGGTACTGATTTCATTGTTGACAGTCGATACGAGCGTATCAGATATCACTACATCATTAAAAGCTGTACCACAATATCGATCATCTTCAAACACATCGAGTCCACGAACCCACTTACTGGTAAGCTTACTGGTATCGAATCTTGCTAAGTCATCCTGTGTTCGGATAATCGTGAACGGCCCACAGTTAGCAGTTCCGAGTGCTACCCCAGCAATCGGAACCATCTTTCTCACTTTCCTCATTCCGCAGATAAGATCTGAAATTGTACCGTCTCCGCCAAATGAGATGATCAAGTCCATTTCTGACAGGTCTCTTCCGGCTGTCTCTGTATCTTTGAAGGTATTCGTAACAACTTTTGAACCGACAACTTCAGGCTTCAGATAGTCCTTGACATGAGTAAATGTTGATTCGGTGCAGTAGAGCTTCTCATTCTTGATGTGAGAGGATACCGAAGAGAGTAGATCTCTGAAAACGGCTCTCTTTCCGGAATTTGGATTTAGTACGATTCCGATATTCATTTCAACCATCCATACTCACAATCTGAAGTGCAGTTTTCTTGTCTGTGATCAGAGAGTTGATATAACCTGCTTTCACCACTGCATGTATCGCCGAGACTTTCTCTTTCCCACCAGCAATTCCGATTACTTCAGGAATCGTTTTCAGTTGTTCAAGGGAAATCCCGAGAATGTTCTCGTTAGCAGAGCTACAAGGTGTTCCGTCTGCGGTGAAGAATCTTGCAGCTATGTCCCCAGCAGCTGCTTGCTTCATAAGGGTTGATAAGAATGCCTGACCGTAGATGTTTCTGAAAGCGTTGGCTAGCGAAATCGGTTCACCAATCCCTACGATTGCCAAGTCAAGCTTCTTCCACATTTCAACAACAAGATTGATCGAATCATCCTCAAGCATCATCTTCAAGGTTTTCGAGTTCTTAAGGTGCGCAGGAGCATAGAGGTAATAACGATTACTCTTGAACGCGTTTGCGATCTTCTCGACTATTGAATTCATCTGGTATTCATGGCGAAATTGGCCGACTCCGCCAATAAGGGGAACAAACGAAGTATTCCTGTACTCTCCGTCAAAGACGATCCTATCAACTGTTGCATGAAGGGTTCTACCCCAGGATATGCCGATTAACTGGCCATCTTTTATGTGTTCAGATAAGAACCTTGCTGCAGAAATAGCTAGTGAACGAATCACATCCTCATTCGACTCTTCATCTGTAACAACTACATTCTTAAGACCAAACTTCTTCTTAAGCTCAGAGGATACTCCTTTAGCATTTCCAACAACTCCAGGATCTATCTTGACCTTCACTATTCCTTCTTGTCTGGCTTTGGAGAGTATTCTGCTTACTTGAGGTCTGGATATCCCGGCAATGTGCGAAATTTCATTTTGAGTCCTGTTTTCGACATAGTAGAGTCTGCACACTCTCAACATCAGGTCTCTGTCACCCGTCAAACTCTTCAAGATTACTCCTCCTCAATTCAACGAGATTGGGACCGATATTTGTGATAATTGTTGATGAAATCTCATGTCCACGCCGTATGCTTTTTTCTATATTACCAGTCTTCAGATATTCTTCTACAAAGCCTGCACAGAAAGCATCTCCTGCCCCGGTAGTGTCGATGACTTTTTCCCTGACTAAAGGAACAGCAAAATAGTACGTGTTTCCTCGACCGTCTCTGAGGACAGTATCGTCGGAACCTCTGGTTGTTATTACATTCGAACGAATTCCTTCAATCTCCTTTCCGAGCATTGTCGATTCGGGTCTTGAGAGCATCACAAAGTCCGCATAGTCTGAGATTCTCGCGACAGTCTCAGTTCCGAAATAGAAGCCGCACCCGCCGGGAACATATACTCTCAAAGAACCATCAAACCTCTCAAAGGTCTCTACTGCAATGTCTTCATAGCTTTCTGAAATACAAACGGCTTCATATTTGGCTTCCTGCAACTCTCCACGGAAGAGGGCTTTTCCTCCTAAAGAAACTATTCTTCTTTCTCCTAGAGCGTCGATCAAGACTATCGAAAGCGCTCCGGGGCCATCTTCTGCTGTGTAGTTCAGGTTTAGGCCACTCTCGATAAGCCGATCCAGAATTCTGGTCGCAGTCAGGTCGTTGCCGCTGCCAAAATAGAAGTCGACTTCGCTATTCGCGGAGAGATTCAGCGCGATATTCGCTCCACATCCGCCAATGAAGTCATAGTGATTTCTGGCAAACACCAGGGAATCGCTATCAGGGAAATGCTCTAGCAGAACATACTTGTCTATTGTTGCTGCACCCATGACTGCAAGTCTCATTTCAATGCACCTTTTGTCAAGCCTCCAATCAAGAACTTCTGAGCGAATAGAAAAATGAGTATCGGCGGCAGAGCAGTGAGAAGCGCACCTGCAGATAAAGGGCCCCATTCTACTGCTCCGCCGGTGCCCAGAAATCTCGACAAGAAGACAGGCAGCGTGTAATTAGCGTTATCTCTCATGATTACCAGAGCGAAAAAGAACTCGTTCCAGGATAGCAAGAAAGCAAATGTCCCGACAGCCACTATGCCCGGAACAGCCATTGGCACTATGATTACTCGCATAGCTTTGAATCTTGTGCACCCATCTATCCTGGCAGCTTCTTCAAGAGCCTCAGGTATTCCATCGAAATAGCCTTTAAGCAACCAGCTACAGAAGGGTATGGTGAATGTAGTATACAAGATTATCAGCCCAAGCGGGTTGTTCTGGAGCGAGTATCTATTCAATAGCGAGAACATTCCGACAATCATCAGAATTCCTGGGAAAGCTTGCGATGCCAGCAGCCAGAGAATCAAAAGGTTCTTCCCCTTGAAGTTAAATCTTGACATCGCATAACCTGCAAGCGTGGTGACTATTATGCAGAGAGAGACTGTCACAGTGGTTACCAATATGCTGTTTAGGAAATTCCTCCCGAATGTAGTGCTACGTACAATCTCCGAGTAGTTGCTTAGAGAAGGCTTTTCTGGGAAGCCCAAGGGGTTCTCGTAGATGTCAGTTGTCTGTCTGAACGAATTCAAGACCAGCATTAGCAGAGGAGATAAGATCAGGAACACGATCATGATAGCTAGAATATTCATGATTATGACAACACTCTTCTTAGGTTTCACTTCTTACCTCCCGTATATAGAATGTAACCGGCAGAAGTAGAATGAATAAACAAACAATGCCGATAGCAGATCCATAACCCTGTTGGAAGTATGCAAAAGCATTCTGATAAGCATACAGGGATAGAAGAAGCGAGGAATTTCCAGGTCCTCCATTAGTCATCGAAAACACTATATCAAACATATTGAAAGTCCATATCGAAGTCAGCGTAACAAGAATCAGAATGAGGCTTTTCATTAAAGGGAGAGTCAGGTAGAAAAACCTCCTTAAAACACCGGCGCCATCGATTGAAGCAGCTTCATATATGTCCAAAGGCAGAGATTGCAGACCAGCCAGAAGTATAACAATAACAAAGGGTAAGCCAATCCAGACATTAGCAACAATGCAAGCAAACAATGAGTAGCCAGGGGTTATGAGCCAACCAGGTGGATTGGAGAATCCAACAGCTCTGAGCAGCGTATTCAGAGGTCCCATCACTCCGAAAATATACCTCCAGATAAGTGCTGCAACGACAGGTGTTGTAGCCCATGGCAAAAGGATCAGTGCTCTATGAACACTTCTGAGCTTGATATACGGCAGATTGAGCAGCAATGCAATCAGCATCCCAAGAACGAGCTCCAATCCTACACATGTTGCAGCCCAGATGACATTGTTTCTCAGTCCCACCCAAAACAGACTATCTGAGAACATCTCTCTGAAGTTTTCCAATCCAGAGAAGTATCTGCCAGCGCCAAACACCATGTCAGTGTAGAAGCTCTTCAATATCCCATTAACAAAAGGGTACACACTGACAAAAGCAATGAAAAGGAGAATAGGAAGAATATATGGGAGTGCGCTAGCAGTACTACCTTTTGTTCTTATGATAATCACACCCCTATGCGGTCAAACGCACCACAGTTTGTTCGCGATAGAGATATCCCTGTTTTGTTTATATTGTTTCTCTTCTCTTTTTCTCCCCATCACTGAAGACCTAATCTCCTTAGTGTTCTGTTTCCTTCATCTATTATGGTTTTGATCGCTCTATCAAGATCTGTGCTCCCAAGGATGACTTTTTCCAGATTCGGTACGAACACTCTCCATTCGAAAGAATAGAATCCAGGCATTGCTGGCTTGACATTATCTGCATACTGTAGCCAGGACTTCGCTGTATCCCACTCATGAACACTCGAGCTGAATCTTGGATCCTGCAATGCAGACTTTCTCACCGGGAACAGAAAGTCATTGTAACTGATCTCGGCAGAGTTCTTAGCGTTGGTCATGAATTCTATGAACCTGAAAGCCTCATCTTTGTGTTTTGACATTGAGGAGATACCGAAAGCCTGGGGATCAGAGGCGTTGATCTTGTTCCCGTCGTTCTTCACTAGAAGCATGCCCCAGTTAACCGCTCCACTCTGTATGAGAAAACGCCTGTTCCAGCAGCCGAACGTAACCATTGCATAATTGCCGTTAATAAAGCCCTGCATCAAAGAAGTGTAGTCAATACTGATAACATCCCTGGGCATTACTTTGTGTTCAACAATTAGTGAGAGATAAAACTCGATAGCTTCCCTTGCTCCTTCATTAATGTCAACTCTCCACTTTCCGTTATCATCCATAACCAGTACATGCCCGTCATTCTGGGCGATAAGCGTCCAGTGAAACCTCTCCATAAGCGGAGCAAGAAATCCCCATGTCGTTGTTACTCCTTGTGAACTCCTTTTCGTCGTTTTTACTGCCACTTCAACCAGTTCATCCCATGTGATCATCCGATCATCAGGCAGAACTATGCCGTTCTCTTCGAAGATGTCTTTGTTGTAGAAGATCACCTGCACTTCCTGACACCATGGAATACCGTAAAGATTGCCGAACATATCATAGCAATCGTCAATAATCGATGCAGGAATATCTTCGAGCAACTCATCCGACACGTAATCGTTCAAGGGAGCAGCATAACCCATGACTCCGAATTCGTGGAACTTCTCAGCATCTGTATGGAACACATCTGGAGCATCCCTGCCCTGAAAGCTTGTTAAAAGGTACTGATCGGATGTTTCCCAGGTTCCCCAGATAATGTTCACTTGAACGTCAGGGTTGTTAAGATTCCACTCATCTACAAGATCAAAAATCGCATCAACTGCCGCCGGCTGCCATGCAAGGCAGAAGAAATCAAGGGTTATTCCAAACAGAGCAGTTCCGAACGCAGCAATCAAAAGAAGTATCAAGAGCTTTCTCATATTATCCACCTCTCTAAGTGATTCTCACGACAACTTTGATATTGCTCTTGTCTTTTGCAGCTTTGAAAGCATTGTGTATGTCATTCAGGTCAAATACTGCCGTGATTAATGTCGAAAATGAATCAGGGTCTCCAGAAATGAAACCGAAGGCCTTCTTGAAATCCTTCTCCGAAAAGCCAAAAGAACCCACAAGATCGACCTCTCTGTAATGTATGTGATATGGATCGATTTCAAATCTTGTATCTTTTGACATTCCGCCAAACAGCTGGAATGTTCCTCCCGGGAGCACAAGAGGAATGAGAGAGCTGACCAACTCTTTCTTGTCATTAGCCAGAACAACAGAATCATAAGAAGGTTCTCTCATGAGAAACTCCGAAAAGTTCTTTTCGGAGAAATCGATTGCTTCAAGGCCGCACTTCTCCGCCATTCTCAATCTGCTTTTGTCGATGTCAGAAATCAAGCAGTCTGATCCCATGTTCTTGAGGGCACTTCCGATTAGCAATCCCATAGGCCCACTCCCAACGACAAGTACCTTGTTGCCAGAAGCAATTCTTGCTTTTTCAATACCGTGGATAGCGCAGGCAAGTGGTTCAGTTAGGGTCAAAACACTTTCTGGAATATCCTCATGTGATCTCAGGGCAGCTCTCTGGATAATCTCTCCGGGCACTTTCACGTACTCAGCAAGAGCTCCTTCAATCCAGTGTTTTCTCTTGCACAGTTCGGGTACCCCCCTCAGGCACAGAGCACAATTGCCGCACTCTATGTATGGGGCAAAAACATGCACAGCATCATCAACATCAATATCAATGTTTCTTCCCTTCTCAACGATTCTTCCCGTGAATTCATGACCAAGAACACAGGGGGGACGGAACATGTGGTGGCCTTTTGAGAATGTCTTCAAGTCAGTTCCGCATACGCCGACCATCCCGACTCTCACCAAAGCTTCATTATCACTTATTTTTGGAGTTTCAACTTCTTCAATATCTATCTGACCGATTCCTTTGTATATAGCCGCCTTCATGCCAGACACCTCTACGCTAGAATGCGAGGGAAGCGCATGCTTCCCCCGCATTGCAGATCACATTTCTACTCTGACTCCGATAACAAACCAGGCCCAGTTCTCTGCAGGATAGATCTCCAATACTTCTGGATAGTCATCAATAGGATAGACAAGTTTGACCGGACCACCCTGACTCGCCGGAAGAGCTCTTATACTCTCACCTGAAACCGTACCGTAGGTAAGCATTATCGGATACTCCAGCACATGTTGATAGCTGACGGTAAACTCCTTTCCGTCAGAACAGACCAGGACAACGTCTTTTGCATTTGCAGGAACGCCCACATAGTTGAGCAACTCAGAAAGTCTAACACCATGGTAAGTCCTATTGCCTAGCCATGGGTCAGCCACTTCGTAAGTCGTTGAAGTCAGAGTCTTGAGTTCATCAAGCGTAAAGTTGCATACACCGTCAGAATCTCTGAGAGCAATCATTCCGCTCACAGTGAGCACCGTACTACCAATTGCCATTACTGACAGAGCAAATAGCACTGATACGACAACAAAAAAGGACCTTTTCATTAATGCTTTCCCTCCTCATTCATCCTGAACGACTCCTTCGCCCAGGGTTATTTTCAGTGGATCAGCAACTCTATTGCTATTTCTGAAAACACCGTATAAGGAATAGCTTTGATTTCTTGCTATGCTGAAAGGAATGTTCACGTTCCTTATCTGTGCCATGAATATGTCGGTACCATCATTAAATACAAAGGTACTCCCCCACTGACCTGTGTTAACGCAATCTGTAACAAGAACAAATGATCCCTCGAAGTACTCCGGATTGCTCTTCATTGTCTTCATGTCAACTGAAGTGTTCTTCACAAAGATCTTCTTTGTGAACACCTGATCGTCGATTCTTACACTGATTTTGTTGAATCCGTCATCGAGAACTGCCAGATTGACATTGAAGTAGAACTCGTGCCAGTATTTCATCTGTCTTGAGACTACGTCACACTCATATTCTTCACCATTCAGAAGTATAGAAATAGCCTCTGATGTACCAGGGTAGACACATACTCTAATGCGCTCCACACCGGAAAGTGGAGTCCTGTTATTCATGTCGAACCAAACAGAAAGCTCATCAACAAGACTGACGTAGGAGTAACTCATTACTCCTCTTCTGAACTCAAACAAAGTGAAGCCGTACTCATCCCCGTAGGTAGAGGGTCCTTCCCACCATGAGCCGGATACCCCGCCACACGTAAGCGCAAAGAACGGTTCTCTAAAGAACTCAAACATGCCGTGCCAATGACCGGAAATGTGGTAACAAGAGTTGTCAGCAAGAATCTGGATCAGCTGCTCGTTGTTTCCTGTCTTGGCGAGATCAGAAATGGGCTCGTGTGAGAACACAACGATTGGAATCCCTGGGGCAAGCACTTCAATGTTATTCTTTAGCCAGCCCAGCTGCCTGTCGTCTATCTCGTACACAAGTGATCCATCAATAACATTGTGAGTATTGAGAACGATGAAGTGTATCCCATGACTATTGAACGAGTAATAGTCCGGCCCAAAAGAGGAATGATAAATATCGAATGGATTGTCTTTTCTTCGGTTAGTTTCATGGTTCCCTGCGGTATAGAACGCGGGCACGCTCCCAATGGTAAGGTAATCCTTTACAGTCTCCAACCATCTAAGTGCAGTCTCATCATCGATATCACTTACGCTTGCTCCAATATCACCATTGCAAAGAATGAAGTCTGGATGGACATGTTCCAGTTTTTCTGCAAGCTTCTCCAAGTAGTAGTCAGGATTGTCAATCATCTCCCTGTCACCCAGTGCCTGGTGAAAATCATCTGGATCGTCGGCATAGTGTATATCGTTGACAACGGCAAAGACCCCTTTTGTCTCAATTGGCTCCAGTATGAAGTTGTGATTTGCCGTGTTCTTTACGTACCACTCGCTGCACTTATACCCATCTGGAACAACAACAAACACAAAGCTTTCCTCGCTCGCCTCAATACTGAAGAATCCATTTTCATCAGTTTGAACGAAATCCTTTCCATTTGACACAAAGCACCCATAGAATACTTCGTCGTGATCATCCATTACACCGTTTGAATTGATATCAATAAAGACATAACCCTGAATCGTCTGTCCTTTGGCGGCAAACAGAACTGCAAACGACAGAAGAACAACTAACAGCAAAATCAGCCTTCTCATATTGCACTCTCCCTTTTGCGGAGTCACCCATGAACTGCCTTCAGAAGGTGCCTTACATATTCAGTCTGATCATCGGCTTGAAACACATTTCTTCCAAATGCGACCCCTTTCGCCCCAAGACTTATGGCTTCCTGGGCAACGTCAAACAGGTCCTCGCCTTTGGGGCCTCCTGCAATCACAATTGGAATAGGAACAGATTCAACTACTCTTGAAAATGTCTCTTTCCCTGTATAGTAAACCTTCAGAAGATCAGCACCCAACTCATAGGCAGCTCTAGCCCCCAGAGCAATGTAGTCAGGATCCGTGAAACGACCTTCAGCCTGTGGGAGCATTTCCGCAACTAGTGGTATGCCGTGTTTTGAGCATTCCTCAGCGGTCTTAGCGATGATTTCCAGAGACTTGTTCTCTCCTGTTCCGCCAATAAAGCCCATGACAATGACAGCGTCAGCACCGATTGCTGCCGCATGCTCCACACTCGTAGTAACTCTGTGATAATCAAACAGTGTCGAGTAGTTTGTTGATGCGCCTGTGATCCTGCACAGAATACAGGTGTCTCGACTCAGTAATCGAGCGTTCTTCTCAATTACTCCTGGGTTCAGGATAATCCCATCCGGTTGACCGGCCATGATATTCGTTAGAGTTCTCTGTATACTGTCAATACCATCAATCGGTCCATTGAACTGCCCGTGATCAAGTGCCACAATAACCGTTTTACCATCGTCCTTCATCAACCTGTTCATACGCACGATTTTCCCGGTCATGAAATACCTCCTGTCATTTGTTCAGCACATTTGTTCACCATTATAGATTTCTTGCATCTCGTTTCTATTGCGCTTTGGTAAAGTGTATATGCACGGAATGGCTTGAACGAAAGTCTCACTGTGTGTACTACGAGAGAGAGCAAGACATTATAGAAAGTGCGGTTGAGGAAGATTGGAAGAGCGACATATAGCATATGGCTTGTGGCGGCAAAATCAAGAACGGAAGAGAGTTTTATGGGGAAGATCACCCATCAGCAACAACTGCTTCTACAAGCATATACCATAAGCTATGTGCTATCTGCTGCCTTTATGGATCTGCAAATGGCTTATAGCATATGGCTTGTGGCGACAAAATCAAATGATAGAGAAGGAAACGAAAGTGCCGTCGTGCGAGAAGGCCGACATGAATCCGCGAATGGCTTATAGCATATGGCTTGTGGCGACAAAATCAATAACGGGGAGAGAGTTTTACGGGGAAGATTACAGGCCGCTGTGCGAGAAGGCCGACAACTTGCGAGAATTCGGACATCCGACTCCCGAAACCATCAACTGAGGCAGGGTTTAACAGTGTTCAACCCCTACATTACTGTGGACATAAGGGTTTACAAGCATAAGCTATGTGCTATCTGCTGCTTCTATGGATCCGCGAATGTCGAATGATAAG
>CAZSXB010000058.1:0-12453 GCA_964611155.1 uncultured Thermotogaceae bacterium
CGTTGATGATTTGGGGAGCAATCTCAGATAGAAGCATCAACAGGATCGTTTCTGCCTGCTTAAAATACGATGTAGAACCTCACTTATGGTATCCCGTTCTTGCTGATACACCTGTTGACAGCACAGAAGGACTGGAGACAGAGGGGCTGCGAGCCGCGGAGATTATCGAGGTGAGCGATGAGCAGGTGAAGACTGGGGAATCTTTTACTTTCCTCTGTCCCTCAAAAGCCCTTCTCTCAGAGAATCTCATTTCCCGTTTCACGGAAATTCTTTCAAGGCATGTTTTCAAAGGCGTATTTCTTGACAGGATAAGATTCCCCGGACCCACAAACGGGTTCGGGGGATTGTTCTCATGCTTCTGCAAACAATGTTCCGATTATGCTGGTGAGGACATTCTCAAAGACGCAAGAATGAATTACGAGAAGCTCTTTTCGACACTAAAAAGAGCACGCACTCCTGATGAACTGCGTGTAATCCTGGAAGAAGGGATCAAGAGACTTGTCGGCTTCTATCAGATGAGGGAAAGTTTGGTGGAAGGTATTGTCGCTCAATACTCTTCCCAAGCGCGTTCGCAGGGGCTAAGCGTCGGTCTCGACCTGTTCGCACCGTCTTTGGCACCCCTTGTCTCTCAGAATTACAGGGAGCTTTCAAAGTACGCTGACTGGATGAAGCCCATGCTGTACTGCAAAACTTTCGGACCAGCCGGGTTACCAGCAGAAGTGCTTGCACTTGCTGACATCATAGGCGCTATGACCCCTCACCTGAATAGAAATTCTGTGCTCGAAGGCCTCTGCCTGTTCCTGGGCATAGAAAGTGCAGGAGTGATCAGTTCAGATGGCCTGCCTCTGAGCAACTTCCCCAAGCAGCTTGATATTATTCACGCAAAGGAAATCGCCGACGGAATCGGATTTTATCCTGGATTTGAGGCTGTTGACTTTCCTCCAGTCTATTCAATGGATCATGAACACCTGGATTTCTATCTTCGTTCTTGCGCTGACTACGGAATCAGTGGGATTGTCCTGTCTTGGGATATATGCAAAATGAGGAACGAAACAATAGAGTTTGTGGGTGATTTCATTGAACGAAGTCGCTGAACAGGAATCTCTGAAACCAATCTTGAAACTTGATAAACTCTCCAAAGCGTTTCCGGGAGTGCAGGCACTCGATGAGGTCAGTATTGAAATCGCCGAAGGCGAAATCCACGCTCTACTGGGAGAAAATGGGTCAGGAAAATCAACCCTTACAAAATGTGTGGTTGGAGCATATAAGAAGGATTCTGGTTCGGTTTTCTTTGACGGACGCGAAGTCGATTTTTCGTCACCAGCAGAGTCATATCAAAACGGTCTCAGCGTCATCTACCAGGAAAGAAGCTTGATTCCAAAGTTCACAGTTCTTCAGAACGTTTTCCTTGGAAACGAGTCGACCTCGAGGGTCGGAGTCTTGAACGAGAGAAAGTGCAAAGAGAGATTCTCCAGTCTTTCCAAGGAGTACGGGTTTGATATTCCTCCCCGCGAGAAGATAAACAGATTGGGAGTAGCAGAGCAAAAGACTGTTGAGATAATGAAAGCCCTGAACAAGAAATCTCGCCTGATCATAATGGATGAGCCCACCGCCTCTCTTTCTGAAAGCGAGGTGGAACACTTCTTTGAAGTTGTAAGAAGACTTAAGCAGAAGGGAATATCTATAATATACATAACCCATATCTTGGATGAAGTCTTTGCACTTTCTGACAGGATCACCATACTACGCGACGGAAAGAAAGTGGACACTGTCCGTACCGATTCGGTCAACAAAGGTACCGTTATCAAGATGATGATTGGAAAATCATTGAAAGAACACTTCGACACGAGTCAGCGCTCGACTGACAAGAACAGCATCATCATGAGTGCAAAGAACATTGTCAATAAGCCTCGCGTCAAAGGCGTATCCTTTGATCTCCGGAAAGGTGAGATCCTTGGAATAACAGGCCTGACAGGAGCAGGCAAGACCGAACTCGCCAGGTCACTCTTTGGAGTGGACAGGATCAATTCTGGAGAGATATGGATGAACGCCTCTAAGATTCGAATTAAGTCGCCTGTTGATGCAATAAAACATGGCATTGCTCTTATACCTGAAGATCGGAAAGAAGATGGTCTTATACTTCTCTTTGAACTGTACAAGAACATCACTCTCGCACATCTGAGAGGTTTTTCTAACAGACTCGGTATTCTGAGCAGGCGGAATGAAATGCACTCGGTCAAGGAGTACAAGAAGAAGCTGGATATTCGTTTTTCCTCGGCAAATCAGATAACGAGAAACCTCAGCGGAGGAAATCAGCAGAAGATTGTCATTGCAAAATGGCTGGAAACAAAACCCAGTGTCTTGATCATGGACGAAGCTACCCAGGGAATTGACGTTAACGCGAAAGAAGAGATCTACGCGATAGTAAGAGAGCTTTCAGAGGAAGGGTTTTCGGTAATATTCATAAGCTCAGAGGTTCCAGAAACAAGAAACATTGCCGATAGAATCCTCGTTTTGCGCGAGGGAAAGTTGGCTGCAGAGTTCGACCGCAGTGCTCCTCAGGACGATGTTATGAATGCAGTCCTTGGAGGAACAGCGGAGAATGAAAACAAACAGGAGTGATACCGTGTCCCTGTCGACTTTATTGTCCCAAGTACTGAGATTCATAAACAGGTTCAAGATAATCACAGCTTTCCTTGTTGTAGCTGTGTTCATTTCGATATCAACACCCTTTTTTCTGTCATGGAACAATATACTGAATATCTTCCGACAAACATCAATTGTCGGCATTATGGCCATAGGATCAACATTTGTCATTATCGGCGGTGGCTTTGACATCTCTGTTGGATCTTTGCTTGCCCTAACCGCAGCTATGGCCGTTGGACTCCAGTCTTATATGGCATGGCCCTTTGCGATTATTGTCGTGATAGCTGTGGGTGCCGGATTTGGTCTCATAAACGGTCTTCTCAGCAGCAAGATAAGAATACCGGCCATTATAGCAACACTGGGAACCATGACGATAATACGTGGTGTTGTATACATGTACACGGGCGGTTACCCTTTATATGTTGATTCACCAGGTTTTGCTTTCATTGGT
Organism: uncultured Thermotogaceae bacterium; assembly: GCA_964611155.1. Taxonomy (GTDB): domain Bacteria; phylum Thermotogota; class Thermotogae; order Petrotogales; family Kosmotogaceae; genus UBA9910. The sequence goes on from CAZSXB010000058.1 coordinate 3,098, forward strand.
AGCGGTCGTATCGGTTCGATTCCCTTCCCCATTATTCTGCTTCTTATAATGGTCGCTTTCTGGCAATTCATTCTCGTTAAGACAAGACTTGGAAGGTATACATGCGCAATAGGTGGCAATAAAGAGGCATCAAGGCTCTCGGGAATAAAGGTTGACTTCTATATGACAATGACTTTCGTGATCGGCGGTTCAATGGCAGCTGTTTCAGGAATTGTTTATGCCGCCAGACTTCTTTCCGTTACACCGTTAGCAGGCCAGGGATATGAGCTCGATGCTATTGCCTCTGCAGTCATTGGAGGAACAAGCGTTGCAGGCGGTGAAGGATCGGTATTTCGGACCCTCATCGGTGCGCTTCTACTGACAATGATTACGAATGCTTTCAATCTCCTGGGCATACATCTCTATATTCAGTACGTGTTCAAGGGGTTAGTCATTCTCGCAGCCGTTGGGTTCGATTCATACTCAAAAGCCAAGGCTTAACAGATTTTGCAGTATCAACAAGGTTCCGCGGTAGTTCCCGCGCCGAGTAGATGATTATCAGGTATGCCTGCTAATACATGAAGTCAATCTCGATCTCGTAAGAGAGCGTATCTAGATCAACTTCAACATCAAGCTCTGCCATACCGTTTATGTCTTGTGTCTGTCCGTGTCTGAAGTCATGGAACCCAAATGCACCTTCTCCGACTCGCTCTCCCTGCTCATTGAGCAGCAGGACTCTAAAGGTAACGGCAAGATAGTCTTTCCCAGTGTCGTTCGTCATCTTCCCGAGGATCATTGCCATCGGAACATATGGCATAGGTTCAAATTCAAGTTTATCGTAGATGAAGCCAGGTTCTATATCTCCGCTGACATGATGTTCATAAGGAACCTCTCCAACGACTCGTTCTCTCTCAATTTTCGCATACCATTTGTCAATATCAAAATCAAAACCTGGTTCTCTCAGCAAGAACGCCTGGGAGTAGAACCCTCCAAAATCAGGGTGTTCAAGGGGCAACCCCTGTTCCTGATCGGCCCAATCCATCCAACCGGCTTCCTCAGACAACAGGAAAACGACAGCGAATACCTCACCAGACAAATCAGCCAGAAAACTCATACCGGTCCCGCCAGGCATATGCAAAACTGTGTTCGCGTCACCCGAATAAGGATAATGTATAGTTTCATAGTGATGGAGTTTTGAATTGAGTTCTTCAAGGCTCTCGAAATCAAGATGAGTCTGTTCTTCAAAACGAATCATCGCGCCTCTTCCAAGATACGAGATGTGTCTTAGTGGAATTCTTTCCATTTCTCCAACCGGTTCAGCAAGAAAGACTTGTTGACTGTAGACCGGACCATATACCATCATCTGCTGAGGTTCGTTATCGGGCTGATCGTACCATGGCTGCCAACCCCATGCGCCGAATACCTTTGCCTGAATCATTACAACCTTTCCTGTTTCCGCATCAACAAGGAATGAAACAGGATGTGTATCTTTCGAAAGAACTTCGTATCGTTGGGTTCCCCTGATATTGCCCCGCTCGTACTCTTCAAGTGAAGGATTAAGCGCAAAGAGTTGATCCAGTGTAAGCCCTGAAGCACTAATACTCGCAGCGAATACTGCAACAACCAGAATAATCAGTAACGCACTAATCTCTTTTGTGGCTATCCTGAGTGGTTTGACGATCTTCTTCCACAACATTGGAACCACCTTCCCTGGATAGGAGTACCACAATGATACAACAATCCAGTATCATGCTCCTAAAGACTGCTATGAGAGACTGTTTGACACATTTTCGTGTCGTAGAAAGGAATCATATGATTCAGGCTTATTCTCTGAGACAACCATACAGGAATTCCATAAAGGATCTTTGTTGTGCGAATTGCCTTCATTTACAAAGCCGATAACTCTCCGACCGAAAACGTCAAACTATATATGGTTACATTGCTAATGAGAGTAAGTCTCATTAGTAATAAAAACCTTATCAGGGGGAAGTTGTGGATCTCATCAGGCCAGCGGTTTCAAGCTTTGAAAAGCTCATAAGTGAAATTCCTTTTCTTGTTGGACTATACTCGCGTCCTTATCGAGAGGTAATCAAGAACGAAATAAAGCTCGCAGGAATAAGCGATGAAGATAAGGTTCTAAATGTGGGTTGTGGTGCTGTTCCCTTTACTGCGATTCATCTCCTCAACATCACCGGTGCCGAGCTCTGGATACAGGATCGTGACTCGGATGCGTTGGATAGAGCCAAGAAGTGCCTGAAGAGAAGTGGCCTAGCAGACAGGGCGAGATTTTTTGAAGGAGATGCAGCACATGATGTTCCTGAAAGTTTTGATGTGGCTATCGTTGCACTCCAGGCAGGTCCAAAAAAAGCAATTCTGAAGAATCTCATGCAAAAAATGACAAAAGGTGGAAGATTGGTTTTTCGCCAACCAAGCAAGAGCTTTGCGGATTACTACGACAAATTGCCTGAAGAGATTCGATCATTCGATAAAATAGGGCAGAAAATGCGTACATTTGATCAATCAGTGCTTTTCCTTGAATCCCCACAACTACTGGAGGTACTATGAAAAACATATCCTTGACAGATCGGTTTATGAAGACCATTGAGTACCTCGGAAGCAAGAATTATTTGATCTGGAGTATTTACTACAGGTCTTTCTACAAGAAGATCCTCGAAAGAGAAATCTCATTATGTGCTCTAGAACCCGGATCCAGGGTAGTGCATGTGGGTTGTGGAGCTCTTCCGTTAACAGCACTTACCCTCGCACGAGCAGGCATGGAGATCGAAGCGATAGAAAGAGACCCTGTAGCAGCAGAACGTGCCTCTGGTTTTCTCAGAAGAGCTGCCCTTCAGGACAGGATAAGCGTGACCGTAGCTGACGGTTTGGAAGTTGACTACAGTGAAGCTGATGCAGTCTGGATATCCTTGAGCGCCTCGCCAAAAAGGGCGATCCTTGAAAGAGTGCTGACTATGGTTAAGAGTGAAGCAAGGGTGGTCTGCAGGAACTCAAGAGGGATTCTATCTGTCTTGTACGACCCCATTAACACTGAATTGTCCTGTCCTTCTCAGAGAACGAGACAACCTCTGGGAAAAGAAACTATTTTCATGTCAAGGATTGTAAAGAACGAGAATATGACTGTTGCTTCAGGTGGATTACACAGAATCGAAGAAACAGAACACTCTTCATCTCAGTCAGAAGGCTTCCTTTCGTTTCCAGATGATCAGGGAGAACTTAGGGAAAGCTGTCCTGGAGAATCCGTGGTACCTTTGATAACCTTGAGAGACGGTGTTGAAGCGATTATTTCTTCTGTGCCAAGTATTCCTCTTTTACCTCCTCTGGGCTTTCGCCCAGGCAAAAAGGTATGCGTGAGAGGTATGGGCTGTCTGGGTGGTCCCGTCTTTGCCGAAGTAGAAGAAAGAAGCGTAGCGCTTGGAAGAAGTCTTGCAAGGGAAATCAAGGTTATGCTCCTTCAAGAAGAGGGATGAATTAATGCAGCAACACCCTCTGCCAACCATCCTGTTGATGGGACCTCCGAATGTCGGAAAAAGTGTTATCTTCAGCAGGCTTACTGGGCTTAATGTGAGCTGTGCGAACTACCCTGGAACCACTGTATCCCTCTCAGCAGGAAGGCTACTCCTGAATGATTTAGAAGCAGTTCTTCTGGATGTACCGGGAACTTACACTTTGAGTGCTACTAACGAAGCTGAGCTTGTTGCAGTGAGCATGTTGAAGGGACACTCACAGACAAAGCTATCGGACAATTCTCACTGCGGCGTTCAGTCAAATGTGAATGAAGAGATGATATCCGGCAATAAACCTGCAGCAGCGCTCTGCGTGATCGATGCAGTCAATCTTGAAAGCAGTCTATTCCTGCTGCTTCAAGTGCTTCATCACAAAATTCCCGTGGTGGCTGTTTTGAACCGCATCGATCTTGCCAGTGATAGGGGTAGATCAGTCGATACATCATACCTATCACGCGAATTGGGCATTCCTGTGGTCCCCACAATAGCAATCGAAGGTAGAGGACTTGAAGAGATCAAAAACACCCTTTCAGAGATAGTGAAGCACGGGTTTGGTTCGTGTTGTAGCAGGCAGTATGTTCCATCATCAGTCGAATCTGATAACGAAGAAACTCTGTGGCATAAGGCGGAAGCACTTTACAGAAAAGCTGTGGGTGCAGGCGGCAACGGGGGTAGAAGGGCAGAACGTCGTCACAAATTGGGTCTCAAGATGCTCAAGCCTTGGCCAGGTATTCCCATTGCTCTGGCAGTTCTTACCGTGGTTTTTGGTATTGTGGTGGGCTTGGGAATGGGATTGCGTCAATTGCTGTTACTGCCTCTATTCAGAGGTTTGCTCATACCGGTCATATCGGGAGCTGTTGAACAGGTAACCGGTCCCGGAGCTTTCAGAGACATCCTGATTGGTGAGTACGGTTTCCTTGTGAAAGGCCTGGAATGGCCCTTTGCTTTGGTTATGCCATACGTGATATCTTTCTATTTTGCTCTGAGTCTTCTGGAAGACAGTGGTTATATGCCACGGCTTGCTGGGTTGGTAGATGGTATTTTGAACAGAGTGGGATTGCGCGGTTCCGGGATTATCCCACTAATACTTGGTTATGGTTGTGGAATTCCTGCCATCATGGCAACCAGAGCCCTGGGGTCAAGAAAAGAACGTCTTGTTGTCACTGCGATGATATGCATGGCTGTTCCCTGTGTCTCACAAACAGGAGCGATAATCTCATTGCTCGCAGAACGGTCAATCATCGTCGTTGTGGCCCTGTTCACCCTTTCGTTTCTTGTTCTGGCAGGAACGGGACTGGTGGTGGAGCTACTTGTCAGGGGAAAGCGAGAGCAAACTGTTATGGAAGTACCTGAGCTTCTTCCGCCCAGGCTTGATGTTGTGGGAAAGAAAGTCTGGATGAGAATCAAAAACTACCTTACTGATGGCGCATTACCAATGATTGGTGCTGTTGCCCTTGCTGCAGTTCTCTATGAAAGCGGTGCAATAGCAGCTATTGGGCGTATTCTTAGCCCGCTTGTAACTCAATGGCTCAGGCTCCCTCAAGAAGCATCTGTTCCTTTGGTGCTTGGCATTCTTCGTCGCGAGCTAAGCGTACTGCCCTTAATGGAGATGGATCTTACTCTGACCCAACTCTTTGTAGGCGCAGCTGTCGGTCTTTTCTACGTGCCATGCATCGCAATTGTTGCAACGGTTGCACGTGAGTTCAGCCTGAAACTCTCATTGATCATGCTGCTGGCAACCAGTTCCTTCGCGTTTCTCATGGGCGGATTGATCTCAAGAACCGTCTCACTCTTTTTTTGACTCGAATCTGTCTTAAGCCCACAACCCCAAGAATCTAAACTAGCTGCGAACTTCAATGACTACTGAGCGTTACGAGTTGCATTATGCCACACCTGCTGGACAATCTGCTTAACGTGTTCTTGAAAGAGTCCTTCTCAGAAAGTCCTGTGATTCTTCCGAAAGACCCATTAACGGAACGGTAGCTTCGAGCTGCTCCAAACTCCCTTTTCCGTAGATGAATCCATTCGCTCTGGCCACAGAAGTGGAGTTCACGAAGTCACTGAAGTCCGGGTAGATTTTGCTGTACTCCTGTGTGATCTGCCTGTTTTGTTGAAGAAGATACTTCTGGTGATAATCCTCTGCAAGATAGAACTCCTTGACCGGAAGAATGCTGGTCTGCATCGTCCTGGAATGCTTCGATTCGTAATTTGATACGACCTCTTCAGCAATCTCTCTCTGAGAATCATTATGGAAGAAGATCGCCGACATATACTGCCTGCTCCAGGAGGGCGAAAAAGGATTGTGACTCTCAAGAAAAACGAGGAGTAACTCTTCATAAGAAACGTACGCTGGATCGAAATCTACCTGTACCGTTTCAGTATGATCTCCAAGATTATAATAGGAAGGGTTCTCCTTAGCCCCACCTGCGTAGCCAACTCTTGTCCTGTAAACCCCTTCAACAACACCGAATGATGCCTCTGCTCCCCAGAAACAGCCAAGGCCAAAACTGGCTGTCTCAAGCTCAGAAGGTACATTCAGATCAATTTCTGGAACATTACTGGCGTTTACCTGTTCTGTTTGATCCTGTTTGTTGTTTTCATTCGTTAGTGCCATGATCAGAACCCCCGATCCTGTGATTAGTGTCAAAATTATCGCTGTTACCAAAATCCTGCCGTAGTTCATTTATAACGCCTCCAAATAGTAATACCGATAATTTAAGTATACATTATTCCGTGGCGCAATTCTATGCCTGCAAAGTGTTCCATTGGGACAGGCGAGTATTGGCATTCAACTACACAGAACTCTTGGCGTGACCTGGTCAGAAAACACATCTTAACGTAATCTCTTCGTCATTTTGTTCAGATTTGAAACGCTTTCTTCCACGAAAATGCATTGTATGTTCATAGTAACAGTCAATCGTTTTCTTCATGTAACTGAAAGAAAGATCTATAATTGTCTCGCCAATATCAAGGGCTTTACATACAGGTCGATTAGTCCGGTAGAGTTTCTTCCGCGAAAGAAGGTGGGGGTATGTGGATGAAACGAATTGCGATTATTCTTCTGATAGTATCAGTTCTGGTACTTGCTGGAAGCTCCTGTTTCCTCAAAACACTCGCAAAAGAAGAGCTGGCAAAGCTTACATTCATAGCCTTTATCGAGACTGAAGGGGAGCCTGAAGATCCTTTCGTTGGTGTAATGCTTGGTGAAGTGTCAGAGGGAGATGTTATTAGTTCTAAGAAGGCAGATGGAAGTGATGAATTTCAGCCAATGGCCATTGGACAGGCAATAGGAGGTCCCGGTCATCTGTTCTATCTTGATATGGCGCCAGGTGCTTTTTATGATCATCCAGGACGACTTGTTGTTGTTGGTCATAGCCAGGATATTATCTTTGACAGTGGGGTTATCGAAGGTATTCCAGTAGTTAACAATGAGATACCTGAAATACTTAAGATCAGAACTGCATACGTCAAAGCCGTGATCTGGGACAAATGGAAGATGGCCAAGATCCACATAGCTGATTGGATAATGGATATCGTTGCCAGAATTGTAAGAAAAGGCGCTGTCATAACAAGCGGCCTAACTCCAACACAGAGCCTGTACGCTGAAGCAAGAGACGCAAGAGACCTTGTTTCCACGGCCTTCAAGAGCTTGCTGGGGGATTCAAACGTAAGAGATGTTAAGTATGTGGCAGGTGGAGCAGCGCCTAACTGGGCTGCTGTTCAAAATGCAATGAATGACCTGATTATTAATCAGAAGATGAACTTCCTGACACTCTACTTTGTTGCTCACGGGAATACTAACCTGATGAACCTTGGTGGAACAACATTCTACGCATCCCAGTTGCGTGGCTACATCATGGAAAGACCTGACGTGATGTTCTGCATAATTATCGAATCGTGCCGTGCCGGGAGCTGGATTGACGGGCTTAAATCAGGCGGAGTTATGCCAGAGAACATAAGAATCGTGATCGCAACCACCACTGCTACCAAGAGTGCGTATCCTGATTGGGACTACATTGATGGGGTACTCAAAGATCACAATCCAACTGACCAGTACGTGGAATGGACGGGAGATTTCCTACAGCAGCTTGCCTACTACACCAGTGATGCTAATTGGCCAACAGTAACAAGCTACGCAACAACACACTCAATTGACACTGCTCTGGCCCTCTATTATCTGAGTTACATGAGAATAAAAGGAGGAAGTCCAGCGACATCTTCACTAACACTGACTGAACGATCTGTTGCCGGTGCGATACAGCAGCCAATGATTTACAAAACGTGGTAGAAAGGCAGCGATTTGGCAGATTTGCAGCTTGGGAGTTGGCTGATATCAGAATCCCGTTTCTCTTTGACTTAAGGGCTGAACAGCATTGTTCAGCCCCTGTTTTGCGTTAGTCTCGTTAATCCACACCACACGTGTCTTCGTTGCATTGGATTACTTCATTCAAATCGACATTGCGTCAGTTTGCAAGTCATAGCTGTAATCAGTACATTGATCACTCCTCAACCTGCTTCTATCTCCACTAACACTCAGATCTGCTCTTACTCAAATTCCCATCCATCGGAGGGGGCGGACCGCTTGCGGTGGGGTGGGTATGGGTTTGATTTCAGCTCTCTTTGATTCTTATTGCTTATTCAATTCGGAATCTCAGGATGATGTCCGAATTGTCATCAGGAATTCCGCGGCCATCCGTGTTGTTTGTGGCGATATAGACATACCCCTCATGAAAGACTACAGTGCGAATCCTGCCCAGTTCGGTTAGGATAGGAGTCTGAGATACTGCGAGACCATCCTCGTCCAATTCGATTACCATGACCATATTCCCTCTGAGACCACTGACAAGCAAGAGTACTCTTTGCTGATCAACCAGGTGCACAAAATCCATTCCCGACGGTGCAAGTGTGAAGTCTTCATAGCATATCAAATGGGCAGCGAATTCATCGCTTTCTTGATCGCACCTTATTGTTGGCCAGCCATAGTTCAGACCAGGTTCAACAACAGTAATATGGTCCCTGCGTGTAGGTCCGTGTCCGCTTAAGTATAGTTTTCCAGTAACAGGATGCCAGGCCAGGCCCTGGGGATTTCTCAGCCCAAGTGCGTATACGTAACTCCCTGGAAAGGGATTGTCAAGTGGAACACTGCCATCAGGATTGATTCTGAGTACTTTCCCAGCTAAGGAATCCTTATCCTGTGCCAATCTTGTCGTCAATGCATCTCCAGTAGTGACATACAGCTTGCCATCATCACCGAATTTCATTCGACCACCATTGTGCAACGTGGAGCCGGGTATCTGCTCTAACAGAACTTGTTCATCACCTAATGAGACTCCATCAAATGGAAACCGTGAAACCCTATTCAAGTTGTTTATCCCCGAACGGTAAGTGTAGTAAACGTAAAGGTAACCAGACTCATCGAATGAATTCTCTATAGCCGCCCCCAGAAGCCCACCTTCTCCTATGGCTGAGACATTCAGTTCCTTCAGTACGGTTCTCGTGCCGTTTTCTATGAGCATAATACGCCCTGGTCTTTCCGTCACAATCATCCCGCCGTCTCTGAGTGGAATGATTTCCCAGGGGATATCAAGGTTTTCCGCGATTACTTCAAGATCACTAAGTCTAACGCCATGTCTTGTCGAGTTATCTTCTGGGTAATTCGGAGAGAAAATGGTTCTCGCAAGAACATAATCAATCACTCCCGTACAGGATACAACAAGAACCAGAGCAGCTACAATGCCAGCTGTCAGTATTAGTTTTTTTACCATCGTTATCACCATCTTCCTTCTCTATGTTTGTTGAAGTCTGTTGGTATGAGTTTGTTTTTATAACTTATACAACTTAATAATACTACAACTA
>CAZSXB010000059.1:0-4406 GCA_964611155.1 uncultured Thermotogaceae bacterium
CGGTTGGTAAGGTATATGATTTCACAGGTTTGAGAAGATGGGCGGGAGGATCGCATATGAGGCAGCACAGCTCTGGAGAAGAACTGACTTCGGATCTTCTCAGGGACTCTCCTCATGGGCCAGCAAGGCTTGATCTTGGAGAGCCCATTGCACTGCTGGTCTTCACAGTGGAAGAAATCCGCGAGCATGAAGCTGATAGCAGCAAGAAGACCTACTCTCCGATGGGAGGAAAGGTCTACGATGTGAGTGATGGCCCAGAGAATGCTCTCATTGTGGGCATAAGTGCGTTCACCCCTTCAGAACTTCTCATCTTTGACGGATTGGAAGACAGAAAGAGCTTGATTGCAATTGAAGGAAAGGTCTATGATGTAACCCTATCTGAAAGCTGGGCCGATTTATCTGTCACGATTGGAACACTCAAACCTGGACACGATATCACAAAAGAGATCGCAGAGCATCCTGTGAGTCCGGATTACTTCGAAAATGTTGAGGTAGTTGGTCTGTTAGTTTTCGACTACGATGAACTCGCGAGGTTTTCGGGAGTGGCCGGAGCAAAAGCTTACGTCGCGTCAGGTGGAATCGTCTATGACATCTCTGGAATCGATTCAGCCCTGTCACTTGCTGGAACCGATATCACTGGAAAGATCGATGAAGACGATTTTCTTGCAGATATTATCGACAGCTCCCCGGCTATTGGATTCATGATAAACGAATGAGGAGGAATGCTCGATGTATGTGTTCCTGGGATGGCTCAATGTTGCACTTCTAATATTCAACACCTCGCTTTTCATAACAAGGAGGATACACAAAAAGTGGAAGAGAGATACGGCCTTCTGGAAAGGGGTCAAAGCGATGGTGGGGTTTTTGCGAAAGGCTCACCCGGTATCAGGATCGGTGCTCTTGATCACAAGTTTTCTGCATGGTTATCTCGTGCTTGGCTCTTTCATGCTTCATACTGGCTACATACTGTGGTATGCGATTATCGCTCAATTTCTTGTATACTTGCTGGGATTCCGTGCGAAGCTCTTTCCAAGGAAGTGGCTCAACATCCATCGAGGTATAATGGTTCTCATATGGTTCCTGTTCTTCCTGCACTATTTCAGACCCTGGATCATCTAGTGTTGTCTGTTGATAACCCTATCTGGTCTTGCAAAAGGAGGTTTTCCGCTTGAAGAGTCGTAATGTGCGGCGCACGATCATAGGCATCATTGTTGGTTTGGTAACCTGGGCGCTGGTTATACTGCTGTCTCCACAGGGTTTCATAGGATCCATGCAGGAAATCACCAGTATCGAGCAAGCCGTGATTACAATGACCCTGAATGAGGACGGCACGCTCGATGTAGTGGAACAGATCACTTATCGATTCAAGAAACCATTCAGAGGGGTACTGAGGGAAATCCCTGCAGACGACATTGGAAGCAGGTACGCTAACCTGCAGGTTCGATCTGATAGCATGCGGATCTATCAGGTTGAGGATCTCGGAACTGACAGGCATATGAATGTAAGGGTTTGGCTTGTTCCTTACCAGTCTGCGGCCGTTCAGCCTGAAGAGGGTCGAGACAGAGTGACCGTTACCTTCTCATACCAGGTTTTTGGTGCAGTTCAGGCAGGTGTGGATGTAGCTCAGCTCTTCAGAAAGGTCTGGGGTGAAGACACCGAAAGCTGGGTGGGAGAGATTCGCGCGAACGTAAGCTTCCCTCCCGGAATGGACCTGCTAGACTTCTACACGCACCCTCCGATCGAAGTTGAACAGAACGGAAACTCCTTATCTTTTTCAATCAGCAATCATCCACCAAAGACCTTTGCTGAGTTCAGGGCAGTGCTGTCTCTGTCATCAGTTGCTGGCATGGATTCGTCAAATGTCAGAAGGGGAAGCTTCACGAAGGAGGAAATTGACAGGATCGAACAGACCACTTCAACCATGGTGCTTTTGGGCAAATGGGTATTCCCTCCTGTTCTTTTGATCTCGGTGATTTTCCTGCCTCTACTCATCTTCAAGCGTTTGGGCAAGGAATACGAGATCAACTACCAGGCCGAATATGAGCGTGATCCCCCTACAGAAGATCCTCCCGACCTGGTGAACTGCATAGTCAAAAACCTGACGAGCTGGATAGACAACGACGGTATTGGTGCAGCGATGATGAATCTTTACAGGCTGGGATATATAGATTTCAGGGTTGATTCGAAAAACGACCGCGTTACATCGATCATTATCATGGATAAAGAGCCTGGCGAACTTGCTCAGACAGAAGCAACTCTTCTTGCCTTCATGAAAAGACAATCCATCGATAATGTCTTCGATTTTGCCGAGATCAAGAAGACAGTCTCAAAATCACAAAGCAAGGCGAGAGCTTACACCGCTGCTTTCAGAGGCTATAAGTCTCTTGTCCAGACCACGGCGTCAAAGCGACACTTGCTAGAAGGCAAAGGAAATGGCTTGGCCAAGCTTGTTTCCTTCTTGCTGCTCACGGGTTCTTTGCTGCTGATATTTCTTTTCTATCCACAGCCAGAAGTGTCTTCCCTTCTTCCTTTTGCAATGGTTTACGCAGGAGGAGTATGGGTAGCCGCTATGGCTATTATGTTCCAGCGACGTGATGTGTTTGGCAGATGGACAAAAGAAGGAAGAGAATACTATTTGAAATGGAGCAACTTCCGCCGATTCATGTCTGACTACTCGTTACTGAATGAACACCCACCGAGTTCCGTTGTACTCTGGGAAAAATACCTGGTCTACGCAACAGCTCTGGGAATCGCTGACCAGGTGAGAAAGCATCTGAACAAGATGATGCCCAAAGATGCCTGGGAGCAACAGGGTGGCCATCGCTACATGTACACACCTGCTGCGCTTTATGCAGCCAGTTCATTCTCTTCTGTGAGCGCTTCTGCGTCTTCTCACAGTTCTTCATCGTCTGGTGGCGGAGCGGGAAGAGCGGGCGGTGGAGGCGGCGGAGGCAGAACAGGCGGTTTTTGACGCCTCTTAATATCTTTCCTTGTAAAACCAACACGCTGTATGGTGCCCGGGCGAGAGTTCCACAACCCCGGGCGTTTCTTTTGAGCAGATATCCATTCTTTTGAGGCAACGGGGATGGTAAGGACATCGATACATGACAAGAATTCTGTCACTCTTGTGATATACAACTTCAATAAAACGAGTTAGACCTCGTGCTCATATTGCCTCACCTATTGTGCCTTTGCGATAAGCTTCCAGGAAGGCAACCATCATTAACCCGTTCCATTCATGTGCTTTCTCGAGTTGGGTTGTCAGAAATGCAGAGCATCGCTGTAAATCAAACGATCAAAGATAGTCGAAGTCAATGAAATGAGCAAAAAGTATATTTGTATACTTATCCTATACAACTTGCTATTTGACTATACAAATGCAAAGCGAGTAACATAATAATGTCTGCAGTATGATTTGCTACTGGTTTTCATTAGGGTATTCAAGCGTTTCAGAACACCGCATCGGAAGGTGACGTATGAAAGGCTGCTGGAAATCGTATTGTAGATTAGTCGTCTAAACAAATCTTGAGAGTGTCTGCCAGGAGGTCGTTCCATGAGACTCGGAGAACTGGAAACCGAAAGGTCAAACCCCAAAACAGAGAAGTTCCATGAACTGCCCACAATCGAGATGTTGAAGCTCATGAATGAAGAAGATGCCGTAATTCCCCTTGCTGTTCGCGATGCTCTTTCTGAAATCGCTCTGGCCGTTGAAGCGTGTACTGTGGCCGTTGAATTGGGGGGGCGGATAATCTACGCGGGAGCAGGTACCAGTGGCCGCCTGGGGGTCCTTGATGCAGCAGAAGTTGTCCCCACTTTTGGAGTATCCGACGATCTGTTTGTTGCACTTATGGCGGGTGGTAGGGAGGCTCTTGTAAACTCTGCTGAGAGAGCGGAAGATGGTGACGATCTTGGTGTTAGAGATGCCAGAGAGGCTTCAATATCGAAGAATGATGTTGTTATAGGAATAACGGCTTCAGGTAGAACTCCCTACGTAAAGGGTATTCTCCAGTATTCGAGACAGGCTGGAGCCAAGACAGTCTTGATAAGCAACGTGGCAAATCCACAGTTGCAGCAACTTGCAGATATCACCATTGCGGTGCGAACAGGACCAGAAGTTATTAGCGGGAGCACACGCTTGAAGGCTGGAACAGCCCAGAAAATTGTTCTAAACATGCTGAGCACCGTGACGATGGCAAGAGCAGGTCGAGTTATTGGTAATCAGATGGTTGCACTCAGGATAATGAATGAGAAACTGGTCGATAGGGCGGTAAGGATAGTTTCGGATGTGAGCGGTCTTTCCTACGATGACTCCGAAAGAATCCTTGAGGAAGCTGGTCGAGAAGTCCCACTGGCGACTTTGATCGCACTCTCAGGCAGGCGCAAAGAAGACTGTATATCCGCTCTGA
>CAZSXB010000059.1:4506-12105 GCA_964611155.1 uncultured Thermotogaceae bacterium
AGAGGAAGTGGAACTTACGTCTGTTCTAGGAAACGCGAGGAGAGCATCGTATCTCTGACTGGTTTCACTGAAGAGGCGCTTCGGGACGGCAAAAAGGCCACATCGCGGGTAATTGCCAACACAATCGTATCACCTCCTGAAGCGATTACAGCTCTATTCGATATCCCTTCCGGAGCAATGGTTGTCTGTTTGAAAAGGGTCAGGTATCTCGACAATGAACCTTATGCCATAGAGGAAGCCTTTCTCAACCCTGCTGTTGATATCAGGGTCCTGGGAGTGGTTGAGAAGAATATGTCGAGGGATTCTCTTTACACGTTTCTCAAGAACGATCTGGGAATTCTCCTCGATTATGCCCAGGAAACCATAGAAGTCTGCCAGATGTCAAGAGAGCAAGCAAGGCTGCTCAAATTGGCGGAAGGGGCTCTGGCAATAATGAGAGAACGCTTCACCTACACAGACAAAGACCTCTGTATCGAAGTCGTCAGATCGATTTACAGGGGCGATCGTTACGAGCTGAGAGTTACCAGAAGAATTCAGTAGAGAGAACAGAAACTCACTCTATTAGCCTTGAAGTGTACTGACTCCAGGAGCAGTATGCTCGAAACAAGATGGGTCTTCATCGTTACTCTTCAAACTCGAATCCTTCTTCTTTGAACAACTCAACACAGTTGTCGACTGCTTCCTTATCATAGAGAATACCGGCGTTCTGTTCGATCTCCTGAAGTGCTGCTTCAACACCCAACGCTTGCCTGTAAGGTCGGTGTGAAGACATCGCCTCAACGACATCGGCAACTGCCAGGATCTTTGCTTCTGGAAGAATCTCCTCCTCGGTCAATCCTCGTGGATACCCGCTCCCGTCAAGACGTTCATGATGCTGATGGATTATCTCTGCCAGAGGAATAGCAAATTCAATGTCTTTGAAGAGCTCCCAGCCTGATTTCGGATGCTCTCTGATTAGAGACATCTCCAGGTCACCTAGTTTCCCTGGCCTGTTGAGTATTTCCGATGGCACCTGGATCTTGCCTGCATCGTGGATCATCGCTGCCAGTCTCAGTGTCATTATCCTCTTAGAATCCATTCTCATCCTTTCGGCTATTCTTACGGCCAGTCGAGCGACTCTCCGCTGGTGACCTGCCGTGTAAGGGTCACGAAGATCAACCGCACCCGCAAGGGCTTCTATGGCACTCTCAGTGATTCGGCTCATTTGCGTTATGCTCTCCTGCAGAGCTTCTTCGGCTTTCTTTCGTTCTGTTATATCGATTGAAACTGAGAGAATCCTTTCTACACCTCTAAGAATGATCCTGCTCAGCCTGACATCTTTCCAGAAGAACTCACCAGATTTCTTCATGCTGAGCCACTCGAACTGCTGAGCAACCCCTTTTGCTGCCTTTTGCATCCACTGGCGTGCTTCATCAAGCGAATAGGGTGAATCCAACCACAGTTCATTCTTCTTAAGCTCTTCGATGGTCTCCAGTCCGTGTGTTTCTATTGCGGCTCGGTTTGCATCGATAATATCGCCAGTTTCTTTGTCAAAGATTATAATAGAGGCGGTGGAATTCTCAAACAGTAATCTGAATCGCTCTTCAGCCTCCCGAAGCTTGTCGTAGGCGATCTTCTGCTCTGTGATATCCGTAATAACACCAGCAAGATATCGTACTTCTCCTTCCCTGCTGAAAACAGGCTGACCATTCTCTGAAACCCATCTCACACTATCATCTGCACAGGCCACCCTATACTCAATGTTGTACGCATCACCCGCTCTGACCTTCTCGTTGACATTCACAAAGACTCTCTTCTGGTCGTCAGGATGAATGATACTGTTATACGATCTGACCTTGCTACCCAGGAAATCCTCTTTGGGATAACCTGTAATCGTTTCTATCTGTTGACTGATATACTCCATGGTCCAATCAGGATCATTTGCGCACATGAATATCGCTCCAGGCACGTTATGTACAAGCGTCCTGAATAACTCTTCGCTTTCTCTCAATGCTTCTTCTGCATGCTTTCGATCTGTAATATCTGTGTGAGTTCCAACAATCCTCAGGGGTTGCCCTTGATCTGTCCAGTTGACCACTTTACCCCTTGCAAATATCCATTTGTAGCTACCATCTTTGCAGCGCAGACGGTGTTCGTTCTGGTACGACGCTGTCTCTCCTGTCAAGCATTTCTCCACTTCTCCCAGGACTCTATCTCTATCCTCAGGATGGATGAGCGCTTTCCATTCGTCATGGTCCTCCTTGATTTCTGTCTCTTTATAACCAAGCATTTCTTTCCAACGGCGCGAATAGTAGATTTTTCCTGTCTGTACGTCCAGATCCCATACGCCATCGCCGGCACCTTCAAGGGCGAACTTCCATCGTGCTTCGCTTTCTTTCAGTGCTTCCTGGGCCTCACGTAACTCGCTAATATCAACATGAACACCTATCGCTCTTAGCGCTTTGCCGTCATCGTCTCTTGAAGCTACCTTACCCCAGTTAAGAATCCATTTGTACTCGCCCGACTTGCACCTCAACCGGTGGGCAAACTTGAAATCATCTGTTTTGCCAATCACATAGTCTTCCGTTGCTCTTTCCACCATCTCGAGGTCATCTGGATGAACAAGACTCTTCCAGCCACCAACGGCGCTTTCAACTTCATCAGGATCATAGCCAAGCATCTCTGCCCATTTCCCGGTGCGCACAACTTGACCTGTGCTGAAGTCATGATCCCATATTCCAAGTTGCGCCCCTTCGTAAGCCAGTTGGAGCCGGATGTTGTTTGCCTTGAGTTCCTCCTCGGTTTTCTTGCGCTCTGTGATGTCCGTTGCTATCTCCATTCTCACAAATCGCCCGTCAATCCAGCGGAACGCACTGTCATGGAGTTCATACCATCTTCCGTTCCTGGTGTTCTTGAATTCCCACTTGCAAACACCTGTTGGCTGTCCCTTCTCATCAAGTAACCTGTCATTGGTGCAGAAAGTGCACGGGCCGTCCTGCCCCTGCTGCAAGACCTGCCAGCATTTCTGCCCGACAATGTCTCCAAAGAGCTCCTTCCCAAACCTGTTGACAAAAAGGACCTCATAAGTCTCCATGTCAGCAACATATATGAAAGAATCTATACTGTCCATGACCGTCAAAAGCCTCTGATGAGCTTTGGTTGTTTCTTGCTCTGCTTTCTTTCTCTGGGTGATGTCTCTCACCAAAGCGAGAATATAGTCTTCACCGCTGAACGAAACTTTCCCTGTTCTCACTTCGACTGGCATGAAACTGCCATCTTTTGTCTTATGCAGCGTCTCGAACGTATGTGCTTGGCCGACTGCCCAGTCTCGCCATTGACGAATGATTCCCTCTTTTTCTGTGTCATCTTTGTGAAGATCAAATACGTTCATCGCAAGCAATTCTTCTCTTGCAAAACCGGTTCCCTCTTCTGTGGCCCTATTCACTTCCATGAGGTTGCCTTCAAGATCGTGCAGGAAGAGCATTTCAGTAGATTGCTCTGTGAGTGCACGGTACTTTTCCTCGCGTAATCTCAGAGTCTCATGGAATTGCCTTTCCCTTTCAAGGTTGTTCAACCAGTGCTGGACCTCTCGCTCACTTCTTTTGTGGTTTAAGTATTCTTCAGGCTCAATATAGTAGAAGTTCCGATATACATGATCACCCCTGATGAGCTGCGGATGTGTTAGCACGACGCCTTTTATTATTTCAGGGTCGAATTTCCAGCGGTCATACTGACATATGGCAACGCAAGGATGATAGGGGAAGAAGTCCCTGTTGAGCTTTGCTTCGTATTCGAGCAGTCGTTCCGAGCCGGTGTATTCACGAAGGGCCCAGGTCATTTCTCCTGTGACTCGAAGTGCCGAATAACCTTCTTCGAGAGCTTTTGTGGTTTCAGAAATCAACAGTTCTATCATTAAATCGGGGTCAAAGAAACCCCCTTTTGTGTAGGTGTCTCTTTCGTGAAGAATTGAGAACTGCCCACTTTTCTCGTATTCAGCCAGGTCAATACCAGCATCCAGAAACGTGGTTCTGATCCTGGCAAAAGTACTGGTATCAACTACATAAACGCATTTTTCGTACTTCTCAAGACCTAGACGTACAAATGGCACAACAGCCCTTGCCCATTCTTCTTTACTCTCATAGATCAGGCAGAGATGATCGTGAGGTTTCAGAGAAGCTAACAGCTCTTCCAGATTTGGAGATGCTTGCCCACCCCGACCGATACTATCCATGGAACCTCCGTTTCAAACACATCAGAATTCGGAACGATGGATCCTGAAGGATGTCTTCTGCGTCGCTTTGCACTCTATACCAGAAAAACCATATGATTCATCAATTCAGAAGAGCGTAACCGTTGATTGCAGTCATGTTAAGGGCTCTACAAGAGTTCAGAATAGCATAGATGAACCCTTACATTGACAACCCGATTAAAACAGTATAACATATCGCTGTTCACTCACAGGTCTTTGCTCCATAATGAAAGAGCACAGTGATCTTGACGGGATAACACCTGTTCATATGGATTCATTAACCTTGATTCTATCCAATCTCAAAGCTTGTTATCCCGTAAATTCTGTCTAACGGTAGGTTCCATTCCTTCCATGTGTACATTCTTGCTGTCTCAAAGCACTGTCTCATCCCGTGTGTCGAAGCCAGTTTCACTGCCTCGCGGTTTGTTTCAGGAACATCAAGGTATACTGGACCTTCTCCCGCTGACGTAATCAAGGTGCTGAAGAGCTGTCCTGCCACATCGTTATCGTCTGCATACAAAGGCCCCACCTTGTATCCTTTGCGACATCTGCGCATCACTGAATACCCTCTGACCTGGTTATTGTCTAACCAGCACAGGCTGGTTACTCCAGGCTGTCTTATCCAGTGCTTCAGGAACTGTTCCCTTCTTGCTGGAAAGAAATGAGCATCATAATCAAACACTCGTTCCAGAAAATCATCATTGATCGGAAGAATCTCTGGACAATGCTTCTCTTTTGTTAAGCCAGACATGCCAGGTAGCTCAAACCTGATATTCCTGTGAGCAAGCTTGAAACCGGATCTTGAGTAATTCTTCTGTTGCTCGATGACACCATCCAGTCCAATGCTTCGACCTTGGAGATACTCCATCGCTCTTCTCCAGAGGCGTAGACCGAAGCCCCTGCCACGGAACTCTGGCTTCACAATATAAAAACCGATGAACCCATACTCTCTGCCGTAAGATACAGCCGAAATTGCAGCGATCGGTTTACCATTAAGCTCAAGGACGAAAAATCCCTCTGGATCTGTTTGGTAATAGCACCTGGCATCGTGTAATCCTGGATTCCAGCCTTCTTCAGCAGCCCAAACCACAGCCTCTTCGAGGTCTTCAAGACTCATGGTTCTTATTACAGGTTCAATAGCCACAGTCATATCTCCCGTTTGCTTCTCACCAACATTCTAGATCAATCGTCGGAACATACCAAAGTGTAAGAAGACCACAGACACCTGCCTGAACTCAAACAGAGCCCTTCAGGAAGAGTTACCTGGAAATGACACTTTCTTCCAGTTTATCAACAACAGCTGATCTCAAGAAGACCTATTCCCAGCGAAAGAGTTTGATAGAACCCAACAGTGCCACAATGAACCATATCCCAATTCCGAGCAATTGCTGCCATGCAGATCCTATTCCATGACCCAGGATCGTCACTTCTCGAAGTCCGTCGTTGAGGAGAGTTGAAGGAAGGAACCCTGACAGCGTCGCGAGGAATTCGGGCATCATCTCACCGGGGAAGAAAATTCCTCCCAGAAACAGAAACATGAAGAACACGACCATGGTGATTGCATTTGCAGCTTTTGCACTCTTGATAAGACCTGCAAGAAAGAAGCCCAATGCAAGAAAGCAAAGCGCTCCGAAAGTGATAATCACCCAGGTCCAGAAGACGCTGCCAGCGATGCGGACACCAAAAGCCAGCATTCCTACGGCGAATATGATGAGAGTCTGCACCAAGACCAGCACGTAACGGTGAAGAATCTGTCCTCCGAGAATTGCAGACGGCTTCAGCGGGGTTATTGACAATCGACGATAGATCCCCCTCTCTCGTTCTTCTGCAAATCCAATGGCTGTCTGCATCATCCCTGTAACCATTATAGCCATTACGAGTATCCCCGGAAGGATGTAGTCAATCGCACGCACTCCTGTGTCTTCAAACCAGACAAGATCTCCATACAGAAACCCAAACAGCACTATAAACAGCAGGGGAAATGCAAGTGTCCAGAATACATTATCAAGCCCTCTGAACAGGAGCTTCGTCTCAAACCATGCTTGCCGAATCAACATACCCATATCTGACTACTCCCTTAATTGGCGTCCCGTTAACGCCAGAAAAACATCTTCGAGTGTTGCCTTGTGAACCGACAGATCATTAAGAGTCAAATCGAGCTGAGCTCCAATATTCGTTACCTCTTTCAAGACCAGTGAAGGCTCCGAAGTATGAAGAACCAGCTTCTCAGGTGTCTGAGAGATTCTGACCGGCAGGTTAGCTTTTTCAACAGCTTCACAGAAGTCCTTTTTGGGTGACCCGATCTCCACGGTTGATTCTAATCCTGTCTTTGCAATAAGAGCATCGGGCGAGTCCAGTGCAATGATCTTCCCATGATCCATTATCGCCACCCGGTCGCAGAGTTCTTGAGCCTCTTCCATGTAGTGCGTTGTCAGGATAATCGTCTTCCCATTCTCTCTCAGCTCACTGATGATCTCCCATAGATTGCGTCTTGCCTGTGGGTCAAGACCTGTAGTCGGTTCATCAAGGAACAGTATCTGCGGATCATTGACAAGTGCGAGGGCAAGAGCAAGTCGCTGTTTTTGACCTCCAGAAAGCTTATCCACATAGGTATTCTCTTTTTCTTTCAGTGAGAACCTGGAAAGAAGCTCTACTGAATCAAGCGATTTTCTGTAGTAGCCTCCAAAGAGACTTATGGCTTCACCTACTTTGAGTCTGTCGTGAAGGGTTGTCGACTGCAGTTGAACACCAATCAGTTCCTTTATAGACTGACGCTCCTGCAGTGCGTTTTTCCCGAGCAGATTTATGGAGCCACCATCAGGCTTGCGCAATCCCTCAATCATCTCAACTGTGGTGGTCTTCCCGGCTCCGTTAGGACCCAGAATTCCGAAAATCTCTCGCTCTTTAACGCTGAAGCTTATCCGGTCAACAGCAACAAGTGAACCGTATCGTTTTGTCAAATCACTGACTTCAAGTATCGTGTTAATCACTCCCTGGTCTCTTCGCTCCATGAACAGATGAAGAAGTATACGAGTGTCTGACAATGCCTTTGCGAACTTTTCTAGCCAGATACTCCACACCAGTTTACCACAAACCCGCTCGCAGTCTGATTGAGATGCGGTTCTGAAAACCGAGCTTATTTGTTAAATATGCTACACTTGATACTCAAAGCTGTCAAGTTATGCCCTGAATAACCCTTTCAGGAGATTCTCTATAAGCAAGCGATTTCCCACGATAGAAGCACTTCAATGAGAGTGTGTCTCTCAATGAGAACCAATTCATCCTGGCAGAGTGTATGCTCTTGATGAGATCAATGTTCTATCCTTTCAGAGAAGCATGATCATCGGATTCTTCAATAATGAGGAGGACAA
>CAZSXB010000060.1:0-11847 GCA_964611155.1 uncultured Thermotogaceae bacterium
CACGGTTCCGGATACTCCAGTGGAAGGTTCTGTGGAAGAAAGCGGAGATATAGAGTTCAGCTTCATGCTCGAATCCCCGGTTCCAACAATTCCTGATCTTCAGTTCAAGTTCACAGGCTCGATGATCCTGGTAAAGGCCAATGCTATAGCAGGCTCGTGTGAAGTCTACGAAGGAAAAGATCTATACAGACAAGGTCCCTTCACTGCAGAAAAAAGGCACGCCGAAATAGTCACAGCCAGTTACGGAGAGAGTATTACCTTCACCATGCATCCAGAAGAAGGCTATCAAGTTGATGAAGTTTTTGTTGATTGGGAATCTGTTGGTCCTGTTAGCTCATACACCTTTGACAGTATAGATGAAGATCATTTCATTCATGTCAAATTCAGACCAGAACAACCACCAGAATTAGCTTGGCAGAAGTCCTTTGGTGGAAGCGATAATGATTGGGCTAGATCAGTTCAGCAGACAGTGGATGGTGGCTTCATTGTTGCCGGGCATACCGAATCCAACGATGGAGATGTTAGTGGCAATCGTGGAGGGAGGGATTTCTGGATAGTCAAGCTTGATGGTCAGGGTAATCTCGAATGGCAACAGTGCCTGGGCGGAAGCGATGATGATTGGGCTAGTTCAGTTCGCCAGACAACAGATGGAGGCTTCATTGTTGCCGGATCCACAAAATCCAACGATCGAGATGTAAGTGGAAATAATGGAAAGACTGATGCTTGGATAGTGAAGCTTGATAGCCAAGGAGTTCTCGAATGGCAGAAATGCTTAGGTGGAAGCGATAACGATTGGGCTAGTTCAGTTCAGCAAACAACAGATGGAGGTTTTATCGTTGCCGGATCCACTGAATCTGACGATGGAGATGTGAGCGGCAATCATGGAAGCAGGGATTTCTGGATAGTAAAACTGGATAGTGAAGGCGCAATCGAATGGCAACAGTGCCTGGGTGGAAGCAACCTCGATTACGCGCAATCGATTGAGCTGACGAATGATGGAGGCTTCATTGTCGCTGGATCCACTCATTCAGATGATGGCAATGTAAGTGGCAATCACGGAATGTCAGATTTCTGGATAGTGAAGCTTGACAGCGAAGGAGTACTTGAATGGCAGAAATGCTTTGGTGGAAGCGAGCATGATTGGGCGCACTCAGTTCAGCAAACGGCTGATGGAGGATATATACTTGCTGGAAGTACTGAATCCAACGATGGAGATGTTACTGGCAATCACGGTGGGCAGGACTTCTGGATAGTGAAGCTCAAAGAAGATGGTGAGCTGGAATGGCAGAGGTGCTTAGGTGGTAGTAGTAATGATACTGCCAGTGTAGTTCAGCAAACAATTGATGGAGGCTATATCGTTTCTGGATACACGGAATCAAATGACGGGGATGTTAGCGGTAATCGCGGCAATTCCGACTATTGGTTGGTCAAGCTGAGTAGCTCAGGTGATTTGCTTTGGCAGAAGTGCCTGGGAGGCAGTGATCATGATTACTCACATTCCTTGCAGCAAACAACAGATGGAGGTTACATTCTTGCTGGCTCCAGTAGATCTAACGATGGTGATGTAACCGGTAATCAAGGAGATTACGACTTCTGGGTTGTAAAGCTTGAATAGAGCAAAGGGAGGAAACTATTATGAGATTGCAAGTTAAGTTGCTCCTGATGATTCCCATTATTACTCTTGTATTAGTGACTTCATGTATGGTCAAACCGATCAAGCCTGTCCCCACTGGATTTGTTCTCGTACGGGAAGGCAATTTTACAATGGGAGACACTTTGGGTGATGGTCCTTTCAGAGAACCCATAACATTTGACGTGACTCTTACTTATGACTTTTACATTGGTGATCACCTGGTTACTCTTGATGAATACGACGAGTTTTGTGCACAGGAAGGCAGAAGCGAGCCTGAAGATATGGGATGGGGCAGAGAAACAAGGCCTGTGATAAATGTCTCCTGGTGGGACGCAATAGCTTACTGCAACTGGTTAAGCCAACAGGAAGGTTTTCCCGATGCCTACAGGCTTTATGGTGAAGAGGATCAGGGGCGACTCGTTGATGCAAGCGGAGAGGTAACCGATGACATAACAAAGGTCTTCGGATATCGACTGCCTACAGAAGCAGAATGGGAGTATGCTGCCAGGGCAAGAACAAATGATCCGGACTACAAGTACTCTGGAAGCAACGATGCTGACGAAGTAGCTTGGTACTTGCTGAACTCTTATAATGAAGATCACGCGGAGAATACTCCTATGCCAGTGAAGCTACTGGAACCAAATGATCTTGGCATATACGATATGAGCGGCAATGTCTGGGAATGGTGCACAGATAGTTATTACAACTACGCTGATGACCCAGAGATAGCAAATCCGTACTATCCAGATGATTCCAACTTTCGTGTTGTTCGTGGCGGTAGTTTCTTGCGTGAGGCTACAGAAGTGCTCTTGGTGAACAGAAGTTCTTTTCCTGTCGGGATTGGTTTTGTCGAAATCGGTTTTCGAGTTGCAAGAACAGCTTTCTGGCCAAAGTAAAAACGTCACTACTCGAATTCATCTTCTCTAATAGGCTTCTGATTTCAAGTGAACATTGCTATACTTTGACCATGAAGTCCTTGAGACATATGGTCCGGCACCCCAGTGTTGCCCACGTTAGATCTTTCTTAGCCGTACCCAGTTCAGCCTACAGCATGCCCCGCTCATAAGGTGTCTGTGTTAAGCAATTGAGAAGCTTAATAGGAGCTCTGAAAATACTGCCTCGGGCTTATATTAATGTTGGTTCTAACCAGCCTCAGACAAAACCCTACTAGAATTGGGAGGGGGTACAATGAAGCCTCAAGTAAAGATGTTGTTGCTTATCGCTGTGTTTGTCGTCTTTCTTTTATCTTCTTGCTTACTTAAGGAAAATGACAGTCCGGTTGTTGAGAAATTGCTTGGTCCTTCTGGCAATATCTACGACGCCTGTGGCACATTCTCGTGGTCAGGCTATGATCCGGATGGCGAAATCACCTCTTATTATTACAGGAAAGATGGAGGAAACTGGATTCCTCATGAGACAGAAGACAGCTTGGAATGGTGCGGGTACAGCGAAGGAACCCACACATTTGAAGTCAGGGCAAGAGACAACAGAGGAGCTTATTCAGAAACGGTCTCCTGGACATTTACCTACTTCAAGCAGCCCCCAGCTCAGGGAGAGCTTCTCTTTGTGAGGGGCGGAACGTTTACCATGGGGGACACATGGGGAGATGGTTTTGAAATTGAGAAACCCATACATGAGGTTACCTTCACTTACAGCTTCTTCACAGGAAAATACCCCGTCACCTTCATTGAGTTCATAGAGTTCTGTGTTGACAAGGGTTATACGGTGCCTTTCGATGAGAACTGGGGGATGGGAAACAGGCCTGTTGTTAATGTCTCCTGGTGGACAGCAATAGCATACTGCAACTGGCTTAGCGAGGAAGAAGGCCTGCCGGTCGCTTACCGATTGTATGGAGAAGCAAATGCAGGGCAGCTTCTGGACGCTGATGGCAAAGTCACAACAGATATTGCAGCAGTATTGGGATACCGATTACCAACAGAAGCAGAATGGGAGTATGCTGCCAGAGGAGGCAAACACAATTCTCCATATAAATGGTCTGGCAGTGACGACCCAGGCGAAGTTGCCTGGTATGATGAGAACTCCCATAATGACCTGTACGGAGTAGCCACAACCTGGCCAGTAGGAATGAAAGACCCCAATGCTCTTGGCATATACGATATGAGCGGAAATGTTCTCGAATGGTGCACTGACTTCTTTGTTGAGTACACAGATACTGACAAGACAAATCCTTACATAGCAAGCGGAACTCATCGAGTCGCTCGTGGAGGTTGCTGGGCTTTTTCAAAGGAAGCAGTTCGGGTCTCCTATCGATTCGCTTCTCAGCCTTTTGATAGTGGCAATATCGCCGGGTTCCGCGTTGTGAGAAGAGCACAGTAGCGTGGCAAACGAAAGCTTAGGACTTGGAAACTGGGACAAGAAGACCATTGAATAAATAGAAGGCACTTTCAATAGACGTATAAACATGATGTGCTCTGCATAAACCGAGATTAACACTGAATCCGATAGAACGATTTCCGAAATCTAAATGAGTCAAAATGTGGAAAAGGGGGAGAGGTAATGAAGAAATACTTCGTGCTGTTTCTTGTGCTTTTCGTGACGTTTTCCTTAGCAGGGTGTCCCAAGATCAAGGAAAACCTGCCACCAGTCATAGAAAAGGTCAGTGGGCCTGAAGGAGTTATCGATATGAGTACTGCCACGTTCTCCTGGAGCGGAGACGATCCGGACGGTGAGATAGTTCTTTACGAGTTCAGGCAGAATGGTGAAAACTGGGAAGCAAATGAGACTCTCACCGAATATGAGTGGCAAAACTGCCCAATTGGTATACGCACTTTTGAGGTTAGAGCAAAAGACGACGCCGACAACTATTCCAATATCATTACCTGGGAGTTTACAGTCATTAGAGAAATGGTAACTGTCGGAGCTGGTAAGTTCACAATGGGCGATACGTGGGGAAATGGTTATGAAGACGAGATTCCCGTCCATGATGTGACTCTTACCTACGACTTCTTGATCGGTAAGTATCAGGTAACTTTTGATGAGTTTGATGCCTTTTGTGAAGACACCAACAGAACAAAACCAGGTGATTGGGATTGGGGAAGGAATCAACGACCAGTGATAGGTGTTTCGTGGTGGGACGCCATTGCTTACTGCAACTGGCTTAGCGAAAAAGACGATCTTCCTGTAGCCTACAGACTGAAGGATGATGACGAGGAAGGACAAATGCTTGATGCCAATGGAAATGTGACAACAGATCCATCGCAGGTTGTAGGATACAGATTGCCAACAGAAGCAGAATGGGAGTACGCCGCTCGGGGCGGACCAAGCGATTCTGAGTTTGAATACTCTGGCAGTGACGATCCAGACGAAGTAGCCTGGTATAGGGAAAATGCTTTCAATGAAGACGTAGATGATATAACGACCTGGCCTGTCGGACTACTTCTTCCGAATGCTCTCGAAATATATGATATGAGTGGAAATGTCTACGAGTGGTGTGCTGATTTCTATGCTTCCTACACAGATGAAGAAACGACAGACCCTTTTGTCAATGAAGGAGACGAACGACTCCTCCGAGGTGGCAGTTTCTTCAATGTTGTCAAGAATGTCCGTGTTGCTCATCGCCATATGCTGGACCCCACACTGAAACGAAATGTTGTGGGATTTAGAATTGCAAGAACGGAACCATAGAATGCGCTGAAGCCTAAATCTTTCCAGTAACGGGACGGAAGTCGGGGTGCCGTTTTCTGTCATAGATCGGGGGATAAGAGTGGGGGCACAGGTCTTCTGTAACACTCCCGTTATCCTTCAAGTGAGCAGAATTCTTCCCGATGGATTTTGCTTGTGTGCGATCATTGTCTTCGACTTGTCCCTTTGCTCACTCTAGAACACGATTTCAGCTTTCGCCACCTAAAAACCCTTAACTCTTACTGGGTCACTTTCTGACTGCCAAGAACACCCAGCTGCCCATATTTGTTGCCTCCCCATGAAAGAACTACTCTGTCCTCGGTGAAAGCCAGAGGATATTCGTGCCCTCCGGCGATCTTGTCTGCTCCAAGGAGGAAGCCTTCACCACCTCGCCCAGTACCTAGACTGGGAAGGGTTTATCAGTAAGAGTATCGTCTCCCAGCTGTCCGCTGCCATTCCATCCCCAGGTCCAGACATGTTTCATCTCTGTTTTGGGTTCCATCATGATGGGTAGGGTGTGTTCTCCACCAGCCGCAATCGTGATTATGCCTGTGAACTCACCCTTCCCACCAGGCCCGAAAACTCTTTCATGAGTGTTTCTGGGACCACCCGCAGCACCAATACCGAGTTGAGCATGTTCGTTGTCTGAGTGTTAATGAAAATGGGCTATGGAGTTGACTGGCTTGAAGTGATATCCTGTCAAGAAAGCAAGTATTCTCGAAGATAAGTGAGGTCTCCGGCAAGAATGGCAATGCTAGAATAGCAATGAAGCGGGTCTTCGCACTCATCTCTGCAAAGCATACCATGTTGTTTGGCGTCTTCATCATCAAGCAGTATTGAGCGACTCCAGCTTCAGATTGAACAGCTGCCTTAATTGATGGGACCAACACATTTCAAGTGTTCTTTCGAACCATTCTTCCTCTCTTGTGACCAGCACTCGCTGTGATGGGAATAAATTCATTCATAACAGCCTGGAACGATCTCTTCATAACGCTTATCCTCAATTCTTCTCAAACCA
Source organism: uncultured Thermotogaceae bacterium (assembly GCA_964611155.1). Taxonomy (GTDB): domain Bacteria; phylum Thermotogota; class Thermotogae; order Petrotogales; family Kosmotogaceae; genus UBA9910. The sequence continues at coordinate 6,294 of CAZSXB010000060.1, forward strand.
TACGAATCGCGCAGGCTGGCCTTGCACTATATCAACAACACGTGCTTCAGGCATTAACCAATTTCATAACTGCCCTGGTTTTTCGAAGATAGAGTATCTCTGGACTTATTTCAGGAGGTTTCAATGGCTAGTCATTTCTCTAACAATTCATGCACGTTTGCAAGGCGAACGAGCATTTCTTCGCTATTTGGAGGCAGATTCCACCACAGTGAAGTATCGCAACCTAATCTCGAATAGTTGAAAGCCATAAGGATTAGCTATGCCCACAAGGTAATCTCTCGAGTTTACTTCAACTAAGCTATCTTATATAATGTAATCGATTACATACCTCATGGAGGCGGTTTTTTTGGGGGTCAATATTGAGAAGGTTGCGAAGATGGCCCGAATATCCACAGCAACTGTCTCAAGGGTCATAAACAATCCCGAAAAGGTATCAAAGAGAACCAGGGACACCGTTGAGAGGATCATCAAAGAACTAAAATATGTGCCTAATCAGCAGGCTAGGAGCCTACGAAGTCAGAAGACTGGTATGATAGCTATTATTGTGCCACATAGTGCAGACTACCTTTTCGCTTATCCGTACTTCTCAATTCTTCTTAAGGAACTATCTCTTGAATTGAAGCGATATGCCTACCACCTGATCTTAACAACTGATGAGCCCACAGACCCAGTGACAGGGACATACCGTTTATTCGTTGAGAAGAAAATGGTTGATGGTTTTGTTGTTCTAGATCTAAGGAACAATGATGACCGTGTTCGTTACTTAAGAGAGGCTGGTGTTTCGTTCGTCACGGTTGGCCGGGATTACTATGATGATGCTTTTTCATACGTTGACACAGATAATGATATGGGAGCGTTCCTCGCTGGCAGGCATCTTGCTGAACTAGGTTGCAGAAGGATTCTTTTCATAAGTGGTGCTGCAGACCAAAGTGTTTCCGACTGGAGAAAACAGGGCTTGAAGAGAGCTTCACAAGAGTTTGGGTTCGACTATGAGATATTCTATGGCGACTTTCTTGAAAAGAGCGGTGCTGCAATAACAAAGAAGAGCATAAAGGAGTTTGACGGCATCTTTGCGGCCTCAGACCTTATGGCTATGGGTGCTCTGGCGGCGCTTAAGGAATCTGGAGCCCGTATGCCCGTAGTAGGCTTTGACGACATTCCGTTGTCTGCAGAGCACTCTCCTTCGTTAACGACAATTCATCAACCAATCGCCGAAGTTGGAGAGGCAGTTGCCAGATCGATCATTAAACAGATCGTTCAAGGGGAAACTTCTAAGACAATACTCCCCGTTGAACTAGTTATACGTGAATCTACGGAGGTCATAAGATGATAACACTAAAAAACGGCAACCTCATGTGCCTTACAGGCAGTGACGGCGTTATTGATGGTTCAGGCAATGGAAGCCAGGGCCTGTATCTTGAAGATACTCGTTTCATCTCGAAATTGGTGTTGGATGTTCAGCGACGCTGGAAACCGCTCAATGTGGAGTTTCAGGAGCATGGAGTGAAGCGCTGGCTGCTGATAAGATCTTCTCCAGATGCTATTCACTATGACGTTTTGATAACTGAACAGCTTACGCCAAATGGAAACTCCTTACTGTCCGAAATCACTGTCACAAACTACAGCCAGGATGAAGCTGAGCTGCATATTGGTTATGATATTGAATATGTATTCGAAGACATATTCGTTGTAAGAAACAGAAATGAATGGCTGACTGACGATTCTCCCAAAACAATCAAGAACCCTTCCCGAGAGACGATTACACATGAGAAACCCCTTCAAAGACTTACAGCAATAGACGAATTGCCGGCTGCGCGATTGAGATTGGCCACAAAGGAATCCGTCACAGTAAAAGGCACTCTCAAACTCTTCAATGAACTGAAGAAGGAATCTCCTCTCAAGGAAGTTCTGCTTGATACACCTCCAAAGAGTTACGCCACTAGAAAACCATCAGATACAATAAGCATTGTTGAGACAGCCCTCACAGACCTCGAGAGTTTGATGATGCCAACCGAGTTTGGGGATTTCCCTGTTGCTGGTCTGCCATGGTATGCAAACCCATTCGGGCGAGATAGCCTGATCTTTGGGCTTCAAACGATCCGGATCTTCCCTGAGATCTCCAAGACGATCCTGAAGCTACTTGCTCACCTTCAAGCGACCAAAACGGATCCATTCACCGACAGTGAACCAGGCAAGATAATTCACGAGGCCCGATTAGATGAGCTATCACTTGAGAGGAAGCTTCCGTTTGAGATGTACTATGGTACTGTCGATGCAACACCTCTCTTTATAATGCTTGCAGGTGAATACCTTCACCATACAGGAGACGGCGAAACAATCAGAAGCATTGAGAAAAACCTTGAAGCTTCAGCTAACTGGCTCCTGGAACACGGCGACAAGGACAAAGACAGCTACATTGAATACCAGGCTTCCCTTGAATCTGGCCACCATTCACAGGGGTGGAAGGATTCTTCTGACTCAGTAACCTTTAAATCCGGGGAAATCGCCAGTCCACCCATCGCCCTTGTGGAAGCACAAGGATACCTCTATCATGCATATGTCTCAATGTCCAAAGTCAGGGAAGCTCTCGGGGATGTCGTGAATGCCAGGGAATGGCATTCCAGAGCTGCTCAACTGAAGAAGAGATTCAACAAGGACTTCTGGCTGGAAAATGAGCAGTTCTACGCCTTGGCTCTTGACCACAACAACGACAGAGTCGATTCTATCTGCTCCAACGCAGGCCACTGTCTCTACTGCGAGATCATTGACAAAGACAAGGCACCTCTCGTTGTGAAGAGGCTATTTGCAGAAGACATGTTCACTGGTTGGGGAATCAGGACAATGAGCAGTAAAATGCCCAGGTACAATCCGTTTTCCTATCACAACGGAAGTGTGTGGCCACATGACAATGCAATTATCCTGAAAGGACTGCTGAAGTACGGATTCAATGAAGAAGCTCAAAAACTCGCTGCGGCCTTACTCAAGGCCCTCAGGCTTACTCCAGGAAATAGACTTCCAGAACTCTTCAGTGGATTATCAGAGGAAGAGACAGACGGAAAACTCGTTGAATATCCTGTCAGTTGTTCTCCGCAGCTTTGGAGTGTTGGAACAGTCTTTGAAGCGTTAGAAACACTAGAACTACTGCCTGCTGAAATATCTAAACCCAGGCAGCAAAAAAGAAAACACGTATAAGGAGGTAATATCATGAAGAGAGTTGTGTTGTGCGTATTTGTGAGCATGCTGTTTGCACTGATTGCATCGACCACTGTAGTCGCTTCTGGGGAAGTGCGGGAAATCAGGATGTCAATCGAGGCAACAGGAAGAATTGCAGACGAAATCCAGTTGCAAATCGACAGGTTTAATGCGATGCATGAAGATATTCATGTTTCTGTACACACAATCAGTGGAGGAGACGCTTACAATCAAGCCCTCCTTGGTCAGATCGCCGCTGGAGTTGCCCCTGACGTGTTCCTTCTGGATGGCGGAACGCGACTAAGGATGTTTGTTCGTTACAGAGCGTTATTGCCCATAGACGAACTAGTAGTTGAAGCTGGAATCAACACTGAAAACTTCGAAGAATCTTTGCTCAGCGCGTTCAGAGTTGATGGAAAGCTATATGGCATACCCAAAGACTATAACACCACCGCACTATTTTATCACAAAGAATTTCTTGAAGAAGCAGGAATAGAACCACCAACCACGTGGGATGAACTCAGAGAAGCTGCCCAGCTTCTCACAACAGATGAGAGATACGGCTTTGGAATGAATCCGCAGATCAACTACATGCTTCCCTTTGTAGAATCTGCAGGAGCTAATTTCGTGCATGAAGACGGTATCGATCTTCTTGCTCTGGGTTCACATGAGCACCAAGAGGCTCTTCAGTTCCTTGTAGATATGTTTGCTACTGACGAGTCCGCGGTTGCACCTCCAATGATTGGCGCAGGTTGGGATGGCGAGATGTTCGCCAATAAGCAAGTCGCAATGCTGTATGGCGGTAGTTGGATACCTGGGGTCATTGAAGAGAAAGAGACTATAGGTGCAGTACCGCTGCCCACTCTCAAACATGATGCAAGCATGCTTTACACTGCTGGTTGGGTAGTATACGCACGCTCAGAGCATCCGGAAGCTGCTGCGACTCTTATCGAGTTCCTTACTTCTGACGAAGAACTTGTTGAAGGTAATAAGGTGGGACTTATCGGACTTCCACCGACCAAGACAGCCATGGAGAAACTAATAAGCGAGATGGATGATGATCCCTTGCTTGCAGCTTACTCAGAAGTGGTAGCTTACGGTACACCGTTTGGTTGGATGGAACCTCGTTTTGTTGATCAGTACAACAGAATGATGGAAGTTCTTATTTACAGACCCGGCACCAAGTCAGTTGGACAGGCTATTGAAGATCTAGTGCTGGAACTCGAGTGAGTGAAAGCAAATGTTCGAGACAGTATCTCCAAGGGACTGGTCGCTCAAAAGTCCTGATAGTAAAGGAAGGCAAGCAGTTAAGGACTTGCTCGGCCTTGGTTACGATGAACTCGTGAACCGGTCCAAAAAAGCGGTCTATGAGTTTCTACAAAAACTATACGATCCTGAAGAAGAAGCTCTTCATCACTACTATCGGGCAGACACGAATTACCTTTCCGAAAAGGACAATGGGAACTTTCTTATGGCTATAAACTTTCTCACAATGTATGACCTTTTTGGCGACCAGGAGATGCTGGAAAAAGCTAAAAATTGCTACGAATGGGCATACAGAAACTGCACTGAAACACATCCAATGTTCACTTGGCAAGGCGGTGTGAGAGACGGCTTTAAGCCTAATGAACTCTACGTTAAGTACACAGGCGACGCGTTTCTCACCTGCCTTTCTCTTTATCAAAGAACAAAAGAACCGGAGTATTTGCGGCATGTGCGTCAATACCATTCGTTCTTGAAACAATCACGAAGAAACGGTTTTTGCTACAAGTTTGACACGAATACCTATCAATGGATTGAAAAAGGCTTCTGCTGGCAGAGTTTTGGTTATCCGATATGCTCATATCTTCAGCTCTTCGAGATGATGGGCGATGAGAAATATCTCGATGAAGCTCTTGCATGGGGTGAACATGCCCTATCCCTTCAGGAAGAAGACGGTGCTTTCTACCTCATCGACAGCGAATTCTGGAACTCGGATCTAGCCCCTGTCGAGTTGCGTTCACTTGTCTTCCTTTACGAAAAGACTGGGAACAGCAAGTTTCTTGACTCTGCAAAGCGTTTTGCTGACTGGGTTGTAGAAAGGCAGAATGATGATGGCTCATGGCCAATAGGAATAGACAGAGATGATGAGATATGCGCACCCATTATTGGCCCAGGAGACACGCCAAATATTGCACTCAGCCTCATAAGACTTCATATGAACACTTCCATGAATCACTATCTCGATGCTTCTTTAAAGGCCATCAAGTACTCAATTTCAATGCAAGCTGTTGAAGATGGTAAGTACCCGGTTCATCTTGAAGACCCTCACGTGAAATGGGGATTCTGGTCATGGGACCCATTATATGATTACTCGCTTTCG
>CAZSXB010000061.1:0-11792 GCA_964611155.1 uncultured Thermotogaceae bacterium
TAGTAAACAGTATCGTTTCATGGCACAGCACAGGTAAAGGCATTGTAGGAGTTGATAGCGCTGCATGTTTTTTGAACAATGGCATCATATCTCCAGGCATTAACGGTATTGACGTTTGGTGGAAATACGAGTTCCCTAAAGGCACAGAGATTCAGATCACTGCTTCAGAATATATTACAGAAGGCTATCCAATAGGATGGCAGAAAACTGTTTCGGGGTTTTCACCAGACTGTGCATATTACTTCCTTCACAAGGTAAATACCCTTTCCGGCGTGAAGGTTCTGGCGGTTCATCCTGATAACACTAACCTGGTGGCTGCCTTCGCTTACGACCGTGGTGGTGGAAAGAGAATTGCTTTTGTCGGTCCATACGAGACCTTCGACGATCCTGATCTGGAGAGACTAATCATCCAGGCGGTCATATGGGCAGCCGGCTATGAACTGCCCCCAGAAATATTAAGAGTTGATCCGTCTGCAAGCTACGAGATATATGGATTTGCAGGAAATCAGTCGAATACGCAGTAGAGATTCAAGCCAATAACAGTTTCATGAGTAACTGTAAGAAGTCCCGGGTACTCGCGTATTTGCAGTTGGTGGGTGTCCGGGTTTATGCTACCCCTCTTTGAGAATACGTTCAAAGACGATGTCAACAAGAGCGTAATCGTCTTCCCGCTTCTCAACCCAACCCATTTTCTGAAGAACCGTCAGTGCGTCCGATACTCTTGACTTGGAAATGCTGTCTCCACTTGCCTGGAATGCTTTCAGGATTGAGGAAAACCTCGTTGCGCCTGAAGCAATAAATTGCAAAGCGAGCAGATATCTTGGGCTCCGTTTCTTGAGCTCGGCCAGTTCTCTTCTCAGCGTGTGTTTTGCATTTCTCAGTGCATCTCTTAGAGCCTCATCGTGTTCCTTTCCTGTTCTATGCAATCCATACTGGATCAGGTGGCCAATGATGCCATCAAGAAGTCCCTGCGCTGCCTCGAGTTCGTTCTTAACGATGCTCATTCCCGATTCCCGAAGTGCTGAATCCAGGAATCGGAGGGCTTCTTCTTTCTGGAACGGACGTAGTCTTATCTCATTCATGTACCTGCCATGAAGGGGATTATCGTAATCGGTGAGACCCAGGAAATCGTGCAGAAATCCTATTTCCGAGCCGGTTAGCAGGAATCTTATGTTTTCGAGGTTGTCATAGGACCAGGCGATGAGATTCTGGATGCTTTTGCCGCCCCTGTTGCCGTAATACCTGAAGTACTGTGCTTCATCAATGGCAAGAATAAACGGCTCCCCATAGCTGTCAATCTTGTCCAGAATGTCACTGAATGTCGCCTTTCTCCAATCAAAGCTTATACTGTTGCCCATTACCGAGATTCCTTTTACCTTCTCAAGAAGCCCTCTGAATTTCCTTGCAATAGACTTCTTTGTCAACTGCTTTTCAAGAGCTACCGCGAGATCCATTTTGCCAATCGAACCAGATGAATCTGAATACACTCTTCGAACATCTATCTGGACAGATCCGTACTCTATTTCTGATAGAGCAACCTTCATTAAAGAGGATTTGCCTATTCTTCTCATCCCGGTAATCAGTGTAATTGGATTGGTAAGCAGTGATTTCTTCAGAGCTTGCAGTTCCTGTTCTCTTCCAAAAAGGTCGTCGGCTTTGCTCTTCGGTTTTGGATCAAGAAGCATATTGTCACCTCTAATCAAAAAGTCGATTCAAAACCATCTGTTCTGGTATCAGAACTGGTTCTGATACCAGACTTATCTTATCATATGGTGGTGTTCTGTCTATATGCTGACCATCACTTGTGATAGAGTGAATAAGGGAATCTGTGCGATAGGAATCCGAGGGACTGTAGCAGGCGATTCTGTAATGGCGGTGTTTCAATTGGGAGAAAGCTTTAAGGTGGTACTGTCAGAAATCATCAGGCATGCAGAGATAATAACGAGCAATAATCGGAACTACTTTGCTTTCTTCCGTAACGTGCTACATCAAATCAAAGAAAGCGCTCTTCTTCTCGACCTTCTCGGGAAACTGGAAGACAACGATCACATCGGAAGGCTTTCAGCACTTACAAGATTGGGGGAGATTACAGACGAGCTGGATAGCTCCAGTTGCCCTGTTTTTTCAGAGGAAGAGGAGAAGGGAGCCTTTCTTCGGGGCGTGATTCTTGGTGAGTGCCCCTCGCGAGGCAAGGGAATCAATGAAATGTCAGTAGATCTGTCCAGCAATTTACCGTTGTACCATCTCCTTGCGATGCTTGATGGTCCTTCGGTAGAGGCTTTTACACGCGAACGGATCATCCTGGACTCTCACTGTACTGCTTCGGCACTTCGCTTATCAACGCTCCTTGGATGGCATCTCTTCTCCGAAGAAGACATTCAGAGAGTTCTCGAAAACGGAGAATCGAGTGGTCTTTTATTAAGAACAGCCATCGACTATGCTGGCGAGATAGGCTTCAAGGATCTTCTGAAGTTTAATCGGCGTCTTGCAAAGCATGAAGACTGTTCCGTAATATACTCATATCTTGATGCTCTGGCCTATTCCGAAGAGTTAGACGTTTCGCTTCTTGCGGAAATCCACGGCTCGTTACCACCGGCAATGAAAAGCCTCGTAGAGGCACTGATCAGTTCCAGGGATAATCCCCTGTCAGAATTCTCTGCTGCTGGTGCAGACAGAATCATCCTGGCCCAAACTGTCTTTCATGGTGATCCTTCACAGGCAGGAAAGGGTAGTGCAGGTGGTGTTGGAACTCTTCTCTCGGCACTTGCCGGGGAACTTCCTTCCAGTAGCAGTATTCACGGGGTTTGCACCATAACAGCTGTACCCACAAGATACTGGGGGAATGATATGAAGACATTTGAGAGGCTTTCGCCTGATCATACAGTCATGAGAATACCTGTCTGTTCAGATCAAGCGAGTGAACAAGGCCTTTTCGGAAAGCTTTACCCGGAGATCCTGCTACGACTTCGTCATTCAATGAAGTTTTTCAATGTGAGACCCAATATCTTCCATCTTCGTTATGCAGACTTTGCCACCCTTGCTGCCTCGAAGATCGCCAGAGAAACGGGAGCTAAGATTGTATTCACGGTAACTCCCGATCCTCACAGGAGGCTCTCCTCAGGCGTCAATACTCATACAGATCTATCAATTGAAAAAGCCTCTAAAGAACTGACAAAGGTCTTTATTTCGGACTGGCTGATCCGACTCTCGGATGGTCTGATTGGAATTGGAGGAGAACACAGCAGGGCTGAGCTGGAAAGCTTCTTCCCCGAACTGAGTGATCGCAATTCAATAACCGGTAAGAAGCTGGTGATGCTTCCTGAAGGAGTGATCCCGGGAGAATTCTGTCCTCTGATCAACAGAACCACAGAGGTAGAGAGGCTTCTCTTCGACTCCAAAAGAAGATACAGACTCAGCGTTGAGAGACGTAACAGGCCAGCTATTCTCACAGTAGGCAGGTTGAATAACCTGAAAGGACAACACAGGCTTGTGCAAGCATGGGCAAAATCCCAGCTCTCGAGACTTTTTAACCTGATTCTGATAGGTGGCGATCTGGAGTCACCATCAGATGAGGAACAAGAGGTACTTAGCGAGATACATTCAGTGCTACTGAATAGCAGCAATCTTTACGGGGCCTTCTGCCATCTTCCGGCGCTCGAAAACAGAACTGTACGTTGCCTGCAAAACGCCCTTGCGAGTACTCTCGCCCCCGGAAATGTGAATATCTATGTTGCACCATCATTGAAAGAGGAATTTGGCCTGGCAATACTGGAAGCCATGTCTGCTGGTTTTCTGGCGATAGCTCCTGAAGTGGGGGGTGTAAGCACATATATCAAGAATGAGACGAATGGTTTCTTGATCAACACTGCCACATCAGAGACTATTCAGAAAGGACTCGAACACATCTTGCTCGAAAGAAATTACAGAAGCGAAGATCTCAGGAAGATTGCTGGCAGAGGAATGAAGACTGTGCTCAATGAGTACAATCTGAAGAGGATTGCCAGAAGATACGCACAGTACTATACAGGACTCTTCGCGTCAGCAAAGTAGAAGACCCGCAGCAGAGAAGCACTTCTGGTATTGCTTCAGATCAACAACTACTGCTTCACCGCCCTGGTCGCTATGTAGGAGCAGCAGAACTTGTCCAGTAGAGGTTCTCCCCTATCCTCATAAAACCCGGTGATGAGGAACCCAGCACTTATCTGTCCCTGAATCTGATCAGAAAGCGAGTGGCCAAACTCGAACGGTCTGCGTTGCCTTATGTAAAGCTCCTTCTTCTCAGCATCCAGATTATCCAGATCGGAGTACGGGACAGCGTGTTTTATCTCACAGCTCCCTGTCTTCTCTGCTTCGTCAAGATCAACCATGTATATTATCGGATTATTAAATCCCGAAATCATGATCCCCTTCCTGTCGAGTACCCGGTAACACTCCTTCCAGACAGGAAGAACGTTATCAATGAAGCAGTTTGAAACAGGATGAACGATCAGATCGAATGAGCAATCAGCAAAACAGCCCAGGTCCTGCATGTTTCCACGAACAGTCTTTACGTTCAACCCAAATTCGGCTGCGGTATCCCGGTCACGCTTCAGCTGCACATCAGAGTTGTCAAACACTGTCACATCAGCCCCGGCAGCTGCCAGCAACGGGCCCTGCTGCCCACCCCCGGATGCAAGACATAATACCCGCTTGCCTGGAAGCTCTCCAAGCCACTCTTCCGGAACGGATCTCTCCGGTGTCAGAAAAATCTCTGTTGTTCCGTTCCTGGCTTTGTCGATCTCTTTGTTCGTTACAGGGATCGTCCAAATATTGCCGTTCTCAGCTTCATTGTTCCATGCCAGACGATTGTGCTCAACCAGGTTCATGACTATCACTCCTCAGAATCCCCAGGAACTGCTCTTCAGATAATTCTATCTTGTGGTAACCAGGTTTTCCACAGAGCTGCCTTCAAGAAAACAATGTCATCATGGTTCTCTTCCCAGATATTGACTCAAGTGTGCCCGTGTTATTCTGAATCTGTGAGAGTACCCGGGTGATTATAGATCTTCGGGGGTGTGCATTATGCTCAAACGGTCAAGACTCTTTGTGGTTCTTATAGCGATTGTTGCAGCACTCGCATTCAGTTCAAGCATTACCAACCCTGACGATAGCGGTGCTCTACAACTGGATGCAACGCTATCTATTCATCAGTTACTTGGTGAAGAGCCAAATGAATTGCGAATTACTCCTCGCGTCCACCTGAATCTCTCGTTGAGAAAGATCTCGGAAGTTGTTGATCTGATTCTCTCAACACATCATTTGTCCACTGATTATGAGCAGCTGGTTATTCATTTCATAGACGTGGGGCAGGGTGACGCAATACTTATTCATATGCCATGCGACTCAACAATACTGGTTGACGGTGGACCAAGAAGCTCAGCAGATAACCTTCTTGCTTATCTCTTCTCTCTTGAAATCGAGAAGATTGACATCATGGTGGCAACGCATGCCCACGAAGATCACATCGGAGGACTCCTGGCAGTTTTTGAAAGCGAGCTGGATGTTCTTGTCACCTTTGACAGTGGTTATGAACATGATTCTCAGCTTTATCGGGACTTCATTTTACTTGCAGAAATGCACAGCATGATAAGAACGGCAGAAAGAGGACTAGAAGTTGGGTTCTGCTCCAGTCCTGTTGACATTGAAATCCTCCATCCTCCCGGTCCAATGAGTGATGCGAATAATTCCAGTATAGTTCTCAGAGTGGTGTTTGAGGACACAGCAGTGCTTCTGACAGGAGATGCTGAAAACCTGGCGGAGAAAGTAATGCTTGAGTTCTTCGAGCCCTCTTCTATCAGAGGAGACATCCTCAAGGTTGGGCATCACGGAAGCAGAACCAGCACAACTGCTGCCTTTCTCGAGGCAGTTGATCCGGTAATTGCGATTATAATGGCGGGCGATAACAATAGCTATGGGCATCCACACGAAGAAGTTGTTATAAGGCTTCAGTCAAGAGAGATAGATATCTACCGGACAGATCATCACGGAACCATTGTAGTTACAATAGATCATACTGGATTCACGGTAGATGCAGTCCCCTGGACTGATGTTCAAGTGAAGGGGGTGGATATAAATACTGCTTCCGCGGAAGAGCTCCAGAAGATTGTTCATATTGGGGCATCAAGAGCTGAAGAGATAATTGCTATGCGTCCATTCGCTAACCTGGAAGAACTTCAGAAAGTTTCGGGAATTGGTGCGTCAAGGTATAGAGACATAGTTGATCAGGGGCTTGCCTGTGTACAGTCAGTGCCTGTCATTTCCTCGGGGTTGGAGAACCTGAATATTCGGCATGATTGTCTTCTCTTGAGGTGAATCCATTACTGGCAAAACTATCATCAATTGAGTAACCTGGTTCTGGCATCAAAACTCGACTATAATTGTTATGATAAACAGAGAGTTTTTTCATCTCGAATGAATGTGAGGTGTGCATATGAAGAGGCTGGGAAATATGCTGATCTCGAGAGAACCCGCTTCCGAAATCATGATTGGCAACACTGCTGTGGTTAGAGCGATGATCGAGAGCGGTGTGAGAGTAGTGACATCTTACCCCGGATCTCCAACACCAGAAATCGCTCAGGCGATCATGTCGATACCTTCTGGTCAGAACCCTCTCTATTTCGAATTCTCTGTGAACGAGAAAGTTGCAACCGAGGTAGCTTTTGGGGCCTCTATCAATGGTCACCTTTCCTGTGTCTTCTTCAAAAGCGTTGGGTTGAATGTAGCATCAGATACATTTGTTCAACTGAATCTTATGGAACTCACCGGTGGAATGGTTATAGTAATCGGCGATGACCCGGGGGCAAATTCCTCACAAAATGAGCAGGACAATCGACATTATGCACTCCTGTCTTACACCCCTGTTTTTGAACCATCTACACCTCAAGAAGCCTACGCAATGTTCAAAGAAGCATCACGCGTTTCGAAAGAGATGAGAATGCCTGTTATTCTAAGACTCACAACCCACGTATGTCATGCAAAGGAGAAGGTTGCATTTGGTTCCTGGTCTCCTGAGCAGACTGAGAAGAGACCTCTCTTTAGCATGGAAAACGGCCCTTACATACCAATTACATCTGTCTCTCTAAGGATGAAGAAGAGAACACTGGAAAAGCTTGAGCGTTTTAGAGACTACTCTGAAGACTCTCCGCTGAACAGAATCATCAGAAACGGCTCTAAGAAGGGAGTTATAACTTCTGGAACCGCATATCTTTCATTGATGGACTCTGTTCTCGAGATGCGTGAGAAACCAGATATCCTGAAACTGGGAATAGTAAACCCACTTCCTTTGAATCTAATCGAGGATTTTCTTAGAGAACACTCGGAAGTGAAAATCCTGGAAGAACTTGATCAGGTAATCGAGCAACAAGTGAAATCCCTGGCTTTTGACAGACGAATCGGAATGAAGATACTCGGAAAGGATCTCATAGACGACTTTGTTGGAGAATACCTTCCTGATAAAGTCAGAGGGATCATGTCCCGCACCTGGCCAGAGCTAATCGATCCGCCAGGAGAACTGCCACCAAGTACAGAAATGCCTTCCAGGCCTGCTCAGATGTGTCCCGGTTGTGGCCACAGATCGGCGTTCTTCGCAATAAAGGAAGCCCTGAGGGATCGGGATATTACGGTTGCAGACATTGGCTGTCATACCCTCGGTGCATTTGAACCATACAATATGGGACAGGTTCTTCTCTGCATGGGCCATTGCAGTGGAACAGGATCAGGCCTTTCGCTTTTCAACAATGAAAGACGTGTTGTAGCTTTCATAGGTGATTCGACTCTATTTCACGCGGGACTGCCTGGAATAATTAACGCAGTCTACAATGGCCACAGGTTGACCCTGGTGGTCATGGAAAACGGAACAACGGCGATGACTGGTCATCAGGATCATCCTGGCTCCGGAAGAAATCCCAGGGGTTCTGCAAAGAAGCTTTCAATTGCAAAGGTTCTGGAAGCTCTTGGTGTCGAGTTCATGCAGGAAGTCGACACTTACCAACAGACGAAACTGAAGGAGGCCATGAACGATGCTCTCGACTTTGATGGTTTTTCTGTCGTGATCGCGAAGCATCCGTGCATGCTCAAGTTCACGAAGGAGCAGCGAAGAAAGCTTAAGGAGATGCCCAAGCCGGTTCGCATAGGTCCCAAATGCGATAGAAGGTACGTATGTGTAAGCCGGTTCGCATGTCCAAGTTTCCAGAGAGGCGAGGATGGCAGAGTATGGGTTCAGGAGGACCTGTGCATTGGCGATCGATCATGTATGCAAACATGTCCTGTGAATGCAATAAATCCTTCAGAGTGATCGCGGAGGTGTGATGATGGAATCAACGAATTTGGATCGTTTCGATATATATGTGAATGGCGTTGGGGGCCAGGGTATTGGTATGTTAAGCGAGCTACTCGTAAGAGCTATAGACCACTCGGGTCAGGTGGTTCGAGGAGCTGACACTCACGGTCTCGCTCAAAGGGGGGGAGCGGTAGTCTCATATATTCGAGTGGGGAAGGATACCTTTTCACCAATAATTGGAAGAAGAAAGGCCCACCTTGCCGTGTCACTTGAAAGGCACGAAGCTATGCGAGTAATTGTAGAACGGCATCTGGTTGCTGAAGGAGTGTTGATCTACTATGACGCTGTCTGGCAACCACTTGATGTTCGGCTCGGAAAGCATAAACAACTATCAAATAAGGATTTGGCCAGTGCAGCAGAAGATAGCAAGTTGAGAGTTATAAGGGTCTTTCGCGAGGACCTTGCGGATGCCAGAATGCATAACACCGTGCTTCTCGCGGAGATTGCATATAGGAATCTGATTCCAGGCGTTACACTCGAAAACTACAAGCAAGCCATGGATGATCTCATGGAAGGCGCTCTCCTGGAAAGAAACCTTAAACTGTTCGAAAAACACCTGGCAGAGCGACAAAGAGACACATTCCAATGACTGATCCGGGCAGAACACTTCGTTTTCACGAATGGCCTGTTCCAGAAGCCTGATTGCATGGTTCAGCAAAGTGTCTTTGCCTTCTGCATGGCCTTAAATTGTCGGAGCAAAGAGGAAATCTGGCATTACAGCTCCATATCTTCGGGTATCACCGTCTGGTGCTTCAAAGAGCTTGCAAGAGACGGCTACAACTAGTTCTGACCTGGGGAGTATAATGCAGAGCTGTAAGTGGCTGATTCTACAAGACTAGAAGACAAGCAACTCACCGTTGTCAAGGCTCCTGGATCTTTCTTCGATAGCCATGTATTTCACTGGTTCTTCTGAACTGACCATCAAGATACTGCCATACTCTGTGTACCAGAAATCGTGATAAGTATCATCGGGATCTGAGTTAAGTTTCAAGCACCAGAAACTATTCAGATCAGTGAATACGGCATTGAGTGAAGTGAACTCGTGCTTCGAGGCGATATCTTCTGCCACCGACTGAAGAGCGAAAGCCTCGTCTTTTCCACCAACCATCATTCTCACGATACGCTCAAAATAAACCTGGCTGTCCGTAACGCCTTCTCTTGCTTCTAGTCGACTTATCACACCGTTGTGAACGAAGTAATATGTCTTGCCATGCATAGAAAAAGCAAAAGGATGAACTTGCGTGAGATTTCTTCTATAATCGCCAGTTGCTTTCCTGGAATGAAGAAGGGCGCTTCTGACATTGAAGTTTCTTTCTGATGCGTTGATAACACTCTCTTCGCTTCTATAGAGAATCTCTTCATGCAAGCTCTTTATTGCATAACCATAACCGTCTGCGTGGGGACAGTTTATTCCTCTTTCAGACATCCTCTTGAAGAAGCTGAAATACGATTCCACGCAGACATCTCTGTCTGCTTTTAGAGCTACGATCCTGCACACGTCTGTCGTCTCCTTTCGAGATATGCGTTCACTCGAAAAAGCAGTTGCAGGAATCCCACCTGAAACACCAGAGAATCTGCAAAATGCCAGCTGCTGGTTTCATTATAACCCTCGCACAGGCGTTCCCCTACAGAAGACTTGACGAGCAAGGTGTTAGAATTGCGAAAAGACGGTTTCTCATAGAGAATAAGGAAACCGTAATTCCAGACACCGAGGTGTTACTCTTAATGCTTAGCCTCACGGCCATTCTTTCTGCACTACTCGTCATAGTCAGTACTGTTTTCACTCCCGTTTCAGTTCAGGCTATCTGCTGGGAGAATTTCGTTCAGGTACATAATTCGGTCACTCATAACAGTCTTGCAGGTGTTACAGCGATCTCTGCAGGATGGAACCATTTCGTTGTTCTGAAAGAAGATGGTACCGTCTGGACGTGGGGATTGAACAACTACGGGCAGCTGGGCGATGGAACCAATACAGATAGGAGGCTTGCCGTTCAGGTTATAAATGCCGGAGATAGCAGTTTTCTTTCAGAGGTTATTGCCGTTGCCGCAGGAGATTATCACACCCTCGCTCTGAGAAGTGATGGTACCGTTTGGGCATGGGGAAGAAACGAGTCTGGGCAACTGGGAAACAACGCCGGAGGTTGGGGTAGATTCAGCAGCAGGGCAGTTCAGGTAATGGCACATACAGATCCGGCTTTTCTTGGGAACATAATCGCAATATCTGCGGGTCATGAGCATTCGGTAGCGCTTTCGCTTGACGGCACGGTCTGGACCTGGGGAGACAATTTCTTCGGACAGCTTGGTGATGGCAGTAATCATGAGAGTCATCTTCCAGTAAGGGTTGTGGCCGCGTCAACGGATTTCCTTGAAGAGATTTCTGCAATATCTGCGGCACATGAGCACACTCTAGCGCTCGATATTCACGGAAGGCTATTTGCCTGGGGGTGGAACGAGTTCGGTCAACTTGGAGACGGGACCAATGTGAACCAGAACACACCTGTTCTGGTTTTGGGGCCGGATTTTCCAGGGTTCTTGGACGGTATCGTTTCAGCTACTGCAGGGTATTATCGCTCTTATGCAGTAAGAGATGACGGATCAGTTCTCACCTGGGGATGGATCAGAGTTGGGCAGTCTGACGATTGTGCAACTATCAGCAGAAGTCTTCCCGTTCGCGTTCCAAGATCAAACGACGGAGAGATTTCCAGGATCGTTGCGGGATTTGAGCACACCGCGTTTTTGATGGATGATTCACAACTCTGCCTTTGGGGAAGAATTGGCGAAATGCTTTATGATAAGGAATCAAGAACGTTGAGCGTTATTGAACGACACGAGATCGATCCTGTTCACTGTAAAAACTATTCTGGAATCATTGATGTCGCAGCAGGAGGAATCAGTACTGTTCTCTTGATGAACGATGGAACGGTCTGGATCTGCTGCTACTCTTACAGGTGATAGCGTCTGGATACTCTCGAACTCAATCAGCACGACTGGTCCTCTGTGCATCTCGTCCAAACATTGGCCACGGACCCGCGGGGCTGCTGCCTGTTTCGAGTGAGAAGACTATGCTCCAGGAACCGATGTCGTTGCCGTTAGCCCCAAAGTATATCCTGCCGCCTTCTGTCATCACCGGCGAAGACGCTGTGGAGTTTCCTGTAGACTCACTCCTGACCAGATCACCGTTTTCATCAAAGACGAACAGTCTGGCACCATGATCTCCAACAACATATATGTGCCCACTGTCCGATATCAAAGGAGTTGTCGTAATGCGAGCCCTCGGTTCGCTCTTACTGCTTAGATCCCTGATCCACTCGATTTCCTGTCCATTCACAGAGATTGCATAAACAAAGCCTTCCATCGTGCCTATGTAAATCGTTCCGTCTGGTCCAATGACCGGACTTGAGGCAATAGCACTCTC
>CAZSXB010000062.1:0-1130 GCA_964611155.1 uncultured Thermotogaceae bacterium
TGGCGTAGAGTGAGTCTGTCCATCCGAGCCAGCTGACGGTGGTGTAATTGGGGAGAAAGAGTATCATCCCCGGGATTGTCATGGAGGCTTGAAGATCGATCATGATTGAATATCGAGTTATCCTGCAGTATTATGCCGCTTCACGCAGTAGCGTGAGTTTCTGCTACGCAACGGAGTAAGTTGCTTCTAAGGCGAAACAACGAGAGTCACTTGATAAGCATATTCCAGCAGTATGAGTTCGCTGCGCAGTACTGAAGACTGAACCGTTAGAAGTAACCCCTTAGACTTACGAGTTGGATAATGTGTTTTCAATATTCCCCAGTAAGGAATCCAGAAGGAATGCAAGAAGAGCTGCAGGAATAGCTCCTTGCAGAATGAACGCTGCATTTTCGCTCACAAGGCCGGCTATTATTGGAGAACCTAGACCGCCGGCCCCAATGGTTGCTCCCACAGTTGCTGTTCCGATGTTTATTACCGTGGATACCCTGATTCCTGACATTATTACTCTGAGCGACAGAGGAAGTTCGATCCTGAAGAGAACCTGTAATTGCGACATTCCGGTTCCATAAGCTGCTTCTTTGACATCCGAGGAGACATTCTGAATACCCGCTATAGTATTACGAATTATCGGAAGAAGGCCGTAGAGAAAGAGTGCAACCACTGTCGGTCTGAAGCCAAATCCCAAAGAAGGAACCGCTAGAGCCAGAACAGCTACGGGTGGGAAAGTCTGTCCAAGGGAACTGATACTCGATACAAGAGGAAGGTATTCTTTGCCAAAAGGTCTTGTAACGATTACCCCGGTAAGAACCCCGATAGCAGTTGCCAAACCACTTGATACGAAAACTAACCACAGGTGTTCACCAACGAGCTGGAGTAGTGAGCCTCTTGGGTGCAGCACGCGCCTCAAATCAGGAAAAAGCATTGATAGAAAGCGTTCCCAAAACCCTGAACTGGAGATCAGGACGACGAACAGCCCAGCGAATACTGCCAGGGCTATCCATGAGTTCCTCATAGAGTCACCTTTACGCATTCCGAGTCATCTCCTGGATCTTGAAGAGACTGATCTGTCCCAGGAACTTCTTGTTCTTATCTGCTACAGGTAATGCTGTTGTTCCGCTTTCAAGCATTCT
>CAZSXB010000062.1:1140-4301 GCA_964611155.1 uncultured Thermotogaceae bacterium
GAGCTTCCTTGATCGAGCACTCAGGAAGAAGGATTTCTTCTGCAGAGAGCTTAGTCAGAGCTTCATCCAGATTGTCAGTGTCTCTGGAGTGTGATGAATGGACCCAGCCAACGAGCCTTCCCTCATCATCAATTGCCCAAACGAAACTCTCGGTTATGCTTTCGAACTGCTCCCATCCTTTTGATAGTATTACGACTTCACTCGACTCAATGAAGTCTCCCACGCTCTTTCTTGAAAGTCTTTTAAGTGCTCTATCTGAGCCCATGAAATCATGAACAAACTTGTTTGCAGGGGAAGCCAGGATTTCTTCTGCTGAGTCATACTGAATAACCCTGCCTTCAGCCATTACGGCAATTCTGTCCGAAAGCCGTATAGCCTCTTCGATGTCGTGAGTAACGAACACAATGGTCTTCTTCAACTCTCTTTGTATTCTCACGAACTCATCCTGCAGTCTAACCCTTGTGAGAGGATCTACTGCACCAAAGGGTTCATCCATAAGCACTATTGGGGGGTCGGCAGCAAGCGCCCGCGCAACTCCAATTCTCTGCGCCTGTCCGCCCGAGAGTTCTCTGGGAAGTTTCTCTGCATACAGAGAAGGATCGAGCCCAACAAGATGCATTAACCTTTCAACTCTCTCCCGGGTCTTGTTCTTATTCCATTTGAGCAATTTCGGAACGGTTGAGATGTTTTCCCTGACTGTCATATGTGGAAAAAGCCCGATATTCTGAATGACATAGCCAATTTGTCTTCTCAGTTTTTTAGGTTCCATGGTTGAAGTGTCAACCCCATCTATGTAGATCTTCCCGGCGGTAGGGGAGACTATTCTGTTGATCATCTTCAACGTTGTGGTTTTTCCGCACCCTGATGGTCCTATAAGAACTGTCAGCTGGTCTGATGGAATCTCCAGGCTGACGTTATCTACAGCAAGAGTCCCATCGTTGAAACTTTTTGAAAGCCCATCAAGCAGTATCATCTGTCATCTCCCTTGCACCTCTTGGGGTTACAATGCCAATAATAAGCTGGATCAGCCCGTCGACAAGAAGGGCAAGCATAATTACGGGAATTGCCCCGAGCAAGACGAGATCCATGGCCGCTTGTCCAAGACCCTGGAATATGAACACCCCGAGTCCTCCCGCCCCTATGAGGGCCGCCATTGTGGTATTACCTACAGCCTGAATTGCTGCTGTTCTAACACCTGCAAGTACCACGGGAAGCGATAGTGGTATTTCTATACGTGCGAGTATCTGGGCTTTGCTCATCCCCATACCGATACCCGCCTCTATTGTGTCTGGAGAAATCGCCTTTATTCCCGCGAAAGTGTTTCTCGTTATTGGAAGGAGAGAATAGAGAACCAGTGCAATCATCGCCGGAGCCCATCCGATTCCACCTATACCCAAACTCCTCAGAGCAGGAAAGACTGTTGATAAATACGCAAGTGGAGCTATTAGAAGTCCAAATAGTGCAACACCAGGAACTGTCTGGATGAAATTCAGGAACGCAAAAGCTGGTCTTTCGACCCTGGACGACCTTACTGACATGATTCCAAGGGGAATACCTATAATAGCTCCAAACCCAACCGCTCCAGCACAGATCAGCAGGTGTCTCATTAACTCAGAGAAGAAGCGATCCTCTCTGTTTGCAAACTCTTTCATGATCGACAGCTCATTGATCTGTCCGGTTATGATAATGAAGAGTATCGCGATCACCGGCACTATGAAAAGAGAAGCTCTCATCAGCTTGTTCTGTTCAAGCTTCTTCCAGCATGCAAACACCACGATGTAGGAGCCAAGAATCGTCAGCCAGAATCCTGTTGAAGGAGAGACTCGGGCAAATGGTCCAACATCAGCAGCAAGCCCTGGAGCAAATCTCCCTGCAGTATAAAGGCTGAGGGCCGGGACAAGACTCCCCAAAAGTCCCATTGAGAAGATAATAATCGAGTTCTTGCCGAATGAAGAGATAAAGAGAAATGGAATGACCACACCCAGTAGAAGGAGAAGAGACGAGCGTGAGAATTCTGAAAGGTTTATGGGAAATGCTTCGGAAATCCTTGTCTCACTTACAGACACAAAACCAGTCAAGAGCAATGATAGAAACATGATGGCTATTCCAAGAACAGCCATCATGTTTGGTGACGTCAGTCTACCACTTCTGTTCATCTCAGCGTCAGTTGATGAACCCCTTGCTTCTCAAATACTCTGAAGCTACATCTCGTGCATCTCTTCCTTCAACAGCAATTGAAGCGTTGAGCATCTGCAGCGTTTCGAGATCGAGAGACAGAAAGACAGGCCTGAGCAATTCTTCGATTTCTGGATACTCATTAATCACTGCTTCTCTAACTATTGGTGCTGGTTCGTAGACTGGCTGGACGCCCAGGGTATCCTCCAGAACAACGAGTCTGAGAGCTGATATGGCTCCATCTGTTCCGTAAACCATTGCCATATTCACACCATCAATGTTCTGGGCAGCAGCCCTAATCGTCTGCGCCGTGTCTCCTCCTGAAAAGGTTAGTAGTTGAGCTCCAGAGAGTTCAAAGCCGTACGCATCCTGGAATGAAGGAAGTGCATCGGGTCTATTGACGAATTCCTCCGACGCTGCCAGTCTGATGTAGCCACCTCTATTCAGGTAGTCCGCCAGATCTTCCAGAGACTGCAGTCCTTCTGCTTCAGCAAGATCTCTGCGAACAGCCAGTGCCCAGGTGTTGTTGGCAGGAGCAGGGGTGAGCCAGACAATGCTGTTTCTCTCAAGGTCCAGTGTTTTTACCGTCTCGTAGCCTTCTCTGGCATCTTTCCAGATTTCAGGATCAGTGTCATCGAAGAAAAAGCCTCCGTTTCCTGTGTACTCCGGGTAGATATCAATCTCACCGCTTATAAGGGCTCTTCGCACAATGCTGGTTGTTCCAAAAGAAGTCCTGTCAGTAACAGTAAAGCCATTATCTCTGAGGACAATAACGATAATGTTCCCAAGAAGGGCACCTTCAGTGTCGATCTTCGAAGCTACTGATACTGATATTGGTCCCTTAGCAGTCAGAAGAGTTGCAGCAAGAAGCAATAATGCTATCATCATAATACGTCTCATATCAAAAAACCTCCATTCGTTAAGAGTAGAATTCTATAATAAGTATAACATAAGACAGGTTATAATATCTATGACCATAACGTTTG
>CAZSXB010000062.1:4401-11464 GCA_964611155.1 uncultured Thermotogaceae bacterium
CCACTGAAGAAAGCATTATCAGCAGCGCGTTGCCAACCATCACGTTGTCATTCTTGATTGTCTCGACGAGGGGGATGTAATTGAATACTGTTAATCTACCAAGCCATCTGATCTGGTCAAAGATACTGCTGAGGGTATCACCGAAATACATGAAAATCACAAGACCGATTGAAAGCGAGATGGTCACAGCACTCTTCTGACTCAAAATGGCTATGACAGACGAGATTCCTGCAAAGAACAGCTGCACAGCTAGTGCGTAAAGGCCAAAGCCGTAGAGAAGTCTGACATTGTAAGTGACATCAATGAAAACTGAGAACAACCCAATGATTGAGAATGTAAATGCACTGATCAATATGCCTGAGCAGGCCAGTATTACAGCAAGTTTCGATATATAAACAGCTGTTCTGGAGACAGGTTTCACGAGAAGATACTCAATTGTCTTGTTCTCGAATTCCTTGGCAAAGAGCGAATTAGCCATCATGGCTGCGAAAATAGCTGAGAGGATGTAGACGAAACTCATACCCTCGCCACCGAATATCCCTTCAGGTCTGGTCATAATCTCAGTGTCCAGGTGGAACATCTGAAGCAATACTTCTGGCAGGCGTTCCATAAACTGGATCATGTCATCGGCCTGTGCAATAAGGTGATCAGTGATCGGAATATACATCAGCGCAAATGCAACGAATATAATGATCCATATGAGCAGACTCTTCAGGTTCCAGCGAAACTCTTTCAGGAACAGATTCATCATTCTCATGATTGCTCACTCCCGCTGTAATACTCCATAAAGGCTTCGGTGAGTGAAGGATTCTTAATCTCCATGTCTTCAAAAGATGCTTTGCAGAGGTCTTTCAGGAACCCCTGGAGTTCAGATGGTCTTACAGAGAATGTCAGTCTATCTGTTCCTTCTTCGACGACTTCAAATCTGTCAAGGGCTTCAGCATTTCTTAGCCCAACGATTGTGACCCTCTTTGTCGCGAATTCCTTGAGTGAGTCGATCGTAAACTCGCGTATAAGTCGGCCCTGCTTTATAACTCCAACACGTTGACAGAGCCTCTCTACCTCCGAAAGAACATGAGATGAGAAAAGTATAGAAACACCCCGAGCCTTCTCTTGTGAAAGCAATTGATACAGCTTCTCTTGCAAGAGTGGGTCGAGGCCATTCGTTGGCTCATCCAGTATCAGGTAATCCGGCTTATGAACAATAGATTGTAGTATACCAACCTTCTTCCGGTTCCCCTGGGACAGTTCTTTGAACTTCTTCTGTATGTCAATGTCGAGGTACTCTATCAACTCTGCTTCGTACCGGGTGTCAACACTACCATAAAACCTTCTGTTGAAAGAGAGGAGGTCTCTGACTTTCATGTCACCGTAGTAGTTGACTTCACCAGGAAGATAACCAACAGCTGGCTTGACCTCCTCAATCTGAGAAGGAATCTTTCTGTCAGCGATCAGAACATCACCGGCATCTCGTTTCAGCAATCCCAGAACAGAACGTATGGCGGTGGTCTTCCCCGCTCCGTTGGGACCAATGAGCCCATATATTTCCCCGGGGTGAATCTCGAAACTCAAATCTTCAACACCCCTGTGTTTGCCATAATACTTTCTGAGGTTCTTGACAAGTATCATTGCACACAACTCCCAAGATCTCAGTTAACAGCCACCTGAAGAAGCTGCATTAGCCATAGGTACATGCTTCCACGTGAATAGACGCGCAAACAATTATACAACAGTCAGTTCATGTCTTTGGCTGCACATAGCCGCATTCTGCCAAGAGGTTAACTGGCAAACGCCAAAGCATTTTCGGTTGTGGGAACCTGCGAGTTCTCATGAATTGATCTTGTTCTGTGTAACGATCCTGCAAATTATTGATATCGTACAAGTCATCTGACAAATGCACTTATAGCCCGATGATGACGCATCAAGTTGACTGGTTTTACATTTTACTGGGGCATTCTCCTTCTTCATGACTGATCTGGCAGATCAAGAAATGCCTGTCAAAATAGGTCACTTGATATAATAGTTCGTACTGATCATATGGTTGAATCAATATACCAACTTCGTATATAATCTTTCCGCTGGACAATGAAATGAATCGAAAGTAACAAGTCAGGGAGGGCTGACTCATGAGAAAGACAACAAGGAAACCTGCCAACTATTTAATCCTCATACTAGTTGTATTGCTTTCAGTTATCTTCTCCGGGTGTTTAATTGCACCCGTAGAGCCGTCAGAAGTAGTCTTCGAAACAGATCCCGAAGAAATCCAGATTACCATTAACGGGGAAGCATACGCATCTCCGAGTATTTTGGTGGTAAGAAAAGGCTCTGAATTGGTAGTGGAGGTCGAGCCTCTGGAGAGCATGGAAAGCGCTTCAATACCTGGAAACGACACACGATATATCTTTGATCGCTGGGATGATGGGGACAAGACCAACCCACGCAAAGTCGTAGTCAACGGTGACGGCAGATACAAGGCTATCATGGCTAAGGAGTATAGGTTCGTAGTTCTTTCAGATGCTGAGGTTGAGATCGGAGGTTCCGGCTGGTACAGAGAAGGAGCATCTGTCGTTCTCACCGCTCCCGATGTTGAAGGTCAAGAGTTCTTAGCCTGGGAAGTCAATGGAGACGTTATCAGTGGCAATAAGAGCATTGAGCTGACTTCGAAATCTCCAAGTGAGGTCGTTGCAAGATACAGGGAGATTGATCCAGCTTTATCTGTGACAGCTGATCCAGTTGAAAACGTTGAAGTGCTCATAGATGGGCAAGTCATGGAAACGCCGGCCAGCATTAGAAAGAAGTTCAACAGCCAGACGACAGTGGAAATAGCTCCGCTAATCGAAAAAGAGATCTCAGATCTGGTACCCGGTATCGACAATCGGTTCGTCTTCTCAAGTTGGGAAGGGGCAGATGGTTCATCCAGTTCTCTTTCCTTTAGAATCAGAGAGGATACACAACTGACAGCTGTCTATGCAGTTGAATACAAAGCGGAGGTATCGACGAATCCTGCAGGTATTGCAGAGATAGCTGGAAGTGGCTGGAAAGAAGCAGGGTCTGTTCTTTCTTTGAGTGCAAATGACTTAAGCGAATATGACTTTTCTCACTGGGAGGTCAATGGGGAAAACAAGGGAAGTAATAAGTCAATCAGTGTAACCGTTGATACTCCCAAGAATATCGTGGCAGTATATGTCGCAAAAGAAGCTGATCTTAAGACATTGACTGTCACCACGTCTCCGGATACCGGGTTGAATGTGAAGATAAACGGAAACACATATAATTCAGCGAAGAATCTTTCTGTTGAATCAGGAACAAGTCATAGCATAGAAATTGCTTCCCCCCAGGAAAAAGATAGCAATTCTCACGTAGCCGGTAATGACAAGAGATACAGCTTCATCAAGTGGAACGACGACAACACATCTGCTTCAAGAACGGTTACGGTTACAGAAGATATGACATATACAGCTCAGATGAAGGTTGATTACAAGGTAGAGACTTCATCTACTCCAGCTGCAGCGACAATAGAAGGAAACGGCTGGCACGAAGCAGGAACGACTGTGACATTCACTGCGCCGTCTGTCAACGGATACAACTTCCTTAGCTGGAAGGTCAATGAACAGGACAAAGGTTCTGCTTCCAGTCTTTCACTGACCATTGACAGTCCTTTGAAAGTAGTAGCGATATACAACACACACCCTACTATGAACATACCGGATCAGGAAGTACAGAAGGGAGAAACACTAACGCTTTCTCTTCTTAACTGGTCAAACGACCCAGACGGTGATACAGTTACCTTCACTCTTGTCAGTGGCTTGGGAAGCATAAGTGGTAACACATACACCCTTGACACGACAAATGTTGATGCAGGACAGTATGAAGTGAAAATCAAGGCTGATGATGGTAGAGGTGGAACAGTAACTTCTGCATTTACCGTTGACATTGCAGAGAAACCATCAGACGCGAAGACACTGACTTTGAAGACTTTGCCAGATAATGGGCTTATTGTAATGATCAATGGTAAGACATATACTTCTGACAAGACCATTTCAGTTGATCCTGGAACGAGCAACAGTATAGAGACTCTGTCACCACAGGAAAGAAATGTCAGTGCTTTCCTTGATGGTAATGACAAGAGATACACCTTCACAAACTGGAACGATGGTAACACTTCTTCATCAAGAACAGTGACAGTGACCGAAGACGTTGCGTTCACAGCCAACATGAAAGTTGAATACAAAGCGGAGGTATCGACGAATCCTGCAGGTATTGCAGAGATAGCTGGAAGTGGCTGGAAAGAAGCAGGGTCTGTTCTTTCTTTGAGTGCAAATGACTTAAGCGAATATGACTTTTCTCACTGGGAGGTCAATGGGGAAAACAAGGGAAGTAATAAGTCAATCAGTGTAACCGTTGATACTCCCAAGAATATCGTGGCAGTATATGTCGCAAAAGAAGCTGATCTTAAGACATTGACTGTCACCACGTCTCCGGATACCGGGTTGAATGTGAAGATAAACGGAAACACATATAATTCAGCGAAGAATCTTTCTGTTGAATCAGGAACAAGTCATAGCATAGAAATTGCTTCCCCCCAGGAAAAAGATAGCAATTCTCACGTAGCCGGTAATGACAAGAGATACAGCTTCATCAAGTGGAACGACGACAACACATCTGCTTCAAGAACGGTTACGGTTACAGAAGATATGACATATACAGCTCAGATGAAGGTTGATTACAAGGTAGAGACTTCATCTACTCCAGCTGCAGCGACAATAGAAGGAAACGGCTGGCACGAAGCAGGAACGACTGTGACATTCACTGCGCCGTCTGTCAACGGATACAACTTCCTTAGCTGGAAGGTCAATGAACAGGACAAAGGTTCTGCTTCCAGTCTTTCACTGACCATTGACAGTCCTTTGAAAGTAGTAGCGATATACAACACACACCCTACTATGAACATACCGGATCAGGAAGTACAGAAGGGAGAAACACTAACGCTTTCTCTTCTTAACTGGTCAAACGACCCAGACGGTGATACAGTTACCTTCACTCTTGTCAGTGGCTTGGGAAGCATAAGTGGTAACACATACACCCTTGACACGACAAATGTTGATGCAGGACAGTATGAAATGAAAATCAAGGCTGATGATGGTAGAGGTGGAACAGTTCAGAGCGTTTTCCGGGTAGAAGTGATTGCAACTCCCAACAGGCCACCAGAGAAACCATCAAATCCAAGTCCTTCAAGCGGAGAAATCGGCACCGGTCTCAGCATAACTCTGAGTTGGACTTGTAGCGATCCTGATGGTGACACACTAACATATGATGTGTATTTCGGAACATCGAGCAGCCCTGCAAAGGTCGCATCATCGATATCCTCAAATAGCTATGCTGTGAGCTCGCTGGAGGCAGGCAAGAAATACTACTGGAAGATAGATGCCAAAGATCCTGCTGGCGCCACGGCATCAAGCGATACATGGCACTTCACAACCAACAACGGCAAACTGGACTTCACCGGACCAGTATATTATGGGGATATTATCCTGGTCAGCAATGAAAGTCTCAATTCTGGTTCAACAGAACATACGGGAACTCTTTCAGAAGAATATTTACAGTCATCCTACGCACCCACACCGGAAGGGCTCCCTCTTGAAGCCTATGCGATCAATCCATTCATTCCTGAACCTGACTATGTGGACGAATCAATGCTGGCCTACAGAGATCCTTACGAGATCCAGAGTATGGAACCTCTATCTGTTGGTACCACAAAAGAGTTCTGGGTCTATAACTTCAGGACCAATTCAAGATACCAGATAACCGCCACACTTCAGTATGTCGGTAGCGAGAGTGAAATATGGGCCGAAGATACTGATGTGATCACCCAGTCTCGCGCGGCACAGCTGGGGCAGGAGTTTGACAGCGTTATCTACCCGTTGGTCACAGATTACTTCTACACTCCTTCAGATGTTGACGGAAATGGCAGGGTAGCAATACTTTGCTTCGATATTCAGGATAATTTCGAAACTCATGGCTCTTATGTTGCAGGGTATTTTGATGCCGGAGACCTCTACAATACGACCTACTCAAATCGTATGGAGATCTTCTATATAGACACATACCCTCTCATGCATTATCCAAAGAGCAACACTCCTAATGTAACGAGAGCTTTCTCGACACTGGTTCACGAGTTCCAGCATATGGTCAATTTCAACAGAAACAGGATAGTCGAAGGCGGTAGCGGTATGCCTACCTGGCTTAACGAAGGCATGTCCATGGCGGCAGAGCACATATACGGTGGCGCGCTCAGTGGGAGAATCTCTTACTACAACAGGTCGACCAGCATCCAGAACGGGCATTCTCTTCTCAGATGGGGAGACAACGGCGACACACTGGCAAGCTACGCTATCTCGTACCTGTTTCTCCAATACGTGAGAGAGCAGTGTGGAAGAGGCGACTCGATCTTCCGAGAGATGCTGCTTGATAACGCAAACGATTACCGCGCAGTGGAGAACGTCATTAAGAAATACGTTGACCCCAACATGACGTTCGGTGAGTTCATGACAAGCTTCAGGCTGGCACTGCTGTTGAATGAAAGCAGCGGCCTGTATGGCTTCAATGGGAGTTTTGGCAACATCACAACAAGACTATATACGGGCAACGGCAGAACTCTTTATGGAGGAGCAGCGTTGTTCAAGCAGATATCAGAGAGCTTCACGGATCCGGGCAATGGGGGATCCAGCATACAGTATGTCGGAATATACAACTAAGGCGAGTGATTCTGTAATTGACGTACCCGGTGTCAGAAAACAAGGGTGAGGAAGTCTTACCCCAACAGGAGGTGGTAGCAGTCCGGGAGCACACATCAGATTATCCCAAACGGGAAGGGAGGTAACTCCCCTGGTGAAAAGGTCCCCTCAGACCGTCAGTGCTTCTGGCAACTACTGAATGAGTCAGACTCTCACTGAGAGCGACCAGACTCGTTTATTGTCCAGCACAGGAACAGCCCGGTGAAAGCCGGGCTGCTCTGCTTTTTGCATCTTTGGAGAACTCACATAGCAGACTCGTTGAGTTGCTC
>CAZSXB010000063.1:0-11348 GCA_964611155.1 uncultured Thermotogaceae bacterium
CTATGTAAATCGTTCCGTCTGGTCCAATGACCGGACTTGAGGCAATAGCACTCTCATCTTCTGAGGTTATCTTGAGATTCCAAAGGAGAACTCCTTCCTTACTGAGAGCGTAGAGAAAGCCGTCATGACAGCCAGTATACACCACTCCATTTGCCCCAATTGCTGGGCTTGAGTAAAACCCGGTCGATTCTTCTTCGGTCTCAAAAGTCCAGAGAACCTCACCTTCTTTAACTGCATAGAAAAGTTGCTTCTCCACATTGCCAGAAAGCGTCCCGAAGTAGATCGTTCCATCAGCAGTTATTGCAGGTTTTGACCAGATATCTCTTCCGATATCTATACTCCAGATCATTTCACCTGTTTCACCATCCAGACAGAAGAGCATTCCCCCTGTCGTACCAAAGTAAACTCTCCCGTCAGAACCAATCGATGGACCCCCTCTAGCTGAAGAGTCGCTTTCTTCTGAGTCGAAATACCATATCAACTCACCTTCAGGGGAGATCTTCAGAAGTCTGCCTTTTGTCGTTCCGACATAGAGTTCTCCAGAATCATCTATCGAGGGGCCGCAGTAGAACCATTCTCCTTCCCCAAGCGAGTAGATACTTATGATCTCGCCTTCTGGAGATAGCTCAAAGAGATTTCCCCGTGAGTTGTAGAAATAGACATTTCCATCAACAGCAACAGCCAGGTCTGACCAGTACAGAGATCCGTCTATTCGTGTTCCCTTTGTCCACGGATCAAAAACGAATACACAGCTTCCCAGAACAAGACTTATGAGCAAAACAACAAATAAGAGACGTTTCATCATGTTCCCCCTCTCAGTAATACGGGCCGAGCATCGTGATAGCAGTTACACTACTCGTTTGACATCAGAAGAACGAAACTACTGAATCAGCGAACTGCCTGTTATCAATCATCAAACACTGAAAGATCATTCTTCTTAAAAGGGTTCTCTTTGACTTTATCGAGATACTTCAGCCTGTACTTGAAGTAGATAAATCCGAGGATCTCCCAGACAATGAAGAACAGGAAGAAGAAGATACTGAAGTCGATCCCGACCTGATAGAGCAAAATGACCATAATCAATGTGGCAAAGAATGCACCCAGTGTTGGTATCACAAAGAATCCCTTACGCCGAACGATCCCGGGAGCTCTCGATCTCAGAGCCTTGTTTCGTTTTAGCTGAAACACTGCCAGCATTGTTGGGATTATCACTGCAACAGCACCTATAGAAGCAAAAGCAGCAAAGAGGTTCAGACCTGTCTCTCCTATTCCTAACAGCATTACCGAAGAAAGTAGCCATATGATCGTCAGCAGTACCCAGGGAGTCCCTTTCTTATTGATCGCAGCAAGTCTGGACGGAAAGATCCGAAGCCTGCATAGTGCCAGAAGCGACCTGGTACCCCACATGTAAGTTGCATTAATTGTTGTAGCTATCGCAAGTACAGGACCGCCAAAAGCAAACAGGTAGAAAAGGAAACCATGCAAGTATTTCGCAGCAACGTCATTCAGAGTACCACTCGTAGCAGTTTCTCCTCCAGCACCAAATGTCACGACTGCCATTAGGATGTAGCATATCAACACAACACTAAGGGAAAAAACAACTGACAAAGGAAGATTCCGCTTTGGATTCTCTATTTCTCCTCCGAGTTCAATAACTGCATTCGAACCTGCAAAAGTGAATGAAAGCAATGCAGACGCATATATGAGCGACCCCACCCCGGTGCTGAATACATCTTCAAGATTCCTTGATTCGATATTGCCTATACCAAAACCTGTGTAGACGGCTATAGCGACAAACAGAAGCCCGACAAAAAGGATTTCAACGCGCGAAGCTGTCCTCAAGCCAAAAAGATTCACCAAATAGAAGAAAGACAATACCAGAAAGGCGAAAGGGATCAGTGGAATGCCCTGCCAGAAGCCTTGCATGTACTGAGCCAGAGAAAGAGCATTCAGTGGAAAAAGCCCCACAAACGCCCCAAAGAGATACGCCCACAATCCCAGAAAGGCTACTCTTGGTGAAAAAAGAAAAGCCCCGTATTTGAAAGTTCCGCCCGTTGTTGGAAGCGTTGATCCGAGGAACATTACGTTTAGCATGATAATTGCCATCGGGACAAAGGCAATGAAGAATGCAAGTATCGTCCCTGAACCGGCACTTCCTGCAGCAATAGGAAGATAAACGAATATCCCGGCTCCGATTGTCATTCCAATTTCAAGTGCTACAAGATCCCAGAATCTCATTGTTTTCTTCATCTCGGACAACTCCTTCGAGTAAGAAGGCATAGACACGTGCACAAGGAGCTTTCAATCAGCCGCAAAGCGCTTGTGCTATTATACACCTTGCCTACATTCATGAAAGAGTCCCTTAGAGAAGAATTTCTGCATGGTCGCTGATTGCAATCAGTCAATCACTGTGAAGTGCTGAACAGAAAGACTTCATCTGACGAAGCTGGCCGTATCTTCCTTCTTTCGCGAATCGCGCTCAAAAGGACAGCACAACTCAAGAACCCCTTCTTCGAACCTCTCCGCACATCCGGGATTACTGTTTCTCACTTTGACGATCGCTTGAGAAGCTCTGATGGTATTCCCTGATGATTCGCTTGATACTTTTCCAGTGAACGATTTCATGCCAAACAAGCCTTCGAAGCACTTTGCGAAGTGTCCATTCTTCTTCAGCTCTTGAAAGCCTTACAAGATCTTCTGCGGATTTGAGATTCTCAAGACACCTGATTGTTTCTCTCCTGCTCAGACTAAGCTGCCTGCACCAGCCTGCATCAGACAAGTACTCCGGAGTTATCATGGGTTGCGTTATCACAGGCAAGTAGTAGCCCAACTCGACAAAAGCAATATGCTTCAGAATCAACCTGATTGTCCTCCACCACGCCCATTCTGGCAAGTCTCTGCCAGGAAGTTCCCAGTTGAGCACAGAGTCTGAAAGATCTTCTACTGTATGAAAAAGATCACTCCGGGAAAATCCGAGAAGCTCAATGCAACTCGAGATCTCTTCATGTGTAGCAGGAGCAAGATCCTCGCTGAACAAAGGCTCGTCACCCGCTACTTCCTCGACTATCTCCGTTCTCTCCAAAAATCCTGACTCGATATCAGATCCGTGTCGTTTCAGCCAGCCAAGGTGATCAGTAAGCTTTTCAGGAGCCTTACTAATGACTTCATCGCGTGTTGAAGCCCATGTCGAAAATCCCAGGTAGTCAAAGCTCCAGATACTCCATCCCGATTCGTCTCCCATGTGCTCATGAAGCCACACGCGCATAACTAACGCCTCCAAACTCTTAATATCCTACCAGATAATGCTTTCACTACATAAAGCTTCATGGTTTGTCGCGAAGACTGACAGCTATATCTTTTCCTCAAACAGTCTTCATTACCACCTGGAGTCCCAGGATCGCACAAGAGAAACTCATTGCCACGACAACGCGCGATGTTGCGAGAAAATCAAGCCTATTTGCTTTCATTTAACTATGGTTAACTCACATGAACAATTATCGGATTTCTACAGAGAGGTCATCGTATGTATAATAAAGTTAGTTTATCCAGTGAATAAAGTTACTGTTTGAGGTGTTTAATCTGTGAGTCTTGGACGCAAAGCAAAGAAGAGATTGACGATAATGTTGTTTCTTCTTCCAAGTATCGGAGGGTTTGTTTTTTTCCAGGCCTTCCCGATAGGCTTTTCCTTTGGTCTCAGTCTTACAGACTGGGATGTACTCAGAAAAGCGAATTTCGTTGGCCTGGAGAATTACAGGAATATTCTTGGTAGTGAAGAGTTCTGGCGAGTCATCAGGAACACACTGTACTTCATGGTTCTATATCTTCCTCTTATGCTTTCAGTATCAATCGGTGTTGCTCTGCTACTAAACGTTAAGACCCGGACGATAGGTATTTTCAGAACGATCTTCTTTATTCCAGTACTTACATCCTGGGTGGCGGCTGCAATGATATGGAGGTGGTTATTGAGTCCATACTACGGACCGATCAATGCCGTTTTGGGATTTGCTGGACTTCAGGGACCCGGGTGGCTCTATGATACTGTATGGGCGATGCCTGGAATTGTTCTTGCGAGCGTGTGGAAGGATATGGGATTCTATGGACTCATCTTTCTGGCGGGGCTTCAGAGTATAAGTGTTGGATATTACGAAGCTGCTGAAATCGATGGCGCGACACGGTGGCAGAGATTCAGGAAAGTGACGCTGCCACTACTGTCTCCAACCCTCTTCTTTGTGATGATCATCTCTATCATAAACTCGTTCCAATTGTTCCCGCAAGTCATGATAATGACGCAGGGCGGTCCTCATGGGTCTACCCAGGTGATGGTCGAGAGGATTTACAACTATGCCTTCACTTATTACAAAATGGGCTATGCCACTGCATTGTCGTGGGTATTGTTTGCGATAATATTCGTTGTAACGTTCTTCCAGCTTCGTATGCAGAAACGGTGGGTTCACTATGACTAAACCCGGTGTTGTCAGAAAAACTACTTACTACTCCTTCATGGTACTCCTGTCCGGGTTTGTTTTGCTCCCATTTTTCTGGATGTTGTCTACTTCCCTGAAAGAAACCAGGGCACTCTTGGTGCTTCCGATTCAATGGATACCTGAGAAAATCAGCTTTACAGGCTTCATGGAGATCTTCCGGGTATTCCCCTTTGGAAGAGCCATATTCAACAGTGTATTCGTGGCGACCTTAACAACCTTTGTAACCGTCATGTCTGCTTGCATGGCTGGTTATGTGTTTTCGAAGATTCAGTTCAAGGGAAGAGAGGCTTTTTTCGCCATCTATCTGGCAACAATGATGATCCCGGGAAATGTAACTATGATTCCTAACTATCTAACGCTAAGATTTTTGGGGCTACTGAACACTTATGTAGGTGTCATGTTGCCTTCCCTTTTCAACGCATTTGGCACTTTTCTCATGAGACAGCATATGAAATCAATCCCTGATGATTACGTTGAAGCTGCTGTTCTAGACGGCGCATCGCATGCGAAGATCTTCTTCAAGATGATCCTGCCACTAGCAAAACCTGCCGTCGCAACCCTGGTAGTCATTACGTTCATGGGCTGCTGGAATGATTTCCTGTGGCCTTTGATAGTACTCACCGACAGGAGCAAGATGACTCTCCCTGTAGGTTTGAGTCTTCTCCAGGGACAGTATATGAGCAGGTACAACATGCTGATGGCTGGAGCACTTATATCTATGATGCCCATACTGATCATCTATGCTTTTGCCCAGAAATACTTCGAAGAAGGGCTGAGCGTTGGTGGCATAAAGGGGTAAAAAAGGAGTGTGGTTCGTGTGAAAAGGTTACTGGTAGTTGTGCTGGTTCTTTCACTTATGGCGGTCAGCGGAATGGCCGCACAAAAAACTGTTAAGTTCATGAACTTCTCGTCATCAGGTGAAACTGCAATTTATCTAGAAGAGATGAAGAAGGTATTTGAGGCTCAGAATCCAGATATCAAGATCGATGTTGAAACCATCGGGTTCGGCGACTACTTCACCAAGCTGATGACTGTGATAGCTGGTGGTAATCCTCCGGATGCCTTTGAGTTGAACTACGAGAACTTCTATACCTACGCCACCAAAGGAGTTCTGTTGCCACTGGACGAACTCATTGAGAAAACTGGGTTTGATTCCAGTGCTCTAAATGAAAGGGCGATGG
This sequence comes from uncultured Thermotogaceae bacterium, assembly GCA_964611155.1. Lineage (GTDB taxonomy): Bacteria > Thermotogota > Thermotogae > Petrotogales > Kosmotogaceae > UBA9910. Next base: position 5,666 of record CAZSXB010000063.1, read on the forward strand.
AGGCCTTCTCGGCAAACGACGTGCAGTACGGCCTTCCGTACAGCTTCTCTAACGTTGTTGTGATCTATAACAAGGAACTCTTTGACAGAGCCGGAGTATCCTACCCAACATCCGAGTGGACGTGGGAAGACCAGCTAGAAGCCGCAAAGAAGATCAATGATCTTGGACCATCGATATTCGGAATATACCAGCCTGTGCAGTTTTGGGAATTCTATAAGATGGTCCAGCAGAACGGTGGCAACCTTCTTAACGATGACAGAACCGCCTTCACTGTGAATAGTCCGCAGAATATCGAAACTCTCCAGTACATGGTAGACCGCATTCTCAAGTACAATGTGATGCCGAATGATGCACAAATGGCTGGAATGGGTGACTGGGATCTTTTTGTAGTTGAAAGAATTGGGATCATAGTCACTGGGACGTGGGCTTTCCCTTATTTGAGTACGGAGTGCGATTTCGAATGGGATATTGCTGTCGAGCCCGGAAACACTCAAAAAGCAACACATTTTTTCTCCAACGGGCTTGTAATAAGCAAGGATAGCAAGAATGTGGAAGCAGCACTTGAATGGATTAGTTTCCTGTCGGCAAGCGAAGAAGCAGCAAAGATCAGGATAGAAGCAGGTTGGGAACTACCCGCGGTAATGCATCCTGAGATCCTTGATCTTTACAGATCAATAACACCTCCTCCGAGTAAAGGTGTAGTCTTTGAGTCGCTCGATTATCTTGTCACTCCACCAGTTATTGAACAGTTCTCTGAAATGGCTGATATTATGAACAGACATCTAGAAGCCGCTCGCTACGGTGCAAAGACACCCAAACAAGCACTCGATGATGCACAAGCTGAACTCGGAAGAACCATCAGTTTGAAGTAAAAAGCCTGGTTGGGGGGCTTGCCCCCCAACTTTTCACTGGAGGAAGGATTTGACAAGCAAAGCGAGTAAGAAGACCATGAAGCAAATAAACAGAGCACTCATTCTGAGGCGCATATATGATTGTTCGGGAATCGATAGGGCAAGCCTTGCGAAGCTAACATCACTGAGCCCTGCAACCGTTACGAATATTGTTGGAGAACTGATCCGAGAAAGGCTCGTTGAAGAGAAAGGCGTTGCAGAATCAACAGGTGGGAGAAGACCGATATTGCTGAACATCAATCCCACGCGATATCTCTCAGTAGGAATGAAGATCGGCGTTGGGTATCTTGACTATACACTGTTTGATCTTCTGGGTAACCCTGTTGCAGCGGACAGGGTCATAATCGATGGAGAGCCTCCCCAAGCAGTTGTTGATAAGACTGCCGAGATCATCGACGGATGGAGAAGAGGATATGGTGACTCTATCCTGGGAATGGGTATAGCAGTATCTGGACTTGTTGATACAACGACCGGGACTATCAAAAACTCCTTCCTGTTGGGATGGAAGGATGTCCCAATGGGCAAAATGCTTTCTGAAGCGTGCCGTATCAAAACTGTCGTGATGAACGATGCTGACTCCTTTGCACTTGCCCAGTTTCTGAAGGGACGCGCCCGTGAATATCGGAACTGCGTGTTCTTGACGCTGGGGGTAGGAATTGGTGGAGCTCTTGCCATAGATGGCAAGCTCCATACATCAAGTGCTGGCGTTGGTGAATTTGGACATATGGCGATAAACAGGGATGGAGAGACTTGCTCCTGCGGTAGCTCTGGCTGCCTGGAAGCATACATATCCTTCTATGCTCTTGCAAGAAAGGTTAGTCAGAGCACTTCGTCTCAGGAACTGAGGGATCTATACAGCCATACGAGGGCCACTGAGACTTCGGAAATGGACTACCTGAAACGTGCATTAGTAGAAGATCCAGTAACTGTTCAAGCAGTTTTCATGAATATGAGTTCTAATCTCGGAGTTGCTCTGAAGAATCTGATAAACATGTTTGCCCCGGAGTATCTCCTTATTGGAGGAGAAGCTCTTGATTTCTCAGACCTGTTTCTTGAAGATGCGATTGCTTATGCAAGAGAGAATGCTTTCCTTGGACTTGCAGATAACGTTGTTTTTGATGTCGATGAACTTGGAGAACCCGCATGGTCTTTGGGGTGCGCCTTCAGGATCATCGAAAGTGAGCTTTTCTCGGTGAAGAGATAAGGAGGACAACTATGAGGACTATTATACATGAACCGACCGGTCTCGATGACCCTTACTTGCCGCTTCCTGGCAAGGAACGCTCACCAAGAGACCCTCTTGAAGATCAGGCTGTTTCACTCGCATTTGTCACAATCCCCTCGCAGACGGGACAGAGAGCATGGGTCAAAGTAAAAACGCCTCACAAGGTTTATTCGGTGCGAGCTCAGCTTCAATATTCCATCGGAGAAGAAGCCTTCTGGCTTGCTCAGATAGAACCCGAAGAAGCAGGAACGGAAGTTGTTTACGAGATATTCGCAGGGAGAGGACCAAAAAGCTGCATTTCCTCGCCGCCATACAGGTACAGAGTCATGAAATGGACAGACGAGTCCTCAATACCTGTAAATGAGAGCAGCTTCGTTACTCCAATCAGGTCTGACAGCAATCGGATCTCGAGCTTGATAAGCACCCATTTCTTGAGTGATGGCAATAACGTCTTTGACATGGAAATGGTCTTTGAAAGAATACCTGGAGAACACTTTTTTGGTCTTGGAGAACACTTCGATTCGATCAGGCTGAAACCCAACAGTCAACGCCTTGTCTATGTTTTTGACCAGTACAAGGTTCAGCAAGACAGGGGATACGCCCCTGTACCATTTATCTTCTCGAATAAGGGAAGAGGAATCCTTGTGGATACCGGATTCATGACATCATATCTTATCGGAGAAGAAACCCTGACAATCAGGGTACACACGAAGGGTCACCCCCTGAAAAACACTGAAATTCACTTCTGGAAAGAAGATTCCCCTCTTGAGGTTATCAGTCGAATCTACTCTCTATCAGATCCTGTAACGCCTCCACTATGGGCACTCGGACCGTGGATATCTGCGAATCAATGGAACAACCAGGAAAAGATCATGCACGTGCTGAGGCGTTCTTTGGAACTGGATTTACCCGTTACTGCCCTTGTAATTGAAGCCTGGTCTGATGAACAGAGCTTCTACATCTTCAGAGGTGCTGCTAACACTCCTGTAACGGGCGACGAAACGTTGAAGCTAAGTGATTTTGATTTCCACAATCCCTGGCCTGATCCACTTTCAATGATCGAAGAGCTTCACCGGCACGGTGTCAGACTTCTGTTGTGGCAGATTCCTGCCCTGAAGAATGTAGACGATCCAACTCCTCAACATGCTAAAGATATAGCTTATGCAAAGGAGAGAGGTTTCCTGGTCAAGAACGATAAGGGTTCTTTATATACCATTCCAAGAGGAAGATGGTTTGAAGATAGTTTTGTCACCGACATGATGAATGAAGAAGCTGCAAATTGGTGGGCAAGCAAGCGGCGCTATCTCTTCGAAGAACTCGGGGTCGATGGGCTGAAGACTGATGGTGGTGAACACATCTGGCGAAGAGATACGGTAGCGGGAGGTGCAAGTGCTGCAGAATCAAGAAATCTCTTTCCGGAGCACTATTTCAGGGCTGCCAAGTCAGCTGTCGGTGAGGATGGACTGTTGTTTAGCAGGGCTGGTTACACAAGATCTCCATCTTCATCGATCTTCTGGGTTGGTGATGAAGATTCCACCTGGGAGGCACTGAGATCGAATATCACCGCAGGACTGAATGTCTCCATGTCTGGTAACCCTTTTTGGGGATGGGATATAGCAGGTTTCAGCGGTGAATTACCCTCGCCAAAGTTATACAAGAGAGCCATTGAACTGGCAGTATTCACGCCGATTTTCCAGATTCATTCTGAAGATCCAGGAGACCCTGATCCCTCTTCCGAAAGAACTGCGTGGAATATGGCCGAGCAGTTCCATGATGAGTCAATAATAGATCATTACAGAAGATATGCTTCTCTCAGAATGAGCATTTCTCCTTACATCTACGAAGAAGCAATCCTTTCCTCACAAGAGTGCCGCCCTCTCACAATCCCCTTATTTCTTATTGAGGAGAAGAATGATCCTGAAATACTGGCTTATCTGTTTGGTAGAAACATGCTGGTTGTACCATCGGTTGATGAATACCCTGAGAATCGACAGATTGTGTTCCCTTCAGGTGAGTGGATAAACATGTGGGATGGCAAATCTTTCCGTGGCTCAGCTGAGATCACTGGAGACAGTTGCCAGGTCTTTCTCAGAAAGAACTCGCAGATATCTCTAAGTGTCCCAGATTCGGGTCATCTCTTTGATAAGAATTGGTCTCAGGTCGCTAATTCACTACTCGTGGCGACTTACGATATGGGAGAGGTCAAGAACGCAAATGAAGAAGCAATAGGTCGAGGACTAAGTATGATTGGAGCGATCGGTGGAACGAAAAACGGGATTATCCAAATAGATTGGAAAGATGTTGACGGAGGACGATGATGAACAGAATTCAGCAATCAGCCAAGATAATCGAGGAAAATCAATCCCACTGGGGAAGCTACATAGCCTCCCCAAACTTCTCGCAATACGGTCATAGCTGGTTCAGAGATGGCTCATTTATTGCACATTCAATGACTGTTGCCGGAAGAAGAGAGAGCAGTACAAAGTTTCTGAGATGGGGACTTGAAGTCTTGAAAAACCAGAGAGAACAAATGGAGAAGGTCGTTGCATGTGAGCATGTTGAGATGAAAGAACTCCTCCCTGCACGCTATACGCTGGATGGCCAGGTAACCAACGACGATTGGCCCAACGCTCAAAATGATGGTTACGGAACATTCTTGTGGGCTTTGTCGGAAAATGGAGACCACCTGGGTCCCGAGGATCTAGCAATCTGTGATCTATGTATACGTTACCTGGAGAAGATCTGGAAGATTCCATGTTTTGATGTCTGGGAAGAGTTTCCTGATGCCATACACACTTCGACTCTGCTGGCTATCTCGGCCGGGTTGAGGGCAGGCGAACGCCTTCTTTCGAGGAAAACTGCATGGAAAGATGTCCTCGATTTCATCATGAATGAACTGACAATCGACGGAAGACTTCGAAAGTCAAGTGCTGATGAATCAGTAGATTCGAGTCTTGTGTGGGCCTCTTTTCCATTCAGGCTGTTGCCATGCGGTAGCACTATTGTTCAGAACACCGTGCGAAGAATTATTGAAGATATCTACTTCAAGGGCGGTGTCAAACGATATGCTTGCGACTCATACTATGGCGGTGGAAGCTGGGTTCTTCTCAGTGCCTATTTGGGTTGCCACATGCATAGTATCGGCGAAAGTGAAATCGCAGAAGAAATCTGGACCTGGATCAGTAAGCAATACGACGATAAAGGCTACTTGCCTGAGCAGGTTCCAGAAAACCTGTTGAGAGAAGAGATGCTTGAGCACTGGATCAACAAATGGGGCCCGATTGCTTCTCCTTTGCTATGGTCGCACGCAGCGTTTCTGGAGTTTGCCACATTAAGGGCAGGTTTGAAGAGCAGGTAAAGGTTGAAGGTTGAAGCAAACGATCAAGTGCGGGTATGGGTTGCAAAGGATCGGTTGAATGGAGCGGGTATTGTAAGAGCAAGGGTAGAGGGTTAAAGGGCAGGTATAGGGTATAGTAAAGATTAAGAGACGACGTGCGAGAAATCCATAGACCTGCGAATGGCATATGGCTTGTGGCGACAAAATCAA
>CAZSXB010000064.1:0-11189 GCA_964611155.1 uncultured Thermotogaceae bacterium
TGATCCAGGTCTCCGGGTCCAGCATCTCATCGGTTACACCTGGCGCAACCGGAATACCCCGCGGTGTTATCTCCCATCGCATCCAACAATCACTCCTAATCGTCGAGTTTCTCAAGGCATATGAACAATCAAGCTTCTACTTAGAAGAGCATGTTCATAGTTTCTTGCTCCAGCGAACCAGTAATCAACGTATTCTAGCATAGCGATAATCTGAGTGATCATGCGGGAGTCCCAGGAGTCACCGGCGCTATTACAGCAAACGGTTCAGAAAATGCTGTAACCAGGACGAACTATTCTTCGTAGAGGTAACATGAAGCATAATGATTCTTGCCGACTTCATACATCTGTGGTTCTTTCATCTGTTCAAAAACCACTCTGAGCTTCTTTCCATTCTTGTTTATGTCCTTAAGAGCTTCGTTCATTGTACCTGGCATCGTGTTCACGAGATCCCTGATATAGCTCGCGTGATCAAGTTCGTTTCCTATCTTTGGATCAAGAGTAATTTCCATAGAAGGACCATCGTATCGGACTTCTTTAATTGATGATAGTATGTCCCTCTCTTCTTTGTTCTGTGCCTCTTCTGCTTCCAGCAAAAGCCTTCTTGCATCGATCAGTTTTTCCACATCCCTGCCTTCCCAGCCACAGTGCTTCATGGCGTACTTGCACCGTGCATGGAACCTGCAACCATTAGGAAGATCTATGGCATCAGGAATCTCACCCCTGGCATCTACCTTCTCCCTTTTCACGTCAAGATCAGGGTTCGGAACAGCTGAAAGAAGGAGTTGAGTGTAGGGATGCTTTCTTCCCTCAATAACGCTTTCGGTCGGCCCTATTTCAGATATCCTTCCCAGGTACATGATGGCTGTACGATCGCATATATACCTTATCGTTGCCAAGTCATGAGAAACATAGATTATCGACATGTCCATCTCTTTCCTAAAAAGGCGCAGCAAGTTAAGTACCCCTGCCCTGATCGATACATCAAGCATGGAAACTGGTTCATCAGCAAGAAGAAGCTTGGGCTCAAGAACAATCGCTCGAGCTACAGCTACGCGTTGTCTCTGACCCCCGCTGAGTTCATGTGGGTATCTGTCAACATATCTCTCCGGAGGAGTCAGTTCGACCCTTTCAAGTGCTTGGAGTATTAGCTCTCGCTGCTTTGTTGCACTCCGTATACCGAAATTCCGCAACGGCTCAACAAGAGTTCTTTCGACAGTGAATCTTGGGTTCAGCGTTTCATAAGGATCCTGAAAAACCATCTGGACGTTTCGCCGAAATTCGAGTCTGCCCTTCTGACTAGTACTGACAGGCTTTCCCATATAGACAACTTCCCCCGCTGTAAGAGGCTGCAAACCAGTTATCACTTCACTGATAGTACTCTTGCCAGAACCACTTTCTCCCGCCAGACCCAAAATCTCTCCCTGTCTAACATCAATGGAGACACCGTCAACTGCATGAACCTTTTTATCTGCTTCTCTGAACAGGGAAGAGAAAAAGCCTTTCCGGAGATAAAACCATCTCTTCAAGTCTTTCACTTCCAGAACTGGCTTGGCAGCGCTGGTGTATTCGAGCTGCTCTTCTTTTGTTGCGGGTTCCTTCTCCCTAACTTTTGCGAGCCTCGCGGCTTCTTCTCTATCCCACGTAGCTTCTTCGGCTGAACGCTGTCTGAACTCTGCTGCGCGGTTTGCATAGTGACACGCTGAGCGTTGCCCCGGGGAAGCCTCCTCAAGTTTCGGTTCGACAGTTGCACATTTCTCCGTGGAGAATGGGCATCTTGGTTCAAAAAGACAACCTTCTGTCTCTTCAGCAAGGTTGGGAGTAGATCCTGGAATAGATATTAGCTCACCTTTGGCACTCTCTAGAGTTGGGAAAGCATTAAGGAGTCCCATTGTGTAAGGATGAGTAGGAGATCTGAAGATCTTTCCGGTCGGACCGAATTCTGCTATCTTTCCTGCATACATAACAGCGATTTTGTCAGCCATCTCAGCCACTACTGAAACATCGTGAGTAACAAGAATCATTGATATGCCAAGTTCCTTTTGCACAAGTTCGAGTTGTTTAAGGATACCGTCTTGAACAACAACATCTAGGGCCGTAGTTGGTTCATCTGCAATAATGAGTTCAGGATCCAGGGCAAGAGCCATTGCAATTACAACTCTTTGTCTCATTCCACCGCTCAGCTGATGGGGGTAATCTTGAAGTCTCTTGTGCTCAAGCCCAACAAGGTTGAACAACTCTGCGGATTTCTTCATTGCTTGGCCCGTTGTCATGGTAGTATGAGTCTTGAAAGTCTCAATCATCTGGTCTCCGACTCTGTACACCGGGTCCAGGGCATTCATAGCGCTTTGTGTAACAAGGGAGATCCTCTGCCACCTGACCTTGTTCAACTCGTTTTCGCTAAGTTTGACAAGATCAACGTCTTCAAGGAAGATACTTCCGCTCACAATCCTTGAATTGGGCACCATGAGTCGCATTATTGACTTTGCCAGCGTCGTCTTTCCACAACCACTTTCTCCTACCAGACCGAGGGTTTCGCCTGATTCCACACCGAAAGAAACATCATTAACCGCTTTGACGTCTTTGCCTGCATCCCTATAGAACGTCTTCAGATTTTCGACTCTAAGTAGCATCTTTCTGCCTCCCCTCCAGTCTAGGATTTGTCAGCACTTCTAATGCCCTGGAGATGAAGAAAACCGAGACCACCGTGAGCATTATGAGCACACCCGGAGGAATGATCCACCACCAAGCTGTTCTCCACGCCCCAGACAACCTGGCCTGGTGAAGAATCGTTCCCCAGGAGTAGACCCTGGGCGGACCTAATCCAAGGAAACTCAACGTAGCCTCTGCTGTAATCGCAAAAGCCATGGCTACAGCCAGTTGCAGAAAGGCAAGCGGTAAGACGTTCGGAGCAATATGAACAAACATGATCCTGAAATCGCTCGCCCCAGCAACTCTTGCAGCTTTCACAAAGGGGCGCGCAGATATCGACAGCACCTGAGAACGTATGATTCTTGCTGTCGTCCTCCACGTAAGCAGACCCACAGCAAGAATTATTATCCCGATTCCTGGTCTAGATATCAGGACGAGAATCATCGCGAAAGGTTCTAGTGGCAGCGCGTACATTATGTCTACAATGCGCATCAATACATTGTCTGTCTTACCTTTGAAATAGCCTGCTATCAATCCTACATTAGTCCCAATCAGTGTGACCATAAGAGCTGCGATCAGTCCCACCATGAGAGCAGCCCTGGAGCCGTATACAACCTGGCTGAATATGTCTCTGCCGTTATGAGTGGTTCCGAAGAGATGAGCTAAAGATGGGCGAGCAAGGGAATTCACATATGGATCAGTTCCGACTGCAACAACAGTGGAATCTGCTATTGCAATGTCTTTCAGATGCCTGCGATAGCCTGTATCTATCCTTGTCCACACGTTTCCTTCTAGTCCCATCGCAACGCCATGTCCGCCCACGACAAGTGCTGTATCTTCTCCTGAAGTAACCACAGCGTTAATGTCGCGCGTTTCTGGGCCATACATTGCCTGCCAGCCTCTTCCGTTGTATCTGAAGATCGTTCCCCTTTCTCCTACTGCTATCGCGTAATCCTCATCATAAACAGCCACTCCATAGAGTGCCCTGAAACCCATCACCATTTCTCTTCTGAGATTCTGCCCATCGAACGCCAGGATCACATTTCTGTCTCCAACGATGAATCCAAAGCTTTCATTAAGAAGAGAAACATCGTTCAGATTTTCTGTTGCTCCTGAAGATAGCCTTCTCCAGGAGTTGCCATCCCAAATCAATGCTGTACCTGCATTACCTACTGCAACAGCCATTTCCTCAGATACCACACTGACGGCATTGAGGTTTTCTCTGACTCCAGTATTACTAAGAATCCAATCTGCCCCATCAAAGATCACGGCAGTTCCTTCTTCCCCAACAGCAATGCCAAATTCGCCTGTGTAACTGACACCATTGAGTCTCTTCTCTGTTGGAGAATCCATCTCTACCCATGTGCCCTGTGAGAACATCACAATAGTGCCATTGTTTCCAACGGCGATCATTTCGTCTTCTGCAGAAAGGGACACGCTGTTCAACGTGCTGTCAGTGATATCCTCTTGGATCGTCCATTCGACGCCGTCGAACCAGAGCGCAGTGCCTTCGACTTTGTAGTTCATCGTGTTTGGATCGTGCGTTGCTACATAAGGGGCAAATACCGCAACAAGAATGATGAAGACCATGAAGGCGCTTCCGGCAAGCGCGAGTCTGTCTTTACGGATTATCCTCCAAAGCATGCTGATTATGCTCTTCATAACTATCACTCACACGTTCCTTTTATAGACAACTCTTGGGTCAAGCTTGCTATAAAGGATGTCTGCAAATAAGTTCATCGCCAGAACCATTGAGGCTAGCAATAAGAAAGTCGCCTGGGCGAGCGGATAGTCACTTGTCCTCACAGCGTTAAGCATCTCCATTCCGAGTCCCGGCCATGAAAAGACCACTTCCACCACAACCTGCCCGCCTACGGCAAGCCCCGCCGTAACTGCCGCTTGTGTGACAACCGGCAGTAGCGCATTCCTCGCTGCATGCTTGTACATAACCTTGCGCATGCTGACCCCTCTGGCTCTGCAGAACTCGATGAAGTCTTCTCCCATGGTCTCAAGCATGGTATTCCTCATAATGAGCATCGGAAGAGCTGTGTAGTACAAGACAATCACCATCATTGGCATAATGAGATGATGTAAGAAGTCCAGAGTGAATATCTTTTGGAAAAAGTTCGCCGCTTCGTATGGTAATGTCCGCATACCCGATGTGGGAAACCAGTTTAGGTATATACCAAAGAACATGACAAAAAGCATCCCGGTCCAGAACATTGGCGCAGACCGGAAGAAGAGCCCAACGGTTATTCCGCCCATCTCCAGCTTCGTTCCTCTTTTCCAGGTAAGCAAAACCCCTAGCAGTGGCCCGATGATATAGGCTATCAAGACTGCAGGAATCATCAAGACGAGTGTGTTCAGAAGCTTCTCGCCTATTAACCCAGAAATCGGCGCCTTGTAATGGAAGGATGTTCCGAACTCTCCAACAAAAACGTTCCGGAGATATATGAAATACTGGGTAAAGAGCGGCTGATCAAGACCAAATCGCTCGATAATGATCTGGCGATCATCTGGAGATAATCCTTCACTAACAAGAGCTACGGTTGGATCAGGAAGCCCGAGTCTGAAAAAGAAAAACAGCATTGTCAAGATTATCCATAGAGTGATCAGGATCTGCACAAGTCTTCCAAAGATGTACCCTTTGCTTCCCACTCTTCAAAACCTCCTGAACAGAACACTTAAACAAGGGGGGACTAGCCCCCCTCAAAAGCTTCGATTATTAACTACTATCACTCAGGATACATTATCCTTCCTTGTGCGTCCCACGTGAAGCCAGCGTTTTCCAGAAGCTGCCGTGCGAGTTCCGGGTTGTACTCATATTTTACGATGTCAGGATTATGCCAGAAGGCGTTGATGGGAGCAACAACGGAGCTTCCCGGTTCGCCCCTTCCCTGTAGAAGTACGTTAATAATCGTATCCTTATCAATCAGATGTGATAGTGCTTTTCTGACAACCGCATTGTCAAAGGGCTCTCTTCTCAGGTTCATGGTGAGATGGTAGTATCCGAAGTCGGGGACGCTTACCACTGTTATATGGCTTTCTCTTTCAGCAAGAGGAACCTGACCTGGTTCGAGTCTCCATGCGGTCATGTCGATTTCTCCAGTAAGGAGCCCAGTGAATACACCTTCTGCATCCGCGTAGATAATATACTCAACTGCGTCGATGTTGATCTGGTCTGCAGCAAAATGATCCTTGAAAGTAAGTATTCGCTTGTATTCTCCACGATCGTACCTGTCGAACATGAACGGTCCGCTTCCGACCGTGGGGACCTGTGCTGGAGTGAGATCGGCAGGATTCTCAATGTTTTCCCAAATGTGCTTAGGAAGTATGGGAATCTGAGTCAGAGTAACTGTAACGAAAGGAGCGTATGGTTCCTTCAATGTGAACCTTACTCTACTGTTGCCGATAATGTCAGTGCGCTCGATCATTCTGTAAAATGGTCTAAAGTACGCGAAATCTTTCTCAATGTAGTAATCGAATGTGAACTTGACATCTTGCACAGTTACGGGCATACCGTCATGGAATGTCATACCACTTCTGAGAATTATGTCAACTGTCAGGTCATCAACCGGAATGATTTCCTCCGCTGCCCATGGAATAGGCTCGACGTTTTCTGACAGTCTCACGAGCTTGTCGTAAGTCATTCTCATGAACTTCCATCCCCAGACTGATGTAGAAGACAATGGATTGATGTTGTCCGGTTCCTGAGGCGTTCCGATCGTAAGAACCTTATTATCCGTGAGCGGCACAACGTTAAGAGGTGTCCACTCATTGTAGAGAGCTTCTCCGGCCATTATGACGTAGTTCGCAAAGGTTGTGTTGTTGTACGCATTTACTTCGTCTCGATAGAAGAGCACGTTCACTGGCATGTCTCTTGCAGCAATCGCTTGCATCTCATGGACAAGAACCCTTCTTCTGTTCACGTCAAATTCCTTTGACTGTGCTTCGAAAAGAGCGTCATAGATTGGATTGACGTAGCCCCCTGGGTTGTTGGCGCCTGGATCTGTCTGCTCTCCGTGTAGAGTCCCAAGGAAATGCTGGGGATCGAGCCTTTCGACTCTACCTGACCACCCCAGGATTGTCGCGTCGAAATCCTGTTCATCATAGAATTTCGCGAGTATGGTCGAAAACTCCATGGGTCGAACATTGACACGAAATCCAAGGGTCCTCCACTCTTCAGCAATCATAAAAGCAGCCTCGTACCTTATGGGATCGTATGCTTCTGTCGTAGTAATCAATTCGATCTCGGGGACAAGACTGGCAAGACTCAAACTCGTAAAAAACAATAACACCAATGAGAGCAAAATAACTCTAATTGTTGTCTTTTTTCTCATGCTTTCGCCTCCTTTTTCGGGATATTTAAGCATAGCACTATCAGATAACTACTCCGCCCCTTACATTGACGTGTAGAGCGAATCAACGCTTGACACTGATCTGGTTTGCTAGACGAACAATGATCAACGCTGTTTCTTTTTTTGATGCCTTTTTTCGCCGTTTCACAAACAAAAAGGCCGGTCAATCGACCGGCCTTTCGCTTACTTAGATCACTCAGAATGTACTATAGTTTCAGAACTCAGTCTATGAGCCCGAGTCCCCTGAGGAACATCCCTGCTACCTCATCAGGTTCGTAGCCTTCAGTGTCAACAAGGTAGTTAAGCCTGATCATTGTTGGCTCAGAGAGGTAGAGAGCAATCGGTCTGAGGATTTCCCTGATCTCAGGGTGTTCATCCAGAACCTCTTTCCTGACAGTAACAGCAATGTTGTACGCCGGGAAGAAGTGCAGGTCATCCTCAAGAACTACGAGATCAAATCTCTCGAGCAGCCCATCAGTTGCAAAGACCATTGCTACATCAATCTCACCACGGGCGGCTGCCTCGTAGGTAAGACCAATTTCCATAGCACTCACGTTTCGCCTTGTGACTTCTATCCCGTATAGCTCTGCCATAGGGAAGAACCCATCAGGTCTGTCAAGGAATTCAAACTCAATACCATATCTGAGGTCAGGATTTTCCTGGGAGAGTTCTGCAAGGTCGGAAACAGTCGCAAGACCGTGTTCCCTGGCAAATTCTGCTGTGACGGCGAGTGCGTAAGTGTTGTTGAAAGGTGCCATTTCAAGCCAGACGATGTTGTTCTCTTCAAGATCCTGGGCTGCAACCTTTTCATAAAGCTCAACCGGATCTCTCGGAATCTCTTCATGGCCAAAATACGCTGTCCATGCGGTACCTGTGTAGTCAGCGTACAGATCAATCTGGCCTGTCACGAGTGCATTTCTCACAACAAAGGAGCTCATACCGAAATCTTCTCTGACATTGAATCCTGCGTTGGACAGGAGCTGTGAGATCATGCTACTCACAACATACTGCTCGGTGAAATTCTTGGCTCCAACAGTTAGCCTGGCACCAAGACTGGCCGTTGCAAATACGGCTAATACAACCAAAATAAGAACAAGTTTCTTCATAGTTCCACCTCCATGTGGTTTTTCTATTCTCTCCAATGCTCTGCAAGCTGCAGACCTTTGGAAGTAACACGTTTTTCTACAACTGAAAGAACGATATCCACCAGTATTGCTGTAATAGCGGTTGGAATAGCGCCCGCCAGTATTATCGTGAAATTGAAGTTTCTGATCCCTGTGAAGATTATCTCTCCAAGTCCTCCAGCACCTATGGCAGCTGCGATAGTAGTAGTTCCGATATTTATTGTTGCTGCGCTTCTTATACCTGAAAGGATTGCCGGCACACTTGCAGGAAGCTCCACTTTTCTCAAGATCTGTCCATTGGTCATGCCCATGCCTCTGGCCGCTTCTTTCATGCCAGACGAGACGCTTACCAGCCCAGATGCTGCGTTGAAGACTATGGGAACAAGACTGTAGATGAACAACGCGAGAACGGCAGGTCTGAACCCTATTCCTGTGAAAATGAAAACAAGTGCTATGACTGCGATACTCGGAACCGCCTGGGAAAAACCTGTTACGGTAAGCAAGGCATTTCCTATCTTCATTCGCCCGGGGCGAGTAGAGGCTATCGCAATGAGCAGGCCAACAGCAATCGCCATTGCCCAGGAAAGCGCAAAGATGGTCATGTGTTCTCCAAGCTTTATCAGGAAGTACTCCATGTTGAATCTATAGTAGTCAAACAAAGCCTGCATTTAATCACTCCCTGTAAGGTCTACGCTGCCAAACATCTCCATAAGTGCAGAGAACCTTACGACTCCGCGAACTCTTCCCCTGTCGTCAGTAACGGGAACAGCCGACAGACCTGAAGTCATCATCAGCGACATTGCTTCAAGAAGGCTGGACGATGGGTGAATTGACTCTGTTTCCTTGACATGCTTCTTTAGAGGATCAGACTTGTTGGCTTTTTCAATCTTCTTTCTGACAACGTAGCCAGCGAGCCGCTTTTTCTCGTTAATCACATATGCATATCTTCGATCTTTCTTCTCAATCTCTTTGAGAGCGTCTCCCACGGTCAGATCATCAGTAAGATCCAGTGAGAAGAAGTCAGTGTCGTAATGGTCATGAACACGCACGAGTTCCATGCTTCTGAGTCCCCTGTCGGAACCCAACAGGTTCTCAACGAAGTCATCCGCAGGTTCATTGATCACTGTCATCGTTTCGTCGTACTGAACCAGTTTCCCTTCGTTGAATATAGCTATGTTGTCACCAAGTTTTATGGCCTCTCTGATATCATGAGTAACAAATACGATCGTCTTGTTGATCTGTTCCTGAATCTCTATAAAGGCATCCTGTAGCTTCTCCCTGTTTATCGGGTCAATAGCTCCAAATGGTTCATCCATAAGAAGAATCTCTGGATCAGCTGCCAGTCCCCTTGCAACACCGACCCTCTGTTTCTGCCCGCCAGAAAGCTGCACAGGATACTTGTAAGGGTGTTCGTCCGGGTCAAGATTCATGAGGTCCAGCAGTTCCAGAACCCTTTTCTTGATCTTGTCTTCAGGCCACTTCAGCAACCTCGGAACCACCGCTATGTTGTCAAATACAGTCATGTGCGGAAAGAGTCCGATCTCCTGGATCACATAACCAATGCTTCTTCTTAGCTCTATGAGGCCTATTTCATCAATTGACCTTCCGTCTATTATGATGTCACCAGAAGTTCTTTCGATAAGCCTGTTGATCATCTTCAGTGTTGTCGTCTTGCCACAGCCCGAAGGACCGATCAGAATGGATATCTTCTTGTCTTCAAATGTCAGATCAACATCATCTACAGCCAGGGTAGATTGTCCATATACTTTCCTGAGCTTTTTAAGTTCTATCGCCATCTTATACTCTCCTTCCGGGCCTCATCATCTGTTTTCCTGCCGCTCAAGTCTTACACCACGTGGCGTCAAAAAGTGCTCAAGTTTCATCAGCCCATAGTTAGTGCCTATTCCCATTGCCGAAACCAGTATTGCTCCAACAAGAATCATGTCAAGCCTCGCTCTCGAAAGCCCAGAGAATATGAAGTAACCAAGTCCCCTGGCACCAACGAGGTATGCAATGGTGGTTACAGCTATTCCCATAACAGCGGCATTTCTTATTCCAGCCATGATTATGGGAACAGAGAGAGGGAGCCTTACCTTGAACAACACCTGGGCTTTGGTCATTCCCATGCCCCTGGCAGCTTCAATCATCTCCGGGTCTACAGCCCTTATCGCTACAACAACATTTCTGATTATTGGCAACATGGAATAGACGATCAGTGCAATAACGGCCGGCGGTATTCCCAGACCAGCACCAAATGGAGCGAGAAGAACAACCATTACACCGAAGAGGGCAAGACTGGGTATTGTCATCATGACGCTCGCAATGTAGATTACGACTTTCGCAAGGTTTTTGTGGTTGGCAATAGCTATACCGATAGGAGCTCCTATACCAATAGATAAGGGAACAGCGATCGCAATGATATGTATATGTCTGAGAAGTTCTGAACCGATTCTATCGAGATTTCTAACCACATAGTCGAGAAAATCCATGGCATACCTCCTATCCTTTAGCCACTCAAACCGCATAGCTCAGGCGGAGGCTTCTGTGCCTTTCGACCAACCGATTCACTTCAATTATGGCCAGACTAGTCAAATGAAGATTGCGCGGAAATGTAATTTAGCTCACGCTAAGTTAACTAGCCGTCGGTTGATCTCCATATCTGAGTAGGGCAACCTCCGAGCTTAGTTTCACCTGCGGCCAAATGAGATTATACCACATCGATAAAAACATGGCAAATTTGGCTTCTACGAGCCAATTTCAGTCTCTGTCGCGCGATATATGCGTGTTAATGCGTCTGAGCTCTTCCTTAATTTGTCTTATCTCTTCAGACAACTCGATCACCTTATTCGCAGCCCGGATTATCTTGTAGTAGAAGAAATAACTGAAGAGAACTCCAAAGACTATCAGCGCTGTCACAGCGATGATTGCAGCAACTGGCATGCTATCCCCTCCAAAAAACAGTGATTCTACCGGTCGACACAATAATACAACAAAGATCCAGGAGCTATGAACGCAGTCACTTCCTGTCAGAAGTATGAACCAGGACGAAAGAGTATAT
>CAZSXB010000065.1:0-10985 GCA_964611155.1 uncultured Thermotogaceae bacterium
AGGGATTTTAGTGGCCGATCCAAGTTCATCAGTGAGGAAGACGTTCAGGCTTTCAGACATCTATTGCAGCCTGGAGATGTTCTTCTGAGACGAAACAACTGGCAGCTAACCAATGTCGGAATCCCGGGCTTCTGGACACACAGCGGGATGTATGTTGGCACTCTTGATGAGCTGGAAGATTACTTTGGAGAGCTCTTTGAGGAAACGGAAACAACCGTCATTGGCTTTCTTGACGAGCATACCGAAGGAGCAGTATTTGGTCTTTCAGACAATGTTGAACCTGTTGCAAACTGCATAATTGAAGGGATTGCTGCAGGTGTCGTTATTCGACCCCTTGAGAACATAGCGGTAACTGACTACTTTGCTGTGCTTCGCCCACTTGTTCCCAGAGAAGATAAGCTCGAGGCAATTATAAGGGCGTTTCAGTATCTTGGAAGGCCATATGACTATGCTTTTGATTTCGCGACCGACATGGAAATGATCTGCTCAGAGGTCATTCTGAAGGCCTATTTGCCAGGCGGAGGAATCTCGGGACTTGCTATACATCCTTATGAACACAGAGGCAAACTGATGTTCAGCCCTAACGATTTCGCCAGGGTCTATGCAGAGAAGAGGGCATCAGGGGAGGCCCAGTTTGAGCTTGTGTTGTTCATTGACGCAAGCGAGATTGATCGAACTTCTTTCGAAGGAGACGAGGTGGGTTTCTCTTCAAGCTGGACACGTTCGCGGTATGACCTGATGCGAATCAGAAAGTCAGAGCATTAGATCTGCTCGGGAAGAGAAGACCCAATTATCGTTTCCTAAAAGCCACCTCCAGCATTAAATCCCAAACATAGATTTCGAAGAGTCGATATGTAATCTATATCATAGGACATACTGCACAAAGACTTGCACAGCTTCAGTCAGAGCTCAAACCGTTATCAATTGAGTGGATCCTGTCGATCACCCTCTTCAACTGGGCGCTTTGCTGGTGTAAACTAAGGTTAGTTTGTTTGACGAACATAAGGATGATCAGGTTGAAGTACTCTCTATTCTCAAGATATCTTGATATAGATGAGAAATCAGAAATCCGCAGAAAGCTCCTGGTGATCGCAATGCCAGCGATCGCCGAAAACCTTCTTCAGATGCTACTGGGAATAGCAGATACGGCCTTCCTTGGCTACTATGATTGGCGAGTGATGACAGGTGTTAGCACGGCCAATCAGATCATGTTTCTGTTCAGAGTGGTGATGATGGCGATTGCTACTGGGGCAATGGTTTTTGCTTCCAACGCTACCGGAGCCAGAAACAAGAAGCTTGTCAATTCAGTTGTCTGGCACGCGATCTACCTGAGCATAGTGTTCGGGATAGTTATGACATTGTTTTCTTTCTTTTCAGAAGATCTTCTTCGCCTCTTTTTCCCTGGCGCGGAAGAGGACATACTGGTGGCAGGTGGAGAGTACCTTTCGATGGTGTTGCTTGGATCTGTCGGAATGAGCATTATGATCGTGCTGGGTTTTGTGATGAGAGGATCAGGGGACTCGAAATCACCGATGATCAGTGTTCTTGTGGCAAACATTCTGAATGTCTTTTTGGATTATATCTTCATATATGGAAAACTTGGCTTCCCGGAAATGGGTGCAAGAGGGGCCGGACTGGGAACAATGATCTCGCGATTCGTTGGAGCAGCAGTGATCTGCATATTGCTCTTCAGAAGCAAGAGAGTGGCTTTTTTTGTCAAGCCCGTGAAAGCCTCCCTGAAGATCTTGAAGGGGGTATTCACTGTCGGACTGCCCGCGGCTGCAGAGACACTGTCTTTTTCCGTCGGAGTTCTGGTGTTTGCAAACATTCTATTCATAGCAGGGCCAGAGGCCTATGCAGGACACAGAATTGGGATAAGTGTTGAATCGCTCTCGTTCATGCCAGCACTGGGTATGAGTGTTGCGATCACAGCGCTTGTTGGCATGTACAACGGAAGCGGTCAGTTAAGTCGTTCCATAGGATCCCTGAGACAGGGATGGGTCATCCTCATGTACTATTCGTTCATCATCGGTGGCGCGATGTTTCTATTCCCTGAGCTTTTTATAAGGATCTTCACAAATGAAGTGGAAATAATAGAAATGGCAAAGCTTCCCGTCAGGATTATCGGCCTCTTCCAGGTGGTCCAGAGCACAGAGTTTTCATTGAAGGGTGCCCTGCGAGGTTTTGGAGACACGAAGTATCCGATGTTTGCCTCAACGATGGCGATGTGGTGTATCCGGATACCGGTGGGTTTTGTGATGGTAAGGTACTTCAATATGGGGCTTATAGGAGCCTGGATAGGAATGATGGGTGATATGATTTTAAGAATGCTGGTGAATGTCATCCGTTTCAGATCAGGGAAATGGGAAGGGACAGCCCAGAGGGTCAGAGGATCAGTGACCTCGGAGTAGCGGTATCGGTGTGGTTTTATCATTGGGTCTGGATGAGAAGAGCTGTTATTATTAATGAAGTACCCCACACCTTGCAGTTCGAGACGATTTATGCCAGAGAATACTCAGAATCAGGGAGCATCTATCAGTGCAGAAGTTATTACCAGTTATACTAATGATCTGTTTTGCATGTTCATCCGGTGTCTTTGCTGCTTACTACGGATCAGAGGAATTCGAGGCTATTCTGGACAACAAGACCGGCACCTCTCTAAGCCTTGCGTACAACGTTCAGCTTCTTAGGCAAGGTGAGGAGTCCTTCCCTGTAAGGGAGCATGTAATTAGAGATGCAGAGAGGTACCTGCTAATTCAGACGTTTATTTTTCGGAGAGACCAGGTATCAGAGGGATTTCTCGATTTGATCGTAGAACGGGCAGAAGAAGGGATAAATGTGCAGTTCATATATGATTGGCTGGGCAGTGTCATATTCAGTCCGCTATTCCTTTGCAGTCTGAAGGAGCTGCCTATAGATGTCAGAGCACATGTAGCTTTTTGGGGTGATCAAAGGGGAGTAAACAGAATCTGGCACGAGAAGATTATAGTAGCTGATGGCAGTTCTGCGATAATCGGTGGAATGCATTTTGATGAAGCGACGCTCGATCCTCCGAAACCCTCAAGAATAAGGCCCGCGAGAGATCTGGACATCCATGTAGAAGGACCAATTGTAAAGCATATACAGGATTCATTTGTGGAGAACTGGGGAATCGTAGGCGGAGAGGAACTCCATTTCATCGAAAATGATCCGGTTCCTTATGAATGTAATAATGACGAAGGATTATTGATGAGATTTGTTTCCCAAAAGCCCCTGACCCACAGAGACTACAGGATAAACAACCTGTATGTGGAGGCAATAGACGCCGCAAAGGAGACAATCTATCTTGAGAGCCCTTTTTTCTCACCTGCCTTTGATATAATGAATGCTCTTGTCAAAGCAGCTCGAAGGGGTGTTGAGATAAAGATCCTGATAAACTCCTTCTGTACAACTGATCTGATATGGAGATATCCATTTGCCAGGCTCTACTATCTCGTGTTTCTAAGAGAGGGGATAGAGCTTTACGAGATGCATGGACGGATGACACACGCCAAATATGCTTTGTTTGATGGCGTTTACAGCATCGTTGGATCTTACAATCTTGATTTCAGATCCGCGTATCTTGATACAGAGTGCGTGGTTGCCTACTACTCAACAGAGTTGACAGGTGAACTCACACGCTGGTTTGAGGAAGGTCTTACAGAAGCGAGAAAACCTCTTACACTGTTCTGGTGATGTGAGACGTCAGAGAGGGTTCGAGTATGGCGTAAGTCTGGTATTGTTATTTGAACCGGTGAAGAAGAGTACCCTCGGGTCATTTTCTGGTGACTGGAAAGAAGGGTGAAAGGCAGTGCATCGATGCACAGGTTGTTGACTCCGGTAGTATTCCTGTTTCTTCTATTTGCCTTTTCTTGTCCGATAGCGGCCAGCTTCGGCACGAAAGAGTTTGAAAGCGCTCTTGATACTGTGACCTCGTCTGAACTCAGTTATGCCTCTGTGGTAAAGCTTCTAAAAGAAGGAGCGGAATCTTTTCCGATGCGTGAAGCGGTGATTCTTGGAGCACAGGACTACTTGCTGATTCAGACGTTTATCTTCAAGAGGAATCCGATATCGCAAGACCTTCTGAACTTGCTTGAAGAGAAAGGGAGCCAGGGCACAGTAATCAAGTTCATCTATGACTGGTTGGGGAGCGTTGTATTCAGTCCGTTCTTTCTGTGTGAACTCAACGACCTGCCAATCGAGGTCAGAACACATGTAGCCTTTTGGGGTGATCAGAGGGGAGTAAACAGAATCTGGCATGAGAAAATCATTGTTGCTGACGGCAGTTCAGGGATAATCGGAGGAATGCATTTCGAAGAACTGAATCTTGAAAGGAATAGATTATGGCGCACAGTCGCTCCGCAGAGGGATATTGATATCTATGTTGAAGGACCGATAGTTAAGGATATTCAGGACTCCTTTGTAGAGAACTGGCAGATCATTGGTGGTGAAGAGCTCAGTTTTGTCAAGCACCCCGAGTATTTGCTGAAGGATCATGTTGAAGAACAAATACCCATGAGATTTGTTGCCCAGAAACCTCTCACGCACAAGGAATATCGCATAAATAGTCTTTACGTGGAGGCAATAAACGCTGCCGAGGAATACATCTACCTGGAAACTCCTTTCTTCTCTCCTGCATTTGAGATAATCGAGGCTCTGGTATCTGCTGCAAGAAGAGGTGTAGACATCGTTTTCCTCACAAATTCTGCGCGTACCCTGGACCTGTCTTACAGATACGCAATCTCGAGGATGTACTACCCGGTCTTTCTGCGAGAAGGTATCAAGATTTTCGAGATGCAGGAACGAATGACCCACTCGAAGTTTGCCGTATTTGATGGTGTCTATAGCATTGTGGGATCATACAATCTTGACTTCAGGTCAGGCTATCTTGACACTGAATGCATGCTGGCTTTCTATTCACCTGAACTCTCTGAGGAGTTAGCCGAATGGTTTGAAGAGGGGCTTGCTGAAGCAAAAGAAGTATTCTCATTGTTCTGGTAGACACTCCTGTATCCATAGCGATGATTGATCATTGGCGCTGTATGTTGTCTCAAAGAGCGGGTCGCTTTCTGGTAGTATGGTGTTGACACGTGCTGGAAGCAGAAGGAGGTTAGCGAGTGCTAATAGCCTTGATTACGCTAGGAGCCACGTCTTTGGTCCTCTTTGTGCTGATGCTGATTTTTCTGTGGAAGAGCAGCAACCTTGCGCAAGAGAAAACCCGGCTTCAGAAAGAGAATGAATCATTCAAGCTTGAAAACGCAGAACTCAGGGGCCATCTAAGCGTGAAAGAAAAAGAGCTCGAATGGCTGGAAACAGCGAGGAGAGAGCTCGAAAATGCATTCAAGTCCCTTGCTGGAGATGTGTTGAAAGATACACGCGAGCAACTGGTCAGCACTGCAAGAGAGAGTCTGGACAGTCTTCTAAAACAGCACAGACAAGGGTTACAGACACACAAAGCAGAAATGTCTGGTCTGCTGGATCCGGTGAAGACAAATCTTGAGAAGCTTGAGAAGAACGTGAGAGAGATAGAGGAAAAACGTGAGAACGCGTACGGTAGCCTGAACAAGCAACTCGACACTTTGCAAAAGGCCAATCAAGAACTCAGCACGGCAGTAACAACCCTGCGTTCCTCCTTGAAATCCTCCACCACGAGAGGCAGGTGGGGAGAATACGAGCTCAAGCGAATCGTCGAACTGGCGGGAATGACGGAGCATGTTCATTTCGATTTGCAGGCTGCTTCTGAAGAAGGAAGGCCGGACCTGACGGTGGGGCTTCCAGGCGGGGGTGTTGTCCCGATAGATTCAAAAGTTCCGCTGAGTGCGTATATTAATGCAACAGAGGCGACGAACGAAAGGGAGACTGCAGAGTTTATCCAGAAACACGCCAGAGCCTTCAGGGATACTGTAAAACGCCTTGGAAGCAAAGCCTACTGGTCGCAGTTCAGCGAAGCCGCCGAATTTGTTGTCATGTTTGTACCAATCGAGTCAGCCGTAAGTGAGGCTTTCAAGGCTGATAGGGAGCTACTTGACTTTGCTTTGAGGTACAAAGTGCTTGTGGCTACGCCCGTTACCCTTCTTGCTTTGCTGAAGTCAGTTGCTTATGGCTGGCAGCAGCATCAGGTGGCAGATAATGCAAGAGCCATAGCTGAAGCGGGCAAGGACCTTTACAACAGGCTCTCGACTTTTGTGGAGCACATGTCAAAGGTAGGAAAGAGTATTGATACCGTTGTAAAAAGGTACAATGATGCTGTTGGCTCACTTCAGGGTAGGCTTATTCCTGGAGCCAGGAAGTTCGAGGAGCTCGCCGGAAAAGCAGATTCACTGGAAGAGCCCGGTCAGATTACCACCGCACCGAGAAGACTCGCGGAAGAGCTCCCAGATGATAATGCTGAATCAACGGAAGATTAGGGACAGGTTCCCATACTCATATCCGGTGGCTGGGTGAGATTCAGGGCAAGTACCATAATGGCAAGAGAGCTGTAAGCGATCACTGGTGCAATGACTCTCCATGCCTTGTTGTTTGATCTTCTTATCATGAAGTGTATCCACAGGTTCACTCCAAGGAGTATCAGGACAAACACCCCGTATTCCAGCCCAAAGAAGTAGAAAGGCATGTCGTTGATCTGATTCAGGCTGTAATAGGCGTTCGCTGGTTCAGTCCAAAACGGCCACGGCTCAAGAATAACCCTTGAAGAAACATACAGTCCCCATGTGGCGAAAATGGCAGGCAGACCTCTTAGCAATGAGAAGCGGTAATTCTTGAATAGATAAAGCCCCATGAAGACACCGGAGAAGTGAACCAGATTATACACAATCTGCAGTATGTAAAGGTGATCTGAAGCATAGAGTGGCGCCAAGGAAGCGCCAAGGGATATGCCCATTATTGCCATTGTACCTTGTTTTGCCCAGTTCAGATTGAAGAAGAGCCCTACCCAGCCAAGCAAAAACACAAGATTGCATATGTACAATAGATTATGCAAGTTGTTGGTCCTTACGTAGGTAATGCTTCCGTCAGGGTTTCTCACGTACTCCATATCAGAGATTCTGAGATTGAATTGCTGATTTGGCCCCCTATATCCACATTCTCTCCACTCAAACAGCCAGCCGTCCCATGTCATGTAAAAAATGGAGACAAGTATCCACAAGAACATGAAGAAAAGCCCTAACTTTCTTTCAAATCTCCTTCTGTTAGTCATTTTCAACTCCATATGCAATTCATCGTCAGCTACAGTTTTAACTGCAACACCCCTGGCTGACTGCCTTTATCCATGCTTGCCACAGACTATTTTATGTTAACACACTCAGCTGTGTGTTGATGAGAAGAGATGTGACTATTCTTATGATTCAAGTAGATATCTACATCGCCTCTGCAGAGGCATTTCTGAATCGAAAACTGCGTTGTGGACTTCTCGTGCAGATTGTATAATCTTGGAAGTGCGAAAGGGGGTAGACAATGACTGAATCAGTCCTTATACACCGTTCTCTTGCTTATGATTTCCTCATGAGCATCTTCAGGATGAACACCAATGAGCTGATGCTCAGAAGACTGGGAAGATTAAGGGCGTTCACTGAGCTGAAGCCTTCCGGAGATCTCATAGACTGGATTGAGGAGAGCAGAAGAAAGCTTACCCTGGATATTCAGGAGAAGCTGGACCTTTTCTTTGATCCGGAAACATTCTATGGATTGTGTCTTCTGAGAAACGTAGCAAGTGCTCGTCTTGACAGCGTAGACGATCTTCTGAAATACATCAGTTCAATGGAAACCAGGGAGTTGATGAAGAGATTTCTTGCCACAGGTTTTGGAACACTCAAGGTAAACCCTCAGGACGATGAAACGATAGATAAGCTATTGACTGACGATAAGGAAGCACTGGTTTTTGCTGTTGACAATATGCCCGTGCCAGCAAGACAGAAAGTCGTGTTACTGGAAATCCTGTCTGATCCGCAGCAGGCAAAAAATGATTTTCTGTACCTGCTTGAATGGTATAAGGAGAACATCTATTCTGAGGTATCCCAACTGGCAGAAAGCAGAATCAAAGATACTGAGGAGGGCTTCAGAAAGCAGATCGAGAAAGAGGGTCTGCAATACATTGAGAGGATCAGTGGTGTCAAGTACGAAGCAAAACCAGAGAAGATAATTCTGGCCCTTAGCTACCATTATGAATTTGCCAAGATATCTGCTATTGCTGGTGAAACCGAAGAAGATATATTTGTCTTTGGATACAGGTTTGCCGAGCTTGCAGATGCCCTGGAAAGCGCAAGAACAACTTCTGCCCCTGTTTTTGGAGCGCTGTCGGACCGTGTGAGAATGCAAATCACCAGGTTGCTTTCTCAGGAAGAGTTACGGGCACAAGAACTCCTTTCGACGCTGAGACTTACCAACGCGGCACTCGGTGAGAGCCTTGAGCAGCTTGTGAGAAGTGGTCTCGTCACAATAGTAAGAAAGGCAGATGGTATTACTTACAGGTTGAACAGGGACTATCTACACGAGTCAATTGAACGATTTCTTTCTGAACTGGGGACCGGATAGAAGACATAACGAAAAACCGCTTGCCTTGCTTGAATACAGCAGGCAAGCGGTTCTAGAGGGTCATTAGTGTCAGTTGCTACTCTGTTGCAGAAGGGCGAGTTTGCTCTGAATGCCGTCAAGAAGCAGGTAGAATGGTTCGTACCCCTGAGAAAGTCCGTCAATTTCCCAGTAAAACAACTCAAAATACTCGTCTAAAGGTTCTACGTAAAACTGGATTACTACTTCGAACAAAAGGTCACCCACCGTGACATAACCAACAAACTCAACAATGTCAAGATCATCTGTGGAGATAAAGAATTCCCAGTATGGATCATCAAAATACGTGTCAAAGGCATTACCGATAGGCATGTCAGGCAATACACCAAAAGAGCCGTCCTTAACGACATTGACAGGGTGGTTGTAGATCCTGTCAAGCATCTCAAGGTAAGCGTTGTAGTCAACGTACCATTCGTCGATTTCCATATAGTATGTCTCAAATGTCTCTTCGTTAAGATCAACATAGAACTCGAGGTATACCTCCAGCGGAGCATCGTCGTACCAGGCATCGCCTATAAAATATACAAAAATATCCCCTTCTTCAGTGTAGAAATAGTCCCAGTAAGTGTCATAGAAGAACAGATCAAAAGCCTCGCCAACAGTAGGATATGGCCAGTCATAGAAGTAACCATCTCTCACGATGGAGATTGCCCAGGAGCCGGAATCATAACTAAAGATCTCATCCAGAAAGGGCCAGAGATCATCGAGATCGCGTTCTCTACCAGCAACACGCCAGGCCATAACGTTAAAAGTCCCTTCGGCCTTGTTTACGGAGAAGATGATTTCAATCCTGGCCGAAACACCTTCAAAGAAAGCTGTACCTGAGAATCTTACTAGATCCTCATCACCCCTTCTCGAATAAGCCCATGATGCTCCATCAAAGAATGATGCAAAGGTCTCTCCCACCGGATGATCCGGATATGCATAGAAACTACCTTCACGGATGATATCCAGCACTTCATCAGCGTATGTTGCTCCCGATAACGTATGCGGAATCGACAATACAAGCAGCAAAAAACATAACAGAATTGAACCCCGAAGTCTTTTCATTAGACACCTCCATGTTATGTGAATCTCTAACCAAATTGCTTAGTGAAAGGATAGCACATTAGAAGTCTGTACAGAGCGCCATGTGAGAGTGTTCCCCAGGAACGAGAGAAGTAACTCAGGACTCCAAAGAGCAGAATCACTATCTGGAACAGAGAAAGAATCACCACAAAAAGAACAGCCAGCCCTGGTGAAAAGGAAAGCCCGGCACATGATCTTGAATCGCTATCGGAAAAGCCCTAAGAACCTTTTTTCTCGGGCTCAACGTCATCCCAGTAGTAAGTGTGATAATCTCCCTTAAGGAGTTCGAATCTTACCTGGTAATCGATGATCTCTTTCCACATAAGCGCACTGAACGAAGGAATGAACCTTACTGGTTCTGAAGACTCTGTGCCGAATATGTTCTCGTGATTCAGTTCAATACTGGATCTTCTAATACGATCGAATTCTAGTTTGAAATCACCGATGGTCGCATATGTTGGATAGATTCTTGCATAGCACTCCTCTCCATTGTAGGTGACGGTATCCTCAACCGGGAATTGTACCTTCATGTTATCCGGAAGAATCTTACGATGTGCGCTGATAATGAAATCGACTGAAGGTTTCAGCCATTTCAGGTCACACTCTTTACACTCAACGGCACGTTTTCTTCCTCTTATAGAACCGATTGCTCCGCATTTAGGACAACGCCAGAGCAATCTGTTTATTCCCCGATAATCCCTGTAAGGCTTTTCAAACGAAGGATCGGTTTTGTTGAAAGCCTTCTCGAGCTTTTCTTTGATCAAAGGATCATCAGGAGAAATGGGATCAAAGAACTCGACTTCAGGCAGACCGAAGAAGCTTGGCTTGTCGGCCCAACGGGGCCACAGACGCTGTATCCCGTAGAACTTAACTGGAACAACCGGGACATTCAGGATCTTCAGAAGCTTCCATATCTCTGCTCTTATGCATATAGGCTTTCCGTCCCAGGTTCTTCCCGCTTCAGGTGCGACACCAATCGAGTAGCCACTCCTGACAGTCTTGATGAGCTCTCTCATCGGAGCCATATCGACTTTGTAACGTTTTACAGGAATGACCCCCATTCCTCTTAACAAAGGAACTTTCTCAAAGACCAGGTTCGTTCCAATGAACCTGAAATACCGGTTCATAGCGTAAAAGACTAGCGGTCCGTCGTAGTGACTCTGGTGAATTATGGCAAGCGCAACAGGTACATTCTCTGTTACTGCTCTTCTGTTTATCACACGAGTAGGGGCAAGTATCACTATCAGGAGCTTCAGCACATGAGAAACAAGCATAAACTGCCAGGATATACAGGTTGAATGCTCGAAAGGATATCTTCTGCTGAACTGAGGTAT
>CAZSXB010000066.1:0-10950 GCA_964611155.1 uncultured Thermotogaceae bacterium
CCCAGCTCTTCTCAAGAACAACATTTCTCCCCTTGGGACCCAGGGTTATCTTGACCGCATCTGCAACAATGTCTGCACCTTTTTCCAGGCTTCTTCTTGCTTCTTCACTGAATCTAATAATCTTGGCCATTGTCTATTCCCCCTTTCACTCTTCGATCTTCGCCAGAACATCGTCCTCATCGATGATGATGTAGTCGTCGTCATCGATTTTGATCTCAGTACCGGCATACTTTGAATAAAGAACCTTGTCAGTGGGCTTCACATCGATTTCTTCAACTTCCTTGCCCACCTCGATTACCTCAGCTTTCATCGGCTTTTCCTTTGCAGTATCAGGAAGAACAATACCGCCTTCCGTCTTTTTCTCTTCCTTAATTGGCTTAATAAGTAGCCTTGAACCAAGTGGAACTACCTTCATGAAAAAACCTCCCTTCGATTTGTTAGCACTCTACTACTTAGTCTGCTAACTAATGATAAAACAGAATGCTGAGTTGTTCAACCAGAATTAGACGTTATCAGGAGGCCCCACAGGTTATGGGAAGAACTGAGAGACGATTATGATGAAAATAGTGCCTTTAGCATGTATTTTCGCTGTATTATGTGATATATGGGAGATGGTTGACTTAGCGAACTATACTCTTTCGATTTTGAGGATATTCGTGGTGTTCTTAACTCCCGGTGGAATACCCGCGGTTAGAATGAAAGCCTCTCCCTTCTGGACAATTCCCATACTCCTTGCCTTCTTCCCTGCCGCATCAATTATCTCATCAGTGTTTGAGCTTGGAAGCGAGACAACCGGTGTAACTCCCCATACAAGTGCAAGCAGGTAGTAAGTTTTCTGATTGGGGGTCATGGCAAGGATATGTGAGCATGGCCGGAGCCCCGAAACGTTGCGGGCCGTATGACCAGAAAAAGTCGAAGTGACAATGAGCTTTAGCCCCAGCGATTCACTGATCGTCCATGATGCCATGCATATTGCAGTTGTGTCATCATCAACCGGTGTATGCTCACGTGTCCAGGCTAAAAGGTAAGGGTTCTTGTAGAAGTAGCTCTCGGTTGACAGGGCTGTTCTGTGCATCACCGATACTGCCCTGTCAGGGTATTTCCCGATCGATGTCTCTGCAGAGAGCATCACAGCATCAGTCCCGTCGAGGATAGCGTTCGATATGTCAGTCGTCTCCGCCCTTGTGGGGACAGGGTTTTCGATCATGGATTCAAGCATTTGAGTTGCCGTGATTACGGGAATCCTCCTCAAGTTACCTGCACGGATGATCCTTTTCTGTGCTATTGGAACCTCTTCCACAGGAATCTCCACACCAAGATCACCCCTTGCAACCATCAGACCGTCAGAGACCTGCGCGATCTCCTCTATGCAGTTCAGCGCACCTTTGGTCTCGATCTTGGATATGATCGGAATCTCAATTCCCAGGGATTCCTGCATCCGTCTTGCCTTGTTCACATCGTCAGGCTTTCTCACAAAAGACAGGGCAAAATAGTCGACCTCTTCCTGGGCTCCTAACTCAATGAACCGTTCATCTTTCTCGGTCACCGCAGATATTCCGAGTTCTGCTCCGGGTATGTTTATTCCCCGTCTATGTGTTATCTGCCCTCCGTCTTCAACACGAGTGAAGATCTCTGAAGCTCTAATATCTGTGACTACGAGCTTCACCTTTCCGTCATCAAGAAGAATTTCATCACCTTCATTAACTTCCTGTGGCAGCTGCCCGTAATTGACGCTCACCTTTGAGGAATCACCAACGATTTTGTCAGTGGTAAGAACAAACTCCTGTCGCTCTCTTAGTTCAATGAGGTCATCACAGAAATCTCCTGTTCTGAGTTTTGGCCCCGACAGATCAAGCAGGATCGCTATAGGTAGTGAGAGCCCATCTCGAACCTTCTTGATTGTCCTGATCCTTGCTCTGTGAGATTCCACGTCTCCGTGAGACGTGTTGAGACGAGCAACATTCATTCCCTTCCTGGCAAGTAACTCAAGCATTTCGGCAGATTCTGTTGCAGGTCCTATCGTGCATACGATCTTTGTCTTTCTCACCATCTTCACCTGCCGTCACCGTTGGATTTCATTAAGAAAGGATCTCAGCAATCTCGATAAGCTTCCTGTCCAGTCTCTTCTTTTCTGCAAGAACCTTATCCAGCTTAGTACGTGAGATCTTACCTGCCTTGAGAGAAACCATAACGCCCGTTTGGTCATCCTCGATAGCTTTTACTGCTTCATAGCCCATTCTCGAAGCCAGGACCCTATCAAAAGCTGTTGGAGAACCGCCCCTCTGTATATGACCCAGTATAGTAATTCGTGTATCATATCCGATCTTATGCTCGAAATGCCTCGCCACAGTATAGGCGCTTGCCGCACCTTCCGCAACGACTATAATACAGTTGATCTTTCCCCTCTTTCTCTCGTTCCATATCCTTTCAGATAGCTTATCGTAGTCCACCGGTATTTCAGGAACTATGACCGCTTCTGCGCCTGTAGCCAACCCGGATGCTGCTGCAACATAACCTGAATTCCTCCCCATAACTTCTACAATAAATGCGCGCTCATGTGAGGAGGCAGTATCTTTTAGCTTCTGAATGTTATCAATACATGTATTTAGGCAGGTATCGACGCCAACACACATATCTGTTTCTGCAATGTCATTATCGATCGTTCCGGGAACACCGACAACACCAACCCCTGTTTCCTCCATTAGCAGGCTAGCTCCTGTGAGGCTCCCTTCACCGCCGATTACTACCAACGCCTCTATTCCTTTGCTTTTTAGAATGTCCCCGGCCTTCTTTCTGCCCCCAGTAGTCATGAACTCCTCACACCTTGAACTCCTCAGCACGGTACCGCCCCTCTCCATGATTCCGCCGACCGAGTTGTAAGCAAGCTCAACAAAGTCCTTGTCAAGTAGACCTGCATAGCCCTGTTTTATACCAACAACCTCTATTCCATCAGTAACGGCGGTTCTCACAGCAGCCCTTATAGCGGCGTTCATTCCCGGTGAGTCTCCTCCGCTTGTCAAAATGCCGATTTTCTTGGTCATCGAATCATCCTCCCACGTGTGTTCGCAAACACGCTCTGCGCCATGTGGCGATTATATCACAACGCCTTTCTCAAACTCGTTTTTCATCGGTTCTCTTGCCTTTTACGAATGTGTGTATGGTGTATAATTTTCGTAGGAGGTTCGCTTATGAAACGGCTGAAAGAAGCAATACCTCAGTTCGAAGCAGAAATGCTTAGAGAGATACTCGCCAACGAAGGAATCGAAGCCAAGGTTGTTCCGACCAGGATAGCTTTCCGTGATTCGGTGTATTTCGGTATGGGTGCAGTGGTTGATCTCGCAGTTGAAGACGATGACTATGATAAGGCTTCAGAAATACTCATTCATATTTCCGAAGAGGGAGGTGCGGAAGATGAAGGAACTGAAGAAAACAGCCCTTCATGATGAACATGTAAGGCTCAAGGCAAAGATGGTTGATTTCTCTGGTTGGAGTATGCCTCTTCAGTACCACTCCACTGTGAAAGAGCATGATACAGTGCGCAAGGTTGCCGGTGTTTTCGACGTTTCCCACATGGGAGAGATCGAGGTCTCAGGGAGAGATGCCATAGCTTATGCGGATTATCTCGTCACGAATTCGGTGGAAGTACTCAAGAATGGGCAGATATGTTATAGCCCCATGTGCAATGAAAAGGGCGGCGTCATAGATGATGTACTCATTTACAGGTTGTCCAATTCTTCCGTAATGTTTGTTGTAAATGCTGCCAATGCCGACAAAGACTTCAGATGGATAACTGAAAAACAGGAGGGCTTCTCGGTGAACATCACTGACCGCTCAAACGAGTTCTCCCTTGTTGCCTTTCAGGGACCACAAGCTGAAGAACTCGTTCAGAAGGTCTCTCAGATTCGTCTCGATGTCATACCCTTCTATTCTTTCACCAGGGGCAGAATCAATGGAATCGAGTGTCTTGTTTCGAGGACCGGTTACACTGGAGAAGATGGTTTTGAGTTCTACATCGACAACGAAGCCGTGATACCACTGTGGAGAAAGCTACTTGAAGTTGGTGGACCTGACGGAGTTACTGCTGCTGGTCTTGGGGCCAGGGATTCTTTGCGTTTTGAGGCCTGCTATATGCTGTACGGCAACGAACTCTCAGAAGAGATAACTCCTGTAGAAGCTGGCCTGAAGTGGACTCTTTCAATGGACAAGGACTTCATCGGCAAGGAGGCGATTGCAGAACGACTCGAAAAAGGCACTGACAGGATCCTTCGCGCACTTGAAATCAGAGGTAAAGCAATCGCAAGACATGGAATGGAAGTCCGCAATGCCAAGGATATTGTTGGATGGGTTACCAGTGGTATGTTCTCACCAACTCTTGGAAAGCCTCTAGCATTAGCTTACATAGACAAGGGACACAGCAAGATCGGATCTGAAGTAACAGTCAAGATCAGAGACAGGGAAATCGGCGCGAAAATTGTTAAGAAACCATTCTATAAAGGTTCAGTCCAATCAAAAAAATGAAAGGGGGAGCTTCAATGAAGAAATTCACCAAAGAACACGAATGGATTGAGGTAAAAGGTGACACAGGAAAGGTCGGAATCTCCGATTACGCTCAGGATCAGCTTGGTGACATCGTCTACATCGAACTGCCTGACAAAGGCAAGAAACTGAAGAGGGGCGATGTGCTATGCACGATTGAGTCCGTAAAGGCTGCAAACGACATCTATTCACCTGTTTCAGGTGAAATCGGCGAGACCAACACCGACCTCGACGCCAATCCCGAACTCATCAACGAAGATGCTGAGGGAAAGGGCTGGATCGTTGAGATTAAGCTCTCAGATACCTCTGAACTCGACGATCTGATGACAGAGGAGGAATATCGCAAGTTCGCTAAAGAGGAAGGCTAGCCATGCACAAGAACCCCTATATTCCTCATTCTGAGAAAGACATAAAGGAAATGCTCAAGCAGATAGGAGTTTCATCCATAGATGATCTCTTTTCCGACTTGCCCAAACAGAAGAATAGCAGCATGAACATACCCGATTCAAGTGATGAGTATTCAGTGTTCAGAAATCTGAATACCCTGGCCAGAAGGAACACTAGCCTGAATGATATGGCCGTTTTCAGGGGCGGAGGAGTCTACTATCACCTTATTCCCTCAGTCGTTTACGCTCTTGCTACTCGTCACGAATTCCTGACAGCATACACACCTTACCAGGCAGAAGTGTCTCAGGGAACTTTGCAGCTTCTCTTTGAATTCCAGACGATGATCAGCGAGCTAACAGGACTTGAAGTGGCAAACTCCTCCATGTACGACGGTGCAAGTGCCCTTGCAGAAGCTGCCTTGATGTCTGTCAAGATTACAGGGAAACGTAAAGTGCTCCTGTCTGAGTCTATCCATCCTGAATACAGGGACGTAACGAATACTTATTGCTTTGGCCAAAACATCGAGGTTAAAACGTTCGGCTATGACAAAGAATCCGGGCAGATCGATCTCAAGAAACTCGAGTCCATGTTGAGCGATGAGATTTCAGCTGTTGCTGTGGGCTATCCGAACTTCTTCGGTGTCGTTGAAGACCTCAAGATACTTAAAGAGGCTCTGCCCGATGGTGTTCTCTTGATAGCGGTGGTCAATCCCGTGGCACTTCCGATTCTCGAAGCGCCTGGTAACCTCGGCGCAGATATTGCTGTCGGAGAGGGCCAGCCACTGGGCAACCTGCCGAACATGGGGGGGCCTGGTTTCGGTTTGTTTGCGGCCCGCAAAGAGTTCATAAGAAAGATGCCAGGAAGAATCATCGGAGAAACAGTTGACCAGGACGGCAATACCGCATATGCGATGATTCTTCAGACCAGAGAGCAGCACATAAGACGTGACAAAGCAACCTCTAACATATGTTCAAACCAGGCCTTCAACGCACTCGTTGCTTCAATCTACATGAGTGTCATGGGCAGAGAAGGACTTGTTGAGGTCAGCAGAAGATGCTTTGACAGGGCACACTACATTCATGAGAGAACAAAGACTATGGATGGACTTCATCCCGTATTCACAGGACCGTTCTTCAACGAGTTCGTTGTTCGCTTTGATGACGCCCTGGACAGGATAAACGACGGCCTTCTTGAACAGAAGATACTGGGACCCTTGAATGTCTCGAAGTTCTATCCAGAACTTAAGAACTGTGGCCTGCTCTGTGCAACAGAAGCCGTACCCTATGAAGACATAGAGTTCTTTGTGGCCAGACTGGAGGAAATGCTATGACAATCTTCGAACGTTCTTCAGTAGGCAGAAGCGCTTATACTCTTCCCGATGAAGAGAGTCTTGGTTTCACACCGGAAGATAACTTGCCAGGGCATCTCCTGAGAAAGGAAAAAGCCAGCTTGCCAGAATGTAGCGAGCTTGACGTGGTACGTCACTACACCAGTCTTGCCGGAAAGAATCATTCCGTGGACAAGGGCTTCTACCCGCTGGGCTCGTGTACGATGAAGTACAATCCAAAACTCAACGAGAAGACTGCTTCATTAGAGGGTTTCGCATATCTGCATCCTTACCAGCCGATCCCAACACTTCAGGGCTCTCTTGAACTCATGTACAAGTTGGACAAGCTCCTCTGCGAAATTACCGGAATGGACAGCTTTTCTTTGCAGCCTGCTGCTGGTGCACATGGAGAGCTTCTCGGAATGCTGATCGTGAAGAAGCACTTTGAGAAACTGGGAGATTCCAACCGAACAAAAGTCATTGTGCCCGACTCTGCCCACGGTACTAATCCAGCATCGGCAGTCATGGCAGGGTATGAGATCGTGGAAGTGCAGTCTTCTTCTGAAGGAATCGTCGATCTCGACGAGCTTGAGGAATTGCTTGATGAAACAGTAGCAGCAATAATGCTGACCAACCCAAATACGCTCGGGTTATTTGAAAAACACATTTGCGAGATTGCAGAGAAAGCTCATGAAAAAGGCATCTTGCTCTACTATGATGGTGCAAATCTGAATGCCATAATGGGGAAGATCAAACCAGGAGAAATGGGCTTTGATATTGTTCATCTGAATCTACATAAGACTTTCTCAACACCACATGGTATGGGTGGTCCTGGCAGTGGTCCGGTTGGTGTGAAGGAATCACTCGCGGGTCTTCTTCCAGTACCCAGAATAGAAGAAGCCGATGGGAAATACATACTGAATGAAGACTGTCCAGACTCAGTGGGTCGAATGAGGAGCTTCTTCGGTAACTTTGGTGTGCTTGTAAGGGCATACACATACATTTCGCTGATGGGGTCACAGGGGCTTCGTCTCGCAAGCGAAATGGCTGTTCTGAATGCCAATTACCTCAAGTCTCTACTCACCGGGATGATTCCTGAAGGATATCCAGGCGTTTGTAAGCACGAGTTCGTGCTTGACGGTGGGAAGCTTGTTTCGGAATACGGGATCAAGACCCTTGATTTGGCCAAGCGAATGCTGGATTATGGTGTGCATCCTCCAACCGTCTATTTCCCACTCATAGTAGATGAAGCATTGATGATTGAACCACCAGAAACCGAAAACAAAGAAGCACTTGACAGATACGCAGAAATCGTGAAGCAGATCCTCCAGGAAGCAACAGATGATGTTGAAATTGTCAAGACAGCACCGCACAGTGTAGGTACCAGGAGGCTCAACGAAGCGCTTGCCTCCAGACAGTTGAAAACCCGATGGCAAAAAGAAAGCACAACTTGAAAGATGGTAACCACTATGCTAATATGATCTAGGCGCAGGCGTAGCTTCAACCGGCAGAGCGCCGCCTTGGTAAGGCGGAGGTTGTGAGTTCGAGTCTCATCGCCTGCTCCATTATCAGGACCGCACTTGCGGTCCTTTCTTCTTACTATATAATCAGAGCGTGATAAAATACGCTGATAGAACAGGTAAACATGCGAAAGGAGGGAAAAGATGGGTCTGACAGAGAGAATCGAGTACATCAACTCGAGCGCCATCGAGATGATAGCGTCAATGGCTCGTGTGAGTTTCAGAGAGCATTACATTGATCTGTACACAAACCAGCACTACACAGATAAGTTCGCTCCCGATACAGAACTGGATCTCTGGTCACAAGAAGTACACAGGAATCTTCCAGAAGATATTCAGGAGTTGCTTGATAAGTACTTCCATAGCGAAACCGCTTTCGGAGCATCCGTAATGGTTCACATACTGTGGCTGGATGTAAGCTCGGCCTCAGACTTCATTGAGAAGATCAAGAAAATGTCTCCTCACGAATTGATGCACTACTTCATACTGATCGGCCTGGGGCCTGACACAGAGCAGAAAAGCTGGGATGCCACGCAGAAAATCGTAGAACGAATGTGTGCAGATGAGAAAGAAGCGCTTATGTTCATAACCAGACACACGTTCTTTTCTCCTGAACAGAAAGCCAACCTTCTCGATATGTTTATGGACGTGAACAAGACCAAGGACGACCTGATCTACCTCTTCGAGTGGTACTATGAAAACGTCTTCAGCCAGCTTGAGCAGACCTACATGGACGAAAACAAAGAGCAGCTTGAAAGACTTAAGAGGATAATAGAAAGAGAAGGAGACGACTACTTCAAGAAACTTGGTTTCATGCTCTTCATGGAGAAGGCGTCGAAGATATACCTTGGAGTTTCTAAGTCTCTCGGGCTTTCGCTTGCCAATGCTGTCTTCCTTGACAAGGGTTGCCAGCTCTACATATTGGGCTATGATCACATAATGATCCCCTTTCACAAGATCGACCCCAAAGTAGAAGCAATGGGTTTCTTCAAGTGTTTCACGAATGAGCAAACTGTCGAAATCTACAAGATGATCAGCCGGGGGAGAAGGTCCATACAAAGCTTGATCAGAGAGACCAGCCAAAGCGCGAGTGAAATCAGTGATCATCTGCATGTACTGGCCAAGGCCGAGCTCATAGATATCGATCTTGAAAATGGAGATGTTGTTGCTTTTGCACTGAATGTAGACCTTGAAGAGAAAACAATGGCCTCTCTCAAGAGACTGATGAAAGTGTCTTCAGATTAGATTGAGTATATTGGCTGTTGATAGTACACTATTCCTTACAGTAACACTTGAAAGAGGCAGGACTGGATCCATATTGGGGGGTGTCCGATGAAGACACTGATCATCTATTCTTCAAAGACAGGCACAACAGAAAAGGCTGCAAAGAAGCTTGCAGGATTAATGGAACACGAAACCAATATCGTCAGAGTTAAGGACTTCGACACCGAGGGCTTCTCCAGGTACGATTCTGTGATAATTGGTTCGGCAGTCAGGGTCGGAACCGCCCTGAAGGAATCGCGGAGTTTCGTTTCCAGGAATCTCATTCAGTTGCTTGAAAAGAAACTGGCCGTCTTTCTGTGCATGGCAGATGAAGAAGGCCGTCTTGATGACTACCTTTCCAAGAGTTATCCCAGGGAGTTCATCGATGCATGCCTTGTCAAAGGCAGTTTCGGTGGAGAGATCAATTTCGAGAAGATGGGGTTCTTCTTGCGAGGTTTCATGAAGAAAATGATGAAAGACAAAGAAGCACCAGAGCTACGTGAAGACAGTATCAAAGCATTCGCCCAGGAATTCGCTCAGAAAATCGGCTCGAAATGACAAGAGTATAAGACCTTTCATGGAAGAAGTGTGAACACGATAGCAAACATGCTGAAAGAGACTGGCAAGCTACTCGGCAAGATAAATCCGGGGCTTCGAAGAGCCGTGGTACCATGGATAATTCGTCATCCCAGGTACATTAATGCTTTCGGAAAAATGCTTCGATCCTTCAGAGAATGTGAAGCAGCAAGAAAAAACTATGCAGAAAACGGAACTGTTGTCCCCCCGGTCATGATTCTCAGCATAACTTCCAACTGTAACCTGCGATGCCCCGGCTGCCTTGCAGCTGCCGCTGGCAATATAAAGCAACCACATGCAGCAAAAGAACCTGATCTAACACATGATCAGTGGCGATCGATTATCCTGCAAGGCAACAGGCTTGGCGTATTTTGCTACATCATTGCCGGTGGAGAACCGTTCATGTATTCCCGACTTATCGATCTCATTGAAGAGTTTGACGACAGGCTTTTTGTGGTCTTCACCAACGGCACCGCAGTCAAAGAGGCTGACCACACGAGGCTCAAGAGATTGGCCAATGCAGTAATTGTGTTCAGTGTGGAAGGAAGTGAAAGAGTCACTGATGATAGAAGGGGTCGCCAGGTATTTGAAAGAGTCATGAAAGCCATGAACAGGATGAACGATCAGGGAATTCTGACTGGAGTATCTGTGAATGTCAATCGTGCTAACGTTCATGAATGGATGGCCCCGGACTTTCTGGACAGCATCATTCAGATGGGTGTACGCCTGGTCTTTCTCATAGAACACATTCCCACACACCCTTCCCTCAGCAAAGTAGAGACTCCTCTCAATGAGTCGATCCTGACCCCGGAAGAACGTGCTGCATTTCGTGCTAAGGTCCTTGAGTACAAGCAGACAAAACCCGTCTTCCTTCTACACTCACCCGGAGATGAAGAACACCTTGGTGGTTGTGTCTCCGCTGGCCGTGGATTCGCCCACGTAACCCCTTCAGGGGACGTTACTCCTTGCCCGGTTTCGAATGTTGCAACGCACAATCTCACAAATGCACCTCTTGAAGATGCTTTCAGAAGCCCTCTTTTCAGTGAAATCCGAGAGAATGAGCGCCTTCTTGAAACCGAAGGAATGCCCTGCGCCCTCTTTGCTCACCCGAAAGAAGTGGACGAACTCGCTCAGAAAGTCGGAGCGTATAGGGTTGGGGAAGGAACAGGTTTGAAGAGCAGTTGAAGTTAAGATCAAGAGCGGTTCCAGGGTAAAGGTTGAAGGTTGAAGCACCAAGATCAAGGGCGGTTGAACAAGATCGGGTGAAAAGACCCGGTTTGATAAGTGCGGGTATTGGAAGAGCAGCAGATGGCAGATAGCTGATGGTCAAGAGCTGACAGA
>CAZSXB010000067.1:0-3885 GCA_964611155.1 uncultured Thermotogaceae bacterium
AGGACTTCATTGATGATTTCCATGGATTCTATGATAACTTCTCTTATTTCAGGCTTCATAACGGCAAATACACGGTGAAGACGAAGCTCAGTAATCAGTTTTGCAGGGGGACCAATTTCTGCTAACTGAGGGTATACTGCAGTTGTCAGACCGGCAAGGGCAGCCCTGGCTTCTGTTTCTGTCCTGTAAGTTTCGAAAAGGGCTTCAAGCTCGTCAATTCTGAAAGTCTGCCTGTTTCTGTAAGTTGGTCTGCGACTGAGCAGCACCTCATTACCGTCAGCATCAGCAGCATACTGAATTGTTTCAAAGGTGAGATAGATGTCTCTGACACCGTCAACCCCGCGTCGGAAAGACACTTCCTCACCTGATGCCAAATCTACAGCAATGATAGCTTCAAGAGATGTCCCCTCGTGAAAGGTGGTTCTGTAAGTAGCTGGGTCTCTTGCCAGTATCATGTCGTATATATACGGCCTGGTAAGATTTCCGTCTTCATCTCTCCAGCGAATAGTCGAAGGAGGAGCATAGGAGTACTGTTGCTCCATATGATAAGGGTCAAGAGGAGAGAGAAAGTCTGCGAAGATAGCTATAGCATAAAGGATTATGAGTACTACAAGCGAAATCATCCCCAGTTTATGCCTTCTGAGGACCCTCCAGGCCAGCTGGAACCTGTTCATGTACTTTACTTCGAAGAGATCTTCCTTCTTAACTCCCTGCTCTTTGGATTCCTTCTGCTTCTTATCCTTCATCTATGAATCACCCCTAACCAAACCTGTATCTGATTCTTGGATCAACCCATGCAAGCAGCAGGTCAGCAGAGAGGTTGCCCACTATTAGTAATAATGAACTCAGTAGCAGTGAAGCCATAACCAGGAACAGATCTTGCTGCTGAAGTGCTTCGATTATCAAGCGCCCCATCCCCGGCCAATTGAAGACCGTCTCTGTCAAGACAGCACCTCCAAGAAGACTCGAAAGTGCAAAACCAAAGAAAGTGACTATCGGGTTTATGGCATTACGCAGTGCATGCTTGTAAATGACGACTTTCTCCGGCATTCCCTTTGCCCGGGCAAACAACACGTAATCCTGTCTTAACTGGTCGAGGAGTTGACCTCTCATCTGGCGCATCAACCCTGCAAGTCCCGCAGTCCCAAGTGTCACCATCGGACCAACAACGTGCCACAGGTAATCTCCGATCTTTCCGAAGAAAGAGAGCTCTTCAAAGTCCAGGGAAATAATCCCTCCAATAGGAAACCACCCGGTCCGCGCCGCCATAAACAACCACAAAAGCGCAAAGAAGAAGTTCGGAATGGATATTCCGATAAAGGCGACGAAGGAAAAGGCCTGGTCACTGAAGGAATACTGATGCAGTGCTGAATATATACCCAATGGGATCGCTATCCCCCACGAGAAAATCAGCGTTGTTACACTGAGCAACAGCGTTGCACCAAGTCTTCCCCAGATCAACGAGAATACAG
Organism: uncultured Thermotogaceae bacterium; assembly: GCA_964611155.1. Taxonomy (GTDB): domain Bacteria; phylum Thermotogota; class Thermotogae; order Petrotogales; family Kosmotogaceae; genus UBA9910. The sequence continues at coordinate 1,473 of CAZSXB010000067.1, forward strand.
GAACGTGATATGAGAATGAATACCCGAAATTCCCCCTGAGTACTTGACCAAGCCAGAGAACATACTGAACAATGGCTGGTCTATCAAAGCCAAACTCTCTTTCCAATGCTTGTACTCTATCACGAGAAATCGATGGATTCATCCTGAAATTGTCTATGAAATCTCCCGGGGCCAGCGAGATAATCATGAACGCAAGAATTGATATTCCAAAGAGAACAGGAACTGCCAGTATCAGCCTTCTTGCAATGTATCTAAGCACTTTCTTTTCCCTCCCAAAGGATTCAGCTAACAGAGAAAGGCGGGAGGGCTAGTGAAATTGACCCTCCCGCCAGAGGATCATCAAACAAGTAACATCAGGTTATCGTATCAGTCCTTCCAAATGCCATGAACCTGCCAGAGCATACCAGCAGCAGGATTTGGAAGCGGGTTGGCAAGATGTACAGAATCCTTATGCACGTACAGGTAATTCTGAGTAATCGTGTATACATAAGGCTGGTATTCAGCAACGATCATCTGGAATTCTGCAAAAAGATCCCATCTTGCTTGCTCGTCTACCTCACCAACTGATCTTACGAAGATCTCGTGAATTCGCTTTTCCCAGTCAAATGCTTCATAGATGTCAGGATCGATAACGTCCGGGTTATACTCCGGAGGATAGTTGAAAGCGTGCAATCCGCCGTCCATTCTCCAGACGTTCCAACCAGATCCTGGATCAACGGAGCCGGTCAAGCCTATCAGGACTGCATCGTAGTCAGGTCCCAATAGTTTTCCAACGAGCAGGTTGAAGTCTGCAGGAGCGTAGTTGACCCTCATCCCAAGCTTTGAAGCGCCATCAACAAGTATCGCGGAGATCGTTTCGCGAGTAATGTTTCCGGCATTTGTGGTGAGGTCAAACTCAACTCTTCTGCCTTGGGAGTCGATGAGGCGTCCCTGGGCATCCCAGTCAAAGCCGCCACGTCTCAGTTCAAGTCTTGCCCTTGTTATGGAGTATCTGTAAGGGTAGGCTTCGAGTATCTCCGGATTGAAGAATCCTGAGGAAGGACTCACAGGACCGTAGATTGCAGTTCCAAGCCCGTTGAAGAGCGTGTCGATGATAGATTCTTTGTCCATCATGTACTGGATGGCTCTTCTGAAGTTCGGATTTCTGAACCATGATCTCTTGGCAGGATCCGGGTGACCAAGGTTGAATGTTATGAAGTCTGAACCCAGTCCAGGTCCACCAACACCGTATACCCAGCCCTTGTCTTCGGCCTGTTCAACTACTCTTGGCCAGTCTGCTGCTCTTGGTCCCATCATGTCGAGTTCGCCAGCTTCAAACTTGAGAAGCATTACATCCTGTGAACCTACAACCTCGTAGTTGATCCTGTCGATGTAAGGGAGTCTGTTCCCTGCTTCATCAAAAACCCAGTAATGTGGGTTCTTTCTCATCACTGTTCTTACACCTTCGATGAAGTTCTCAATCACGAAAGGTCCCATTCCGACGATCTTGTCCCAGTCGGCCAGTGTCCAGGCTTCAATAGGATTCCCAGCCTGCACATACGGGTCCAGAACATGCTTGGGCATGATCTGCCCCCAGCCGATTGCCCTGAAGCTCCATACATTGGGTTCTGTCCAGGTAAATGAAATGACGTTACCATCTACCTCGACCTCTGGGAGGAACCCTTCGGCATCCTTGTAGGTTGCGTTTCCGTTTCTCGTGAACTCATTGATGAAACGAAGGTCCTCAAAGGTCCACCTGACATCTTCGATCGTGAAGGGGTGGCCATCCGACCACTTCAGGCCCTCTCTGACTCTGAAGTATACAGTTCTACCATCTTCAGAGAACCACCATTCTGTTGCAAGAGCAGGAATCGTCGGCATACCTGTGTTGTCCGAGCTGAACAATGTCCCGTGCATCAGATCAGTGATGTCTGTAGAGCTTGTCTCCTGGGCGACAAACGGGTTAAACGTTCTGGGTCCGGTTCCAATTGAGCCCAGGTACAAAGTTCCACCCGGTTTCCCCTCGTAAGGATCGATCCTGTACTCTGGTTCTACTTGCGCCATTGCTGCGACTGCTACAAGGGCAACGAGCATAACTAACAGAAATCTCTTCATTTCTCTTTCCCTCCTTCGCTATGAGATGAAGTGAATAGATGACATGCTACTAAATGATTCTTTCCTATCTCCACCGTGGGCGGATATTCCTTAACGCACACATCCATTCTGTATTTACACCTGGGGTTAAAAAAACAACCGCTTGGTCTGTTTATAGGACTTGGTACCTGACCTCCAACCAGATCTTTTCTGTTGCGCTTCTTCTTTGGGTCGGGGATAGGTGCAGCTGCCAGAAGAGCCTTTGTATATGGATGGGCTGGGTTATCAAAGATCTCTTGTGTTTCACCCTGTTCAACAACCCGTCCCAAGTACATCACGG
>CAZSXB010000067.1:3901-10736 GCA_964611155.1 uncultured Thermotogaceae bacterium
ATCTGACGAGCGCAAGATTGTGGGAAATGAATACATAACCAGCATTCATCTTCTCCTGGAGTTTCTGGAGAAGCTTCACTATCTGGGCCTGCACAGATACGTCCAGAGCAGAAGTAGGTTCGTCAAGCACCAGTATTTCCGGATCGACTGTGATGGCTCGGGCAATTGCTATTCGCTGTCTCTGACCACCACTGAACTGATGGGGAAACCTGTCTATATGATGAGACTTCAAGCCGACCTGTTCGAGCAATTGCCCGACCATTGAGTTGGCCTCTTTGTCTGTTCTGGCAATCTCATGAAAGAGAAGAGGCTCACTGAGCATCTGTCCGACTGTCATCCTTGGATTGAGAGAAGACATAGGGTCCTGAAAGACAATCTGGACTTTTCTCCTGAGCGCCTTTCTCTTCTCACTCAGTCTATGAAACAGCTGATCTATCGTCTTCTTTCTGTCTTTGGAATTCTTAACATAAGCATCATGAATCCTCTTCTGATATGGAACCAGACCTTCTGCACCGTTAGAAAAAGCGGGGCTCGAAAAATACTTCTCATCGAGATACTTCTCTGCATGCTTCTTCTTCAGGAAGTAAAACGTTGTATCCAGGTCATCGATGATTATCGATCCGTCTGTTGGTTCATGAAGCCTTACGATAACCTTACCAACAGTTGTCTTGCCGCAACCAGACTCTCCCACAATGCCCACTGTCTTGTTCTTATCGAGGGTGAAAGAAACATCATCAACAGCTTTTACGAAACCAACCGTGCGCTCTATGAGAAAGCCTTGTTTAATCGGGAAATACTTCTTCAGTCCCTTCACGTTAAGAAGCTCCATCAGACCTCCTCCTTAACGACCTGAACCTTCTGTGGAACAGGATTATTACATCTAACAAAGTGTTCTTCTGTGATCTGTTCAAGATCAGGCAGCTCCTTTTGACACTTCTCAACGGACCTGGAGCATCTTGGAAGGAATGGACAGAGTCTGGGTGGATCCATCATGACCGGTGGCTGACCTGGGATCGGGAGCAACTCCGACTGTTTTATGTCGAGTCTTGGGATGCAGGCCAGAAGTGCGTGAGTGTAAGGATGCATCGGCATCTCAAAGACATCATCAGCAGAAGCAATTTCCATCTGGTAGCTTCCGTACATGACACTTATCTTCGTTGCCATTTCAGCTATTACTGCAAGGTCATGAGTAATGAAAATGGTAGAGCTACTGAACTCCTTCTGCAGTTCCTTCATCAACTCAAGAATCTGAGCCTGAACGGTTACGTCCAGGGCAGTTGAAGGTTCATCAGCCACCAGGACCTCAGGATTACATGACAAAGCTATGGCAATGACCACTCTCTGGCGCTGTCCTCCCGAAAGCTGGAAAGGATAATCATCAATTCTTTCAGATGGCTTTGGTATTCCCACCTGTTCCAAAAGCTTTATGGCCCTTTCTCGGGCTTCTCCTTCCGATACTTTTTCATGATGAACTATGGTCTCTATCATCTGATCAGCAATGGTAAAGATCGGGTTGAGAGAAGTCATCGGGTCCTGAAAGATCATGCCGATGTGTTTGCCACGGATCCTGGAAAAACTCTCATGCTTCAACTTCGCAAGATCAATGTGTTCCTTCTTCCCATCCTTTGAGAACTCATCGGTATAAAGCAGTATTTCTCCATTTGCGATATATCCCGGAGGATCAATCAAGCCCGCGATTGTTTTCACACAAACACTCTTTCCTGAACCCGTTTCTCCAACAATTCCCAAAACGTCATCGCTGGAGAGATCGAAAGATACGTCTTGAACCGCCTTAACAGTACCCTCTGCCATTGCAAAATGAGTCGATAAATTCCTGACAGAGAGAATAGGCTTTTTCTCCAATTAGATCACCCCATCCAGAACTGAATCTTCAGCTTATCTCCGATCCCTGATGCTGCAACTACTGTATAATTATGACATAGAAGTCTATAGAATATCAACCCGACTGACACAACCATCGCAGAAAAAGGTTCTCGAGAGTCACCTTATGTGAATCATTAATACTAAACACGTTTTTGACCTCAATTACATACTGATATGTTCAATAGTGCAATCATACAACATCATGGAAAGGTTTTGTAGGTGAGTTTTATGGACGTGAAAATCCCTCCACACAGCGAAGAAGCAGAAGAAGCGGTACTGGGGAGCATTCTCATAGACCCGGATGTTCTTCCAGACATCATGGAAACACTCAGAAGCGCCGATTTCTATTCAAGAAGGAACCAGCTCATTTTCAGTGCTGTCGAGAAGCTCTTCGATTCCGGGGATCCCGTTGATATTGTATCGATTACAGAGAAGCTGAGGTCGTCGATGAAGCTGGAAGATGTTGGAGGTGAGGTAGAACTTACCAGGCTGGCTGATGCAGTTCCGACGTCGGCGAATTTCGGCTATTATGTGAAGGTCGTGCGTGAGCGATCGATTCTTCGACAGCTGATTACGGCGGGATCGCAGATAGTTGAATCTTCATATCGAACAGATGATACTGACGGAGTACTCGATAATGCCGAAAGACTGATCTTCCAGATTACAGAGAGTCAGGCAACGAAGACTTACAGACATCTTGGCGGGATTATGCACGATGTCTTTGAGAATATTGAGAAGATGAAAGACGTAGCTGGTACAATCAGTTCTGGAGGATTTGTTACAGGAATTCCTACTGGTCTGAAAGACCTCGATAAACTGACCACAGGCTTTCACCCGTCTGACCTTGTAATTGTTGCTGCAAGACCTTCAATGGGGAAGACGGCCCTTGCTCTCAGTATGGCTAAACACATGGCTCTTGAAAAGGATATTCCCGTGGGGATTTTCTGTCTTGAGATGACCAAAGAACAGCTCGCACAAAGGCTTCTCTGTGCAACGGCAAAGGTGGACCTGCACAAGATCAGGACCGGCTATATCAACGCCAACGAGTGGAGGCTGCTAACTGCCGCAGCAGACAGGCTTTGTCGTGCCAACATTGTTGTTGATGATGAACCGTCTCTTGACCCGCGAAGCTTGAGAGCCAAGGCCCGCAGGATAAAAAAAGAATTCAAGACTGAGATAATGTTTGTTGACTACCTTCAGCTCATGCATCTCAAAGGGCGACAGGATAACCGCCAGCAAGAAATATCGGAGATATCAAGATCATTGAAGCTTCTGGCAAGGGAACTCAATGTAACTGTCGTTGCCCTTTCTCAGTTGTCAAGGGCTGTGGAACAGCGAGATAACAAGCGTCCAAGACTCAGTGATCTTAGAGAATCTGGGGCAATAGAACAAGACGCTGATCTTGTTATGTTCCTGTATAGAGAGAAGTACTATGAAGATAAGGAATCCAAAGATGAGGATACTGAAAGGGATGCTGGTGATAAGCCTCACGAAACAGAGATCAACATAGGCAAACAGCGAAATGGTCCTGTCGGGACTGTCAAAGTGATGTTCGATCCTCTGACAACCAGCTTCTCCGAAGCTACGAAATACGAGGTGTGATTCAGTTGGTTATTGCAGAAGAGATTACGAAACGATACGGCCAGATGGTTGCTGTTGATAGACTTACTGTAAGCATTAGAAAAGGGGAGATATATGGGTTTCTTGGTCCAAACGGTGCCGGAAAGACAACAACGATAAAGATGCTCACAGGAATCCTCAGACCAGACTCAGGAAAGATCACGGTGCTGGGAATGAACATGAAGGACCAGGAACTTGAAATAAAGCGCAGGATAGGCGTTGTTCCGGAAGAACCAAAAATGTACGAGAACCTGCGGGGCCATGAATTTGCTTCTTTTATCATGGAGATTTACGGAGCCAGGTCAGAGGAAACCGAGAAGAGATTTAGTGAAATCTGCCAGGCATTCCAGATTGACTATCTTAACCGCTTCATCAGTGACTATTCTCATGGAATGAAACAGAAGCTAATGGTAGCGACAACACTGATGAGGCAGCCCAGTGTGCTGTTTCTTGATGAACCGACAGTTGGACTCGATGCACGAAGTGCGAAGATCCTTAAGCTTCTCCTTAGAAGAATTGTGGATAACGGGGCTGCTGTCTTTCTCACTACACATGTGTTGGAAATCGCAGAAAAGATGTGTGACAGAATTGGGATCATCGACAAAGGGGTACTCATTGCCGAAGGAACCATGCATGAACTGAAAACCCGTTCAAAGAAGGAAGACGAAGTAACACTTGAAGATCTGTTTCTCGAACTCACAGGGGCCGAAGAACTGCGAGCACTCATCGATCAAATCGGCGACTAGGAAGCCTTTTATAATGTCAGATTTGTCTACTCTAATCAAATACAGGCTGCTGAATAGCACGAAAGGAAAGACAGAACGGCGCTCTTCTCAGGGCAGACGCATGATGGTTTCCATTCTATACTTCACGATAACGCTTGCGATTTTCGCAGTTCCCCTATTCCCGGTAATGCTGGGTACTTTTGTTGATACTGCAACTGAGCATGTTCTTGTCGGAAGCAGGTATCTGGTACTTGCAGATGCGGTTTTTGCTGCGGTTACCTTGCTAATAATGTGTCTGGCTTTTGTCAACATTATCCCATTCATGATACAAAGCTTGTTTGATGAAAGAGAGGTCGGCTTTCTTTTCTCTCTTCCAGTAAAAAAGCACACGATTCTCCTTTACAAGGCATTTGACGCTTTCTTCAGCACATTCATTGTCTTCTCCATTTACTTTCCTGTCTTTTGCGCATACGGCGTTGCCCGAGGAGGCTTTTCGATCTTAATGTCAGTAGCAGCAGGTTTTACTGCTTCTGCCGTGGCGATTCTTTTTGCCATACCAGTTTCTGCGTTGCTTTCAAGAAGAATATCGAGAAGCAGTGCTCGTAAAGCTGGAGGTCTGATGATCCTTATTAATGTGGGAGTCTTTGTGCTAATGTTTGTCCTCGCTTCTACTTCAGAACAAACAGCGGGTGAGTTATCAAAAACGTTGTTGAATGTAGGTGCCAGCCGCTATTCTCCCTCGACATGGGTAATGAGAGCTGCAGGAGGGGAATTGCTGGACTGGCTATTACTCGGGGTTCTCTTGTTGTGGCTCTGGAGGATAAGCAGTAGAGTGGCAGAGAAGATTTCATTGGGCGGCACTGCATGCGGTTCTTCTCCTTCGAAATCTTCAGCTGTTGATATGGCGGCTTACAAAAAGATGACCAGGTTCAGGAAGGAACTATACTCAGTTACCAGGGCTGAAAACAGTTTCTTCTTCCTGATGTATCCGATTGTCTTCGGTGTTATAATGATGTTTCTGACACGTGAATTTATGCCCGCTGCAGTAGTAATGGTGTTGATATCGTCGTTCTACGCAGCACAGTTGACAGTGGTCAGTATGGCCCACGAAGCTTCATGTTGGCCTATACAACTTGCATTCCCAGACTCACTGAAGCTTGCGTTATTCAGGAAGATCGTTGTTGTTGGAGTTCTGTTCACTGGTGTGTATACTTCAGGATTGTTGTTCGGGATACTCATGATAAGCCTGCCGGTTCTATACCTGCTAACAATAATAACTGCCTTCTGTACTTTCTTTGTCTCTGCAGCTCTGGGAATGAGACTATATGTCACGTCAGGTGCATTTTCCTCAGGCGTGCAACGGAGAAGATTGAGCTTACGGGCTACACTTGTTTTGGAGATCTTAACTTTCTTAATCAGCATAGGTAATATCATAGTTCCGGTGCTGTTGATTGATGCGATAACGGGTGGAAAGAATGGTGAAGCATGGTTGCTTCTCCATACAGACAGAGTAACGTTCTTGATAATTGGTTTTGGAGTGCCGCTTATGGTATCCCTGGTTGGGATCGTGTTCGCTATAAGATCAACTGGGAGTGTCGTCAAGAGAATGATTGATGGAAGGATGTGATACAGTGCAGGTAACACTTGATCAACTACTCTCGGCTATCATGTCGAGAATGGATTCAATGGAGTCCAGTCTGAATGATCTGAGAATAAAGACAAACGTTCTTCTCAGACTAATGAAAGAGGATGACTCGGAGTTTTCTAAGGATCGGGTACTTGAGGCCGTGAAGAGCGAACTCGAAGTGATGAAGCAAGCCGGTATGCTCGATAGCGAAGATACCAACGAAATCTCGAGTTCTATCACAGATGGTATCTATAACTGGCTTCAAGGAGACGTTGCGGATATTCGAGAGAAGATCGATAGCTACCGGAAGCAAATGGATGAATCCGCGGAAGATGGCGATAACGTAATTGATGTAGCCTCGCCAGACTTTTTGAGCCGACTTGAGAACGTAAAGGGCAAGTCCAAGAAGAGTGATAAAGGGAACTTGCTTTTCTAGGTTCTTTTCTGTAACCATTGGCAAAAAGAAAAAGGGAGCACGAAAGTGCTCCCTTTATGTATATAGTAACCTGGGCACTACCTACTCTTGCATGGAGCTGCCCCCATACTACCATCGGCTTGGGATGGCTTAACGGTCGGGTTCGGTATGGAACCGGGTGTTTCCCACCCCAATATGCGCACCCAGGTAACTTCTGGTCATTCAAAGGTGCATGGGAAGAGTGATAAGGTAAAGGATTCGGGATATTAGTACTGGTCGGCTCAACCCCTCACAGGGCTTACACCTCCAGCCTATCTACGTCCTGTTCTCGAACGTCCCTAAGAGGCCTCGTCTTGAGGTCAGCTTCCCGCTTAGATGCTTTCAGCGGTTATCTTATATGAACATAGCTACCCAGCTAATGCAGCTTGCGCCACAGCTGGTTCACCAGGGGTCCACTCACCCCGGTCCTCTCGTACTAGGGGCGACTCCTCTCAAGCCTCCTACGCTCGCAGCAGATAGGGACCGAACTGTCTCACGACGTTCTGAACCCAGCTCACGTACCGC
>CAZSXB010000068.1:0-7289 GCA_964611155.1 uncultured Thermotogaceae bacterium
TCGAATTCCCATGAGTGGTCCCACAAAGAGAATGGTTATGTTGCACACTGAGTGCAATGCCATGGCGTTCCAGATAGACCCTGACAAGAGGGTTATATAACCCGCGATTAATCCTAGAAGTACAAAAGGTCCGATGCTGCCAACACCATTTACCACGTATAGCAGGCCAAAGAGAATTCCCGAGTAAACCCATCCCCTGTTTATGCCATATACTTCAAAGGATCGTTGCATGACACCTCTGAAAAAGAGTCCTTCGCAAAACGGTGCAAGAAGAACCAGTCCTAGGACAACGGTAACCTCCAGAGGCATTTCAAAGTAGTTCACGCGATCCATGAGCAATAACGCAGAAGGTGGCGGCCCCAATGATCTTGCAAGAAGTCTTTCGACTGCAGGAATTGCCGAAGCAGCGATAAACCCTATCCCGAGTCCTGCAACACAGGAAAACAGGAGTATCAGGTATCGAGGTCTCCTGAACCTGAATACACTGCCGATATCCCAATTGAAGGCACGAGCGGTCAATGCAACAGGCAAGAAAATGAAGAGTATCTGATTGATCCACAAATTCAACTGAAGTCCGAACCACTCAACAAACCATATCCCCGATATCAGGGAGAGGGCAAGGATTACGAGATAAAGCCTTACAGCATGCTGAGGTTCTGGTAGATTCCTGATCTTACGAGAACCCCCATCACTGATTTTCATGTGCTCCCCCCCAAAAGGTTCATTTAAAGAGGCAAAAGCTCTGTCTTCACTCTCCGCAATGGTGGCTGTGCCACGTGAGCAGATTCGTCTCAGTCTTCGATCTCAGGTTCTTCCTCAACGGGCTCCTTTTCTTCCGAGGCTGTTTCACTTACTTCTCCTCGTTCTTCAGCTGTAACTCGGAGAGTAATTCCTGTCCGCATTTCTTCCCCGATCTGTATCTCCACAAATCCGGGGACCATGGAGATCTTGGTACCTTGCTCCCCCAAAAACCTTGACGCAATTGCGACAGACTTGACAGCCTGGTTGACCGCACCTGCGCCAATGGCCTGGAGCTCCACCTGGTCTGACTTGGAGAGAACACCAGCAATTGCGCCAGCTACTTTGTTTGGATTCGACTTGGAGCTTACTTTCAGGATCTCCATATGACTACCTCCTACGACGGAAAGTGTGTTCACAGTATTTTACCATGATGAAACCAAAAACCAGCGCTTCGTAATACTTTTTCAAAGCGCTGGTGGATCTGCTAGCCTATTATAGTTCGATAATCTCTGATTTTACCTTGGTAATGCAGTCCAACATCTCTTGGGGGGTTACGAGTTCCCCGCTTACCTTACTAAGAAGTTCGAGCTTTATTCCTCGCTTGTTAAGCCTGGATACTTCGTAGACAATCTGTCCAAGATTCATCTCTGCCACAATCACTGCACTGACGCGTTTCAGCAATTGCCTTAGCCTGGTGGCGGGGAAAGGCCAAATCGTAATTGGCTTGAAAAGTCCGATATTGATCTTATCTTCCCTTGCCATTTTTACTGCACGCATAGCTGTCCTGGCTGTCGAACCATATGCAATAACCAGGAGGTCGGCGTCTTCAGTCATGTATTCATCGTAGATAACGATTTCGTCAGCGTGGAGCTTGATCTTGTGATCCAGGCGTCTCAAAATCCTTCCAACATCATCAGGCGTGCCTATGGGAAAACCAGATTCGTCATGGACCAGGCCGGAGACATGAAACCTGGACTTACCCATCGTTACGAGTGGGGACGCCATCATTTGATCATCTCCGTAGAACGGGTGAAAGATATCATCGTCTTCGAGTTCACTTTCGCTTGCTCTGTCTATCTGAACGAAGGCCTCGCCATCTGCCTTGAAACTCTCCCTCATGTGTCCCAGAACCTCGTCCATAAGAAATATCACGGGAGTCCTGTATATTTCTGCGTAGTTGAAGGCTGTCACGATGTACTTGTATACTTCCTCAACTGTTGAAGGATAAAGGGCAATAATCTGGTGGTCTCCGTGTGTTCCCCAGCGTGTCTGCATTATGTCACCCTGGGCTACTTTTGTTGGAAGCCCTGTTGAAGGGCCTCCACGCTGCACATTTGCGATCACAATCGGTGTTTCTGTCATGGCTGCATACCCGATAGCTTCCTGCATCAAACTGAATCCAGGTCCGCTTGTTGCAGTCATGGATTTCACACCGGCTAGAGAAGCCCCAATGATCGCTGCAGCACTGGCTATTTCATCTTCCATCTGAATGAACGTTCCGCCATGCTTTGGAAGCTCAATCGACATGGTCTCGGCTATTTCGGTTGCCGGTGTAATTGGGTAGCCCGCAAAAAACCTGCAACCAGCCTTTATTGCGCCGAGAGCACATGCTTCGTCTCCCTGCATGAATAGGCTTTCATGCATCTGATTTCACCGCCTCGATCTGCTCTATGTCAATAGCGAAATCGGGACAGGCATTTTCACACATGGAACAACCAATGCACTTGTCATGATCGGGTACGGATGGTTTGCCGAGATCGCCTTTCAGAATTGTCTTTGTTGGGCAGATCCAGTAACATATCCCGCAGCGTTTGCAGTAGCTGTAGTTGATTTTCACTTTGAAGTGCCTTTTTTCACTCACAAGAATGACCTCCCGGTCTTATAGTAGGACGGAGAGGAAGACCCCTGCTGCAATAGCAGAACCTATAACGCCAGCTACATTTGGACCCATGGCGTGCATCAGTATGTAGTTGCTTGGGTCTTCTTCCTGGGCGACTCGCTGGGAAACACGTGCTGCTGTAGGTACCGCCGATACCCCCGCAGCGCCTATAAGCGGGTTGACCTTGTTCTTTGAAAAGAGATTCATCAGCTTCGCAAACAGTATCCCCGAAGCGGTTGCCACGATGAAAGCGGCTGCTCCCAGGCCTATAATCATAAGGCTTTGCGGGGTTAGGAACACTGAACCGTCAGCTTTTGCCCCTATCGACACGCACAGTAGTATTATAACCGTATCCGAGATATACTTTCCAGAGGCTTCCACCAATCTCTTGGTTACACCGCTTTCTCTGAAGAAGTTCCCCAACATCATCATCCCAATAAGAGGAAGTGCACGTGGGACAATAAGAGAGATCAAAATGGTTGAGACTATTGGAAAGACAATACGTTCTTTCCTGGACACTCTTCTGAGCTGCATACCCATCTTGATTCTCCGCTCTCCTTTTGTTGTGAGAAGCTTCATTATAGGTGGTTGCAGAACCGGTATGAGTGCTATATACGAGTAAGCGGCAATCGCTATGACTGCCAGATATGGCGAGCCCAGAAGACTTGACACATAGACAGCCGTGGGACCATCTGCTCCGCCGATGATACCGATGGAAGCGGCATCTGCAAGGCCAAATCCCATGAGCTTCGCAACAATGAACGTGCTGAATATGCCAACCTGGGCTGCTGCTCCCAGGAAAAGAGTTTTGGGGTTTGCCAGTAGAAAAGAGAAATCCGTTACTGCTCCAATTCCCAGGAATATCAGAGGTGGGTATATACCCAGTTCAAGTCCTTGCATGATGAACCAGAGTAGACCGCTGCCAGGTTCAAACAGCCCGGTGGCTTGTGGTGGGATGTTTGCCATAATAATCCCGAAGGAAATCGGTATAAGAAGCAGAGGTTCAGCATTCTTTGCAATAGCAAGGTAAGTCAATACACCCGCAATAGCAAACATAGCCAGGTTTTCCCAGGAGATCATCGCAAAACCTGTCGAGGCCGCAAAATTCGCCAGGGCTTCGATCATTGGAACCTCCGAAAAAGGCCATCTCAGCGAAGAGATGGCCCATAATCAACTACTACTACTTGCTTTTTAGCTTTGCATGTGCGGCGGATAATCGCGCAACAGGTACTCTATAAGGAGAACAGCTCACATAATCAAGGCCGACATGGTGGCAGAATTCAACTGAAGAAGGTTCACCGCCATGTTCACCACAGATTCCGACCTTGAGGTCTTTTCTTGTACTCCTTCCCCTTTCCGTTCCTATCTTGACCAGTTCACCAACACCGATCTGGTCAATCTTCTGGAATGGGTCTACTTCAAGGATTCCCTTTGCTACGTAATCTCCAACGTACTTTCCGTAATCGTCTCTGCTGAAGCCAAAAGTGAGCTGGGTAAGATCATTTGTGCCAAAGCTAAAGAATTCCGCTTCTTTGGCAATCTCATCCGCTATGAGACATGCTCTCGGTATCTCTATCATTGTCCCTACTGTGTACTTCAGCTCAACACCAGCGTTCTCAATCATCTCATCTGCTGTTTCAACGATGATTTTCTTGAGATACTCCAGCTCTTTTGAGATGCTCACAAGCGGAATCATTATCTCAGGAAGCACTGTCTTTCCTTCTTCCTTCAGAACATCTATGGCGGCACCTATTATTGCCTTCGTTTGCATTATGGCAACTTCGGGATAGGTAACAGTAAGTCTGCAACCACGGTGCCCCATCATGGGGTTGAACTCGTGAAGGCTCTCTGCTACTTCCTTGAGTTCCTCGAAAGAGACCTTCATCTCCTCTGCAAGCGCCTTTATATCGTCTTCTTCGCTGGGCAGGAATTCATGCAGTGGTGGATCAAGGAGTCTGATGGTCACCGGGTAGCCTTCCATTGCCTTGAAAAGCCCAACGAAGTCTTCCTGCTGCATTGGAAGGAGGCGTTCAAGTGCTCTTTCTCTTTGTTCAACAGATTTCGAAAGGATCATCTGTCTCACGACAGGGATTCTGTCAGATTCAAAGAACATGTGCTCGGTTCTAGCAAGGCCTATTCCTTCGGCACCAAAGCGCTTCGCAGTCTCCGCATCTTTGGGTGTGTCTGCGTTTGCCCGAACACCCAGTCTCCTGATTTCATCAGCCCAACTGAGGATCTCAGCAAGAGGACCTTCGAGTCCCTGGGGCATTACAGTTTCAAGCTTTCCTTCAAAGATTTCACCTGTTGTTCCATCGATGCTAATCCAGGAACCCTCTTTGAATTCTTTCCCTCTCGCCTTCATAATACCTTTTGCTCTGTTGATTTCTATTTCGCTACAACCAACAATACAGGGTTTCCCCATGCCTCTGGCCACAACCGCGGCGTGAGACGTCTTGCCCCCGGTAGAAGTGAGAATACCTTCTGATGCAGCCATACCGGCAATGTCTTCAGGAGAAGTCTCGGGACGTGTAAGAATTACCTTCTTATTCTCTTCCTTCACAAGCTTGTCAGCTTTGTCCGAATCAAATACCACAATACCTGTTGCTGCACCTGGAGAAGCAGGGTTACCTTTTGCCATAAGCTCCGCTTTATCCTTTGCTTCCTGTGTAAAATACGGATGCAGCAGTATCTCTATATGCTCCGGAGAAGTCTTCAAGAGAGCTTCTTCCTTTGTCATCACGGACTCCTTGACCATATCGACAGCGATCTTCACGGCCGCGTAAGGTGTCCTCTTGCCGTTTCTGGTCTGCAGCAAATAGAGTCGACCTTTTTCAATCGTGAACTCCACATCCTGCATATCGTGGTAGTGTTCTTCAAGTCTGCGGAAGATGTCGATCAGCTCATCATAAATCTCCGGCATCTCTTTCTTAAGATCGGAGATAGGTTCGGGGGTTCGTGTTCCAGCAACGACATCTTCGCCCTGTGCGTCGATGAGGTATTCGCCGTATACAGTTCGTTCCCCAGTGTTCGGATCTCTTGTAAATGCGACACCCGTGCCACTCGTATTACCCATATTACCGAATACCATTGTAACAACGTTTACCGCGGTTCCCAATAACGAGCTCTCATCAATGTTGTTCAGTTTTCTGTAAGTGATAGCACGCTCGTTCATCCAGCTTCCAAAGACAGCGTCTATCGACTTCCACAGCTGTTCCCAGGGATCCTGTGGAAACTCTTTGCCGGCCTTCTTGTATATCTCTTTGTATTCCTCGACCAGCTTCTTGAAATCGTCAGCCTCGAGTTCAACGTCAAGTTTCACACCTTTGCCCTTCTTGATCTCATTCAGGGCATCTTCGAAAAGCTCGTGCTCGATCTTCAAAACCACGTCTCCGAACATCTGCAAAAATCTTCGATAGGAATCGTAGCAGAATCTCGGGTTATCCGTGGCCTTGATCATACCCTCAACAGTGGAATCATTCAACCCAAGATTGAGAATAGTATCCATCATTCCTGGCATTGATATTGCTGCACCTGAACGAACTGCAACAAGGAGAGGGTTTTCACTCGATCCGAACTCCTTGCCAGTCTCTTCTTCCAGATCCCTTATGGAATCTTCGACTTGTTTCTTCAGGTTTTCGGGGTATGCTTTTTCGTGTTCATTATAGTACTTACATACCTCTGTGCTGATCACGAATCCCGGGGGAACAGGGAATCCAAGCTTTGTCATTTCGACAAGGTTTGCCCCCTTGCCGCCCAGCAAATCCTTCATTTCGGCGCCACCTTCGGCGCGTTTCTTACCAAAATAGTATACGTATTTGTCAGACACTAGATTTCCTCCCTTCCTAAAAACAACCACGAGAATTATAACATGGGGAGCTTGAGCCGGTCGTCGCTTTGCGACGAGAAGCTGGTCTTGCAAAGAACGCCAGAGAAGCGAGTGCCCAGGAACAGGGCAGAAGCGGGACGCAGAAGTTCGCTGCTGAAGCTGCTCCAGCAAGAGTCGCTGGAGAAGCGGATTGAGCGAAATACGCTCATGAAGCGAAGGACCAGGTTAAGGTCCGAAGCGGAATGGCTAGACGCACGCCATGAAGCAGAAGAATCAGAACTCTCTGCGACATCAGACACGACGAAGTTTTCGAACATTTCTCTCATGTGATTGTACATCTGTTAGAAGAACCGTCGGATTTCATCCGAAGGGCACAGCAAGTCAGTCAGAATCGGACTGAGAAGCGAATCTGGCACAGTTCGCCAGAGAGGCGAAGTTTGCACTTCAGCAAACGAAGCGAATTGAGCAAAGAACGCTCAAGAAGCGGAGTGGCATAGATCCTGCCACGAAGCTGAAGTTCCAGGACTCTTGCACAGCGGCACTTTCGTGTTCTACTCTTCTCGCAATACCCGCACTTACTCAACCGGTTCTATCCAACCGAACCACTTCAACCGCACCTGGTTTTCTGCCTTAACCTCTAACCTTAAACTGCCCCTCAAACCTATTCTTGGAAGTGTCGGATTTCATCCGAAGGGCACAGCATGCTGATGCCCCTACACTACTATGAATAAGGCTTCTGGAACTTTATGTTGTTGCCAGGCGAAACTTCTGTGTTTGTTTCCCTTACTCTAACCTTCAACCTCTAACTGATTCTCAAACCTGTTCCTGAGATTTTCTCGCAAG
>CAZSXB010000068.1:7389-10246 GCA_964611155.1 uncultured Thermotogaceae bacterium
CTAACCTTCAACCTCTAACTGATTCTCAAACCTGTTCCTGAGATTTTCTCGCAAGTCGGAACTCTCGCACAGCGAAACTCTCGTGTCTTGTTCTATCATTGGTCTTTTCGCATGTCGTAGGTTGGAGTTTCCGCAAGTCGTTTCTTGATCTTAACTTCACCCTCTACCTGATTCTCAACCTGCTCTTCAACCCTGCTCCTGTTCTCTTGCTTCAACCTTCAGCTCTTACCTGGCCTTCACTCAACTCCCCACTCGCGAAGCAACTGAAACAGTCTTTGGACAAGGTCTTCTGGGGTTGAGTCGTTAATTATTACCGCGTCACAGAGGCTTCTGTACTTTTCCAGACCCCGATGAAGCGCGACAATTCTCTCAATTTTGTCCTTGTCCATTCCTCTTGTTTCGAGTCGTTTGTGGATGATTTCTTCAGATGATTCGATCCAGATCACCTTGTCACAGGCCTTAGCAAGACCTATGTCGAAAAGAAGCGCCCCTTCAATAACTGCAAGTTTGCCGTTCAGCCCTGAAAGAATCTCAAGGGTTCGAGATTTTATGAGAGGGTGTGTGAGCTGATTGAGCACAGCAAGCTTTTCGTGAGAAGAGAAGACAACGTTACTAAGTTCCCGACGATCAACGATCCCCTCTGACACAACTGAAGATCCAAATGCTTTCGTGAGGCTATCTCTTATTTCATGAAGGACCGAATGCCCCACTTCGTCAAGGCAGATCCTGACCGCCCCTTTATCCTCAAACGCGTTAGCCAGTAATGATTTCCCGGAGCCCGCCTTACCGGTGATGCCGACAACAGTCAAATGAGTCTTTGTCCTTCCTTCAAAACCCGCGATACGACTTTCCCGATTTCACTGTTGGCTTTCTCAAGTGCAACCTTTTCTTCTTCGGTTAACACAACAACATCAGCCTCGAGTTCCTGGACCTCTTCAAGGCTTTTGATTATCATGTCTGCATCTTCAGAGATAATCACAAAGAATGGAACCTCTTCTTCCAGGCAGTACATTTCAGATATGCTGTGCTTTTCTTCAAGGGCTAGAAGTTTCTCTTTCATATCTCAAACCTCCATGAGGCCCGTTCCTGGTAGCGCTGGCGAATATCGTCATAACCATTCCTACCCATCAGGGCATACGTGATCTTCTTGCCTAACTCAACTCCGGGCTGATCATAAGGATTGACTTTCATCAGACTTCCCATTGTTGCAGTCATCAGTTCGTAGAAGACAATGAACTCCCCAACATGTAATTCATCAATGATAGGGAACGATATGGTCAGATTTGGAACTCCGTTCTCGCAAAGCGCAAGTGCAGTTCCTTCAAGTTCGGAGTTCAGCAGTTCTGAAAGCAACTTCCCACCTAGATAAGAGACGGAACAGATATCAGAATGAATGAGTGGTATCTTGAAGTCTTCTGAGAAGCTAAGCACTTTGAGGAAGGTAACGATCTTGTCTTTGGGGCCCTCATTGTAGAGCTGGATCTGTGAGTGCTGATCTACTGCTCCGAGTGCTTTGATAGGAGTCTGGCCAACGTTGACGGTCTTCCCGTTAATGTCAAACTTCTTTCCCAGAGACTCTGCCCACAATTGTCTGTACCAGTCAGCGAGAAGATACAACCTGTTTGAGTAAGGCATCATCACAGATATATCGTGTTTTTTTCTAAGATATAGATAGTGCAGCAAGGTGTTAATAAGCATCGGATTTGACTTGAAGTCACTTCTGGTATACCTTTCAAGACCATTTCTGGCTCCTTCATAAAGCTTCTGAATATCTATACCCTCAGATAGTCCAGAGAGCATCCCAACGGTGCTTAATACGCTGAATCGACCGCCAAGACCCTTAGGAATAGAAAGTCTCCTGATGCCTTCTTCTTCGGATATCTGTCTCAGTGTTCCTTCTTCAGGATCTGTGGTGAAAATGAAGTGTTTCTTTGTCTCAAGACCGTTCTTTCGGAGATAATCGCGGAGAACCAGGTAATTGGCCATTGACTCAGCGGTTGTTCCGGATTTTGATATAACATTGAACACGGTCTTTCCAGGGTTGATCTCCTCAAGCAAAGAGTTGACGAAGTCAGGGTCAACGTTATCCAGAATGAATACGCGGCAGAGCCCTTTCCTTTCGTATGTAGCTGAATTCCAGTTCAGTGGTTTCAGTGCTGAGTGAATCGCGGCATTGCCTAGTGCGGAACCACCAATACCAACGACTACGAAGTCGTCAAATCCGCTTAACCAGGAACGGTGTTGTTCAACCTGGTCAATTGTGGACGTCTCATTCAGTATTCTAAGGAATGCTGGATCCGACTCGAGAACATCTTCAAGGGCCGACACCGCATCGGCAGAAGAGGCGGTGAGTTCTGAAAATGAAAGCCCGGTCTCAAGAGTCTCCTGGAAAGCCAGAGAAAAGTCAAACTTCAGCATTCAATCATCTCCTCTATTGACTCATCTTTTCAGTAAGAGATAAGCGTTCTTACTTCGTAATTGGAGAGTCGTTCTCTAGGTTTTAGAAAGGAAAGCTCTGCAAGTGCAACGATTCCTGCAACGTCCGCTTTGAGATCATTTATCATCTTAATAAGTGCTTCAATCGTGCCACCAGTTGCAAGTATGTCGTCCACTATCAATACTCTATCCTTCGGCTTCAGTGCGTCAACGTGCATTTCCAGTTCGGCCGTTCCGTATTCAAGAGAGTAGGATACAGATAAAGTCTTGAAGGGCAGTTTTCCGGGTTTTCTCACGGGGACAAACCCTATGCCCATAGCCAGCGCAAGAGGAGCGGCGAAGATGAATCCTCTCGCTTCGGGAGCAACCACAACAGTTGGTCTAAGATCCTCTGAAAGCTCTTTCATGCAGAGAATGCAGT
>CAZSXB010000069.1:0-10148 GCA_964611155.1 uncultured Thermotogaceae bacterium
GACCCGCTCTTGGATCTTCTGCTTCAACCTTGAACCTTCAACTGCCCTTCAAACCTGTTCTTCCAATACCCACTCTTATTCAACCGGGCCTATCCAACCGATTCACTTCAACCGCACTTGACCGATGTCTTTTGTTGTACGTCAAAAGTCGGTTTAAACAGATTCATTGATGATGCTGTATAATAAAGGGCATAACAATGTTATGCCCCTACATTACTGAAAACTTCTTTCAAAAAGGGTTATCGCACGTTTCACCCGCTTTGATTTCTAACTCTACCTGCCTTTTTACCTGAATCTCAACCTGCCCTTCAACCCTGTTCTTCCAATACCCGCTCTTGGATCTTCTGCTTCAACCTTGAACCTTCAACTGCCTCTCAAACCTTTGCTCTTACGGCCTAAACTCAATCCTCATTCCCTGGCGAGGGTATATGAAGTTGATACCCAGATCATTGAGTGTGTCTAGCTGTTCAGAGATAAGCTGAAATGGTGACGGCGCCATAACGAATTCTGGCTTTATGTGTGTAACAACAACGGTCAGGTCGTTCAATGCCTCTTCGGGATTCTTTGGATCCACAATCCCTGCGAGTCTCTGAAACTCATGCATCAACCAGCTCGGTGTGAAATGGCCAAACAACAGGTTGTCGGGTCTCCCTTCAGGATATGCAACCTCAATGAACATACCCAATAAACGGCCATCTCTTATGAGAGGAGCAAGCCTTTCCCAGACCTTGAGCAGGTGATCAGTGTTCTGCACTTCATCCGGTCCGGTATCTCCAAAGAACATCACGTAGTATCCATTCTTCTGAACCAGGAAACCGCCAGTCTCATACGGAAGATCATGAGCTAGAAAATGGCCTTCAACTGTCATTGAGGTGTTTGCAATAGGAACCTCTTCCCCGGGAGTTAATGTGATGTACTTATAAACACCAAGTGCAAATCCTGGACCTGAATCTCCGAAATTCGGCCAGACTCTCCAGTTGAAAATGTGTTCCTTCAAGTCTTTGATGGTGGGCTCTATTCCAAAGAGCTGTTTTGAAGAGTCTACCGGGGAGTTAATAACCATGGCGGCAATGTGGTCAAGATGAGCGTGCGTGATAAGGTACGCCTTGGCGTTTCTCAAGATCCATCCTTCTCTTGTGAGGTTGGAGTCGGGTGGAACCCTGAATTCCCAGAGATTGCCCATTTCATCTGCTTTCCGAATACCAGCTGTCAACGTTCCCGCGTCGAGAAAGATTGCTTCTCCAGGCAATCCTGCAGGCCACAGCATATATCCGGAGATATCATCTTCACGAGGACCTCCACCTGCGCCCAAAACGACGCACGAGAAACCCACGTCATCAGCACCATGAGAATCAGCCAAAGCCGGAGTAAAAAACAACACCAACAAAGAACTCACTAGAATAAGAATCTGGAACTTCGTTTTCACAACATCTCCTCCTCATTCGCCTCCTGATCACTTTGGGAAACTGTTTTGAGGCATTATGGTAGATACTTACAGAGAATATAGCACATTCAGATTACAGGAAGCGCTCCGCAAGGGATCCGTAAGGATTACAAAATGAAGAACCGGGCATTTCCATCAGCAGAGAACATAGGAAGCCTCTGCACTAACTGATTGCATTGATCGTAATTAACCTCCAATCCATATAGCATCTTCTCAAATGCATGCGTTATTCTCCAGATGCCTTGAGAGTGCGTAGTACATCTGCTCAGAAGATAGCACAAGAAGATCCTCTTAGCTTCTTCATATCAACTATCCTCTACTGTTCTTTGAGAGTGAAAAAGGGAGAGTTACAAACAAGAGGAGCCACAGTAACACGTTCGGTAAGAGTGCCTTGAAAAATGATTTCACTTTGACACCTGGAGGATACAGCAGATCACTCATGCCCATGTCTTTATCTGATCTTTTGTAATTGAGACCTTTGATCACACAGATGGGTGAGCATTCTGCGAAACCACCCATTACACTTCCTGCAAATGCCGATATTGAGTCCACAACGATGTCCATTCCACCAGATTTGGGCCTGTCAAAGAGGTCTGGTCGTGCGTGTTCCCTTCCTATTGGATCGATTCCCGAGAAACCCAGTGCAACATCATTTGAGCCGGTTCTTCCAAGAACGGAGGTTGTATCAGTAATTACCACTGCAATTTGCTTCCTCACGTTTGATTCAATCTCTTCTCGAATTCTACTGGCGCTTTTGCAGGAATCGACAGGCAGAAGACCCGCCCAGCCTTCAGGGAGATTGGATGCATCGATTCCAGCTTCGTCAAGATAGATACCGTACCTCTTAACAATGAATACATTCTTGAATGTGTCGATGACTGCGAGACTGTCAGAGACGTTGAATGAACTTCCGAGAATCCTTTCTCTGATGCTCCGGTCCTTTAGCACCCATTTGAATGGAACCACAGCTGAGACAGGGCCCTCTCTCAAGATTAGTTCTACCTTGTCTGGTGACTTGCCAAAAACCCTCCCCAGCACTTTAGCCCTGAAGGATGGTCGGATTTCTCCAAGTCTAGTGCACCTGTTTTCAAGGATTGATATGATTTTTGATGTTACTACGATTACATCACCTTGCCCGATCTCTACTCCGGCCTTTCCTATCGCAGAAAGGATGAATTCGCCTGGATTACCATAGCTTTCTTCAGGAGAAAGCGGTGAGTCGAGTCTAATCGGTATTGTAGTCACCTGATTCGAGTGTTTCTGCGCAGAGCTTCTTTCTGACTGTGATTCATTTGTCATGATGCGACACTCCTCTCAGATATCTAATGATACTCTCCTTTCTTGAAGAAGGAGAGAATCGCCTTGGTTGTCTGCTCTATCTGCTCTTCTAGAGAAACTCTTGCTTCAAGATCCCCTCTTTGCTCGCCGTAGTGTCCAAATTGTGCGTGGTTCCCACCTTCTATTTCAAACCAGACAGTATCTTGAGGAAGCAGGTTTCGGGAGTTCTCCAGGTTATCTCGGTCGACGACGCCATCAAGGGATGCGGATATTGATAACACGGGAATAGCAACACCTGAGAGATCGTTGTTTCGTGCCGGATATGATGCCAGCAGGACAAGACCAGATATGCTCTCAGTGTTTAGATAGGCAAACCGGGCAGCCATAGCTCCACCCAGCGAATGTCCTCCAATGTACCACTGACTGATATCTGGAAATGCCTGAATAATACCTCTGGCAGCAGAAGGATTGAGCACGGCAAGGTCAAATGGCATCGGTACTATGACAGTCTTATAACCTGCTTCTGCGATTAACCTGGCAAGCACGGCGTATGCCTTCTCGTCAACCCTTCCTCCCGGGTAGAGTATGAAGCCTGTTTGGGTCTTTTCTTCTTCAGGAGTGAGGACAATCCACCTGGATGTATCTACAGACACGGCGCCGTCACTATTAAGCGCGGCCAGCGCCTGTTCTGTTGCAGAATATGGAGTTAGGAGCCATATTGAAACCCCTGCTGCTGCGATAACGGGGATAATCAACAGCAACCAGAGGGGGCTAATAATTCCTTCCTTTGACCATCTCATGAGAGCACCTCACTTTCTGGGTGTCAGGTCCGTGAAGTTGTGATACTTCACTCTGGTCCATCAACCATGCATTCAGAATATCAAGCTAACTCGTCTATCATCTATATCCTGGTTTTCCGTATACCTTGAGAAGCTTAAGCACTTCGTCAGTAAGCCATATCGTGGCAGCTACCACGACAATTACTATCCAGTCAAGAAGCCCCAAACTTGTGGTACCGAAAAGCACATTCCCGATTGGTGTCTGAACAACCAGTATCTGAAGAGCGACAGCTATTCCTATTCCCAACAAGACTGCTTTGTTGGAGAGCATTCCGATTGAGAATACTGACTGTCTTTCTGATCGTGCGTTGAACGCCTGGAACCACTGAAAGGCGACCATCGTACAGAAAGCCAGGGTCCTGGCATAATCAATGTTTCCTGATTGTTGACCGTACCAAAACATGCCAAGAGTGCCCGCAGCCATTACCGGTGTTAGAAGGAATATCCTCATCCAGAGCCGACCATGAACTATTGATTCCTTAGGATCGCGAGGAGGGGCTTTAAGCACTTCCCAATGTCCCGGTTCAACACCGATTGGGATTGTGCAAGCTCCGTCGGTCACCAGGTTGACCCAGAGGATCATGACGGCAGTGAGTGGAAGATCAAGACCAATGACAAGGGCTGTTATCAGTGTAAGGATCTCTCCAACATTTGTGGCGAGCAAGAAGAACACGACTTTCCTGAGGTTACTGAATATCACACGACCCTCTTCAACGGCATGAACGATAGTCGCAAAGTTATCGTCTGTCAGAACCATGTCAGCTGCTTCTTTTGCGACCTCTGTTCCCGTGATACCCATAGCCACGCCAATATCAGCACCCTTTAAAGCAGGTGCATCGTTCACCCCATCACCCGTCATGGCTACGATATGTCCACTCTCTTTAAGCGCTTGCATGATCTTGAGCTTGTGAGAAGGCGAGACTCGTGCGAAAACACCAACTTCAAGCGCTGCTTTTGAGAGTTGCTCATTGTTCATCTGATCAATGTCCTTGCCTGTGTAGGCCTTGTCACTGTCAGAGATACCGACTTCTCTAGCTATGGCTATAGCTGTAGCCGCATGATCACCGGTTATCATAACAGGATGGATACCGGCATCCTTGGCTTCAGCAACGGCTTTCTTGCTTTCTTCGCGAGGTGGATCGATCATTCCCCAAAGGCCGGCAAGAGTTAATCCCTCTTCAACTTCTTCAGGTTCAAGTCTTTCCTTGTTACCAGGGAAATCCTTGAAAGCCCCAGCCATAACTCTCAGGGCACCTGATGCAAAATCCTCGTTGATTCTGTTGATCTCTTCACGCTTTTCATCGTCCAGTTCGACTGCTTCACCATGAATCAGCACATGAGTGCAGAACTCAATTAGCCTGTCCGGTGCGCCTTTGACGAAAGCCCTTCTCGATTCTCCGTCGTCTGATGGATGCAGGGTAGCCATGTATTTGCGATCGCTTGAGAAGGTAACTTCGTGAACACGATTTGTTTCCTCCCTGAGTCTGTTGATGTCCAAACCGCTTTTCTGAGATGCTACCAACAGGGCAGCTTCGCTTGGATTTCCTTCAGCAATCCAGTGATCGTTCTCTTTTTTCAGTCTGGCATTGTTAGCAAGTGTTCCTATACGAAGAAGGAGTTTGACATCATGCGGAATCTCATCGATGCTGTCGCCATCAGAACTTTCGATTCTCCCCTCAGGCTGGTATCCTTCACCTGTAACTTCGAATGTTTTCTGGCCAGCCCAGATCTTTCTGACAGTCATCTGGTTCTTTGTCAGCGTTCCTGTCTTGTCAGAGCAGATCACCGTAGTGGATCCAAGTGTCTCGACAGCTGCAAGTCTTCGGATGATAGCGTTTCTGGTTGCCATCCTTCTCACACCAAGGGCAAGCGTGACGCTTATCACGGCTGGTAAACCTTCTGGAATTGCTGATACTGCAACTGCAACAGCGTAGAGCAAGATCTCAACAAAATCGAAGCCCCTGAAGAAACCTAGCAGAAGAACAACTCCAGCAAATAATACTCCACCGATACCGAGAATGAGACTGAGTTTGTTCATTCGCTTTTGTAGTGGGGTGATCTCTCTTCCGGTAGAGCGAACCTCGCCTGCGATTTTTCCCATCTCAGAATTCATGCCTGTGGCGATAACGATGGCCTTCCCCCGACCGCCTGTCACACTCGTTGACATCCAGAGCATGTTTTTCTGATCTGCCATGGGAGTGTCTTCTTCTATCTTCTCTGGAGACTTTGAAACTGGTTCTGACTCACCCGTTAGCGCAGACTCATCAATCTGAAGATCTTCACTCTCTATGATTCTCGCATCGGCAGCAACTCGATCCCCCGTCTCCAGAAGCAAGACATCACCAGGGACTATGCCATCTACTTCGATTTCTTTCGGTTCTCCGTCACGCAGAACCATTGCATGAGGTGCAGCCATCTTCTTGAGAGCAGCGAGAGCTCCTTCTGCTTTCCACTCCTGAGTGAATCCAAGCACTGTGTTCAGGACGATTACTCCTGCAATCACAATTGCATCAACACTATGCCCCAGGAAGAGAGAAAGGAGCGTTGCGCCGATAAGAAGATAGATCAGCGGGTTGTTTACCTGATGAAGCAGAATGGTTAAGGGACTTATGCCCTTTCCAGCTTCAAGCGAATTTGGTCCGAGCTCCTTAAGCCTTTCGTCAACATCGTCACTGGAAAGCCCGTTCTTCTGTCCCCTTACTTTGTTTATCACTTCATCGATTTTCTCTGAATGCCAGTTCTTTATCGGACGATCTTCGTTCATATTCCTTACCTCCTGGATTATCTATTCATAAGACTATTATCAGTATTTTCTCCTTCCAATAGATATTACCTTTACCTACGACAACAACCTGCTGTGAGAGATGCGTGCCGGTGTTCTGTATGCCGCTTCTCTACAGTACCCAGGTTATACATGAGCTCAATCACAGTATCGTATCAAATCTTCACGAAAAGCGGACTTTGGAATGGCGTTGATAAGAAGAAGCATTTCGAGGGTTCTGCAACTATAGAAAGGGTCACTTTCTTCTCCCCAGAAAACCCTCCATCCTCCATCAGGACGCTGCGTTGATATGATTGCTTCAACGGTTTTTGCGACACGTCTGTCATTGAGGTCATAGCCAGCATTTATGATGGGTTTGCTGAGAAACTGCGTAAGATAGTAGATATCGAGCTCCTGATTATTTCCTTCATACAAGTAATAGCCTCTTTCAACGTCTTCTGCAAGAGTATTCAGGTAGTCTTCAAATCGTTCTTTTGCCCTGATATAAGTGTCATCATCTTCTCCGCAGATGTCACGAACTGTGAATGCGATATCAGCAGTGGAATCAGGGTCAGGCGCTCCTCCCTGGACGATCGGGAAACTACCATCTTCGAGTTGCATATTCTTCAGCCATGAAACTGCTTTTTGGAAGGAGAGGCCATCAGCCTGCTTCGCCAGTGAAAGAAACCTGCAAACATGTGAAGCATAATATGTGATCGGTCTGGTCTTGCTCTCCCAGCTCATTCCTTCCGGAATGGGGACACCGACCACTTCAACAAAGCCACCTTCTGGCTGCTGAAGGTTGAGCACGAATCGCACTGCCCTCTTGATGATTGTAGATTCTGCTTTGGTTCCACATTCGAGAAGCGCCGTAGCAGCAGAATATGTAGCTTTCAGACCCGAACACTTCCTGTCAAATTGGTTTGGAAAACCACCGTCGTTATTCTGTTTGGCTGAAAGTGCAGATAAGGTTTCCATGGCGAGCTCCGTATGAAGAAGCTCCAGAGTTGAAAGAAGTGATAGTATGGCACTCCCTGGAGCCTTCTCCAAAACAATCTTTAGTGGGTTGTATTTCAGGCCATGATACATTGATGACCTCCACAGATAAGGCAGAGTGTCACATAGTAACATTCTGCCCGTGAGTATCTTATATACTAGAATATCTTACCATTTCACTCCAATGATTCTCTGAGATGAGGGTCTTCTGGTTCACGTCTCCTTATCAGAAACCACCGTACATAGTCTGTGCAACGCCTTCAACAGGTTATAATGACTATATGTGGCTCTCGCTTATCATGAATATGTGCAGCTCAGCATCCGATAACTCGCCGGTCAATCCTCATGGGGGATGCTGATGTCTGCTGCGGTCTTCGTGTTTGAAGCTCTCATTTATTCGAGCCTGGCAACGAAGAATCTTTTAAGTCAGTTCTTCGACATCTCTGGCTACTCTCCCTTTCAAATAGGACTATTGATGTCCACGATTCCACTTGTTTCTCTGATCTCAAATCCTTTCTGGTTTTATATAGGATCTCATAAGGGGGAGAAGAAGGTCTTCTCTTATGCCGCACTGGTGTCATCACTGCTTGTATGGCCAATATTCCTTGACGGGGGCTTTGTTGCAAATCTCATCCTGATGGCAGTGTTTTCTTTCTTCTTTTCCAGTGTAATACCGATTGGTGAAGCAAGAATCATGACACACATAAAGAGATGGGGTGGGCGTTTCGACCATATCAGGCTATTCGGTACCCTGGGATTTGGTATAACGGCACTGGTGACAGGTCTGCTGGTAAGAAGGAGCTTTTTCTGGTTATTCATGGCCATGTCGCTCTCACTAGCATTACCTCTCCTGTTCAGGGAAAAAGCAACGCCCGAAGAACACAAAACCACAGTAAGAAAGGAAGATGAAAGCAGGCAGAGAACTGGTAACCTTTTTTCCTTCTGGTTGATGACAATAGGGATGTTTCTTGGAATATCTCTGAACTCCTTTCACAACTCCTTTATTGCCGTTCTCACCAGAGAAAGAGGGTTCGATGTTTCTGTGGTGGGGATTGTCTTCATGATAGCGGCCTTCTCCGAAATACCGTTCCTTCTCTATGCAAACAAGATAATCGCTCTCCTGGGCCACCTCAGAGTCCTTCAGATTGGTATGTTTGCGATAGCCATAAGAGTTCTTGTGTCATTCTCCAGGGGTGTTCTGAGTCTGTTCATGATAGAGATGTTGCATGGCTTCACGTATATTCTCATGTATTACTCCCTTTTCGACTACATCCACTTCAGACTCCCGAAGAGGTTTCTGGTATTTGGTCAGAGCGTCTTCTGGGTTGTCCGTTCTGGTTTTGCTTATGTTCTCGGTTCAGTTGTCGGAGGATTGATCATTGAAAGCGTTACAACTATTGTCGCTTTCCGCCTTGTGGGAATCGTTGGAATAGCATTTGCCCTGTTTGTTCTTGTATTCGGAGAGATGAACAAACAGAGAACAGAAATCTCATGAATAAAAGAAACAGATAACGTGCTGGGTAGTTCACTAAATGGTGTATCAATATACGCTTTCAGTACTCAGAGCCTCCGGAAGCTAATGGGAAATGCGGTTATCTATGGGCAACGATCTTGATTAGGTAATCATTGTGTGTTGCGTTGTTGCTTAGTGCATGAGGATGTTTTTGACATGAAAATGGATATTGAAGGGGGAATAGGTTATGGGTGATTTCGTTAGGCCAAGGGTTGTGATCAGCCGGTGCCTTGGTTTTGATCATTGCAGGTTCAACGGCGAGATAATCAGGAACAAGATTGTTGAACGCCTGAGCAACCATGTCGAAGCTATTACACCATGCCCTGAAGTCGAAATCGGTCTGGGTGTTCCTCGCGATGCGATCAGGTTGATCACCTCAAATGGAAAAGTGAAGCTGTATCAACCAGCTACCGAGAAAGATGTAACCAGTAACATGGAAGAGTACATTGACAGGTTCTTCTCAGAGCTATCTCAGGTGGATGGTTTTCTCCTGAAATCGAGATCGCCTTCCTGTGGGACGGGAGATGTGAAGCTCTACGGTGAAGACAAGGTCTCGCCTGTTTCAGGAAAATCATCAGGATTCTTTGGAGCAGCGGTTCAAGAGAGATTCGCCTCTCTTCCGATTGAGACCGAAGGGAGGATACTCTCGTATTCAATCCGCGAACACTTCTTCACAAGAGTTTTTCTGATTGCTGAATTCAGAGATCTGTGCGAGTCTTTCAGCATGAAACGGCTTGTTGATTTTCACTCCAAGAACAAGCTCCTGTATATGGCATACAACCAAAAAGAGATGAGGCTGATGGGAAGAATTGTGGCCAATCAGGAGAAGAAGACAAAGGACCAGTTGCTTCATGACTATGGAGTGCACTTCCGTGCAGCCATCGAGAAGAGTCCTCGATATACGTCAAATATCAACGTCCTGATGCATGCTTTTGGCTATTTCTCTGACTCCATGTCAAGGGCAGAAAAAGCGTTCTTCCTGGATACCTTAGAACGATATAGAGAGGGCAAAGTACCTCTCAGTGTTCCGGTCAGTCTGGTCAAAACATATGCAATCAAACATGAAATTGATTATCTGCTAAACCAACGATTCCTGGAACCATATCCAGAAGACCTGGTGATAATAAGCGATTCAGGAAAAGGAAGAGATCTGTAGAGAAGATAAGAGACGCCAGCTCCGTCAGACCCAGACGGGCAAGTTCGATGAGTGCGCTGAATGAGAGAACGATGTGTAACCAAGGGCATAACAGTGTTATGCTCCCACGCCAGAAGTGCCCAAATCCTTTATCACAGTATTGTAGGGGCAGAATACCATTC